>NZ_JBHXMU010000097.1:0-25748 GCF_042720685.1 Kitasatospora sp. NPDC058492
GCCCCGGTCCGATCCGGACCGGGGCCGCCGCCGTCGGGCTTCGTCAGTGCACGCCCTCGAAGAGGCTCGTGACCGAACCCTCCTCGAACACCTCGCGGATCGCGGCCGCGATCGAGGGGGCGATGGACAGCGTGGTGATCTTGTCCAGCTGGATCTGCCCCGGGGTCGGCAGCGTGTTGGTGAACACGAACTCGCTGACCCGCGAGTTCTTCAGCCGGTCCGCGGCCGGGCCGGAGAGCACGCCGTGGGTGGCCGCCACCAGGACGTCCGCCGCACCGTTGTCGAACAGCGCGTCAGCCGCGGCGCAGATCGTGCCGGCGGTGTCGATCATGTCGTCGACCAGGACGCAGACCCGGTCCTTGACGTCACCGACGACCTCGGCCGACAGGATGGTGTTGGCCTGGGTCATGTCGCGGCGCTTGTGGATGATCGCCAGCGGCGCGTCCAGCCGGTCGCACCACTGGTCGGCCACCTTCACCCGGCCGGCGTCCGGCGACACGATGGTCAGCTTGGAGCGGTCCACCCTCCCGCCCACGTAGTCCGCCAGCATCGGCAGCGCGAACAGGTGGTCCACCGGGCCGTCGAAGAAGCCCTGGATCTGCGCGGTGTGCAGGTCCACGGCCATCAGCCGGTCGGCGCCCGCCTGGCGCAGCAGGTCGGCGACCAGGCGCGCCGAGATGGGCTCGCGGCCCAGGTGCTTCTTGTCCTGGCGGGCGTACCCGTAGAACGGCAGGATCGCGGTGATGCTCTTGGCGGAGGCCCGCTTCAGCGCATCGATCATGATCAGCTGTTCCATGATCCACTGGTTGATGGGAGCCGTGTGGCTCTGCATCACGAAGCAGTCCGCGCCGCGGGCGGAGTCCAGGAAGCGGACGTAGATCTCGCCGTTGGCGAAGTCCAGGGCCTTGGTCGGGACGAGCTCGGTCCCGAGCGCCTCGGCCACCTCCCTCGCCAGTTCCGGGTGGGCACGGCCGGAGAAGAGCTTGAGTTTCTTCTCACCCGACGTCGTGATCCCGCTCACTGCACCGTCTCCTCGCGTTGCTGACGCTGAACCCCGTCGTCCCGTGCGGGCAGGCGCAGCCGGCTCGCACGAGGGGTCGGGGGAATTGTCGGTACGCCTGGACACGGGCCGTAAGCCCAGTGGCGCACGTATGTCCCCAAGGTTACGCGCCCACGCAGAAACCGTCCGCCCCGGGACCGCCCTCGGGCTCCCGCCCGCCCCGTCAGGCGTCCGCGGCCCCGTCCGTCGCAGCCTTCGCGGCCTGCGCGGAGGTGGTCCCCGGGCGCTTGCGCTCCACCCAGCCGTCGATGTTGCGCTGGTGCGCCCGGCTCACTCCGAGCGCGCCCGGCGGGACGTCGGTGGTGATGACCGAACCGGCCGCGGTGTAGGCGCCGTCCCCGATCGTCACCGGGGCGATGAACATGTTGTCGGAGCCGGTGCGGCAGTGCGCACCGATCACCGTGCGGTGCTTGTTGACGCCGTCGTAGTTCACGGTGACGGAGGCCGCGCCGACGTTGGTGCCCTCGCCGATCGTGGTGTCCCCGATGTAGGAGAGGTGCGGCACCTTGGCGCCCTCGCCCAGCTCGGAGTTCTTCACCTCGACGTAGGTGCCGACCTTCGCCTTGCGGGCCAGCTTGGCCCCCGGCCGCAGGTAGGCGTACGGGCCGGCGGTGGCCAGCTCGCCCACCTCGGCGCGGTCCGCCGTGGTGTTGCTCACACGGGCGCCGGCGCCGATCAGGGTGTCGGTCAGGGTCGAGTTCGGGCCGACCTCGCAGCCCTCGCCCAGGTGGGTGGCGCCCTGCAGCTGGGTGTTCGGCAGCACGAGGGCGTCCGGCTCGTACGTCACCTGCACGTCGATCCAGGTGGTCGCCGGGTCCACCACGGTGACGCCGGCCCGCATCGCCCGCTCCAGCAGGCGGTCGTTCAGCAGTCGGCGGGCCTGCGCGAGCTGCACCCGGTCGTTGATGCCCAGGATGTCCCGGTGGTCCTCCGCGACCACGGCGCCCACCCGGTGCCCGGCGGTGCGCAGGATCTCCAGGGTGTCGGTGAGGTACTCCTCGCCCTGCGAGTTGTCCGTGGTGAGCTCGGCCAGCGCCTCGACCAGCAGCTTGGCGTCGAAGGCGAAGACGCCCGAGTTGATCTCGGCGATCGAGCGCTGGACGGCGGTGGCGTCCCGCTCCTCGACGATCGCGGCGACGGTGCCGTCCTCGTCCCGCAGGATCCGGCCGTAGCCGAAGGGCTCGGGGACGACGGCGGTCAGCACGGTGACCCCGTTGTCCTGGGCGGCGTGGGCCTTCGCCAGGCGGCGCAGCGTGTCCCCGGTCAGCAGCGGGGAGTCCCCGGCGGTGACGATCACCGTGCCGTCCAGCACCACGCCGTCGGCGGCCAGCGCCTCCAGCGCCGTGCGCACCGCGTGCCCGGTGCCCTTCTGGTCCTCCTGCACCACCGGGCGGGCCGCCGGGTAGTGCGCCGCGAGGTGCTCCTGGACCTGGTCCCGCTGGTGTCCGACCACCACGACGAGCTGTTCCGGCGTCAGTTCGCGGGCCGCCGAGACGGCATGACCCACCAGCGACCGGCCGCAGACCTCGTGCAGCACCTTGGGCAGCTTGTTCGACTTCATCCGGGTCCCGCCACCGGCGGCGAGCACGACAACGGCGGCAAGCGAATTGGCACCCATGCGGGGAGGCTCCTCGGTCGGTTCACAGAGCGGGCAGAACGGGCCCGGACCGGACCGAGGCCGGTCGCCATTCGCACAGTCCGCCGAGCAGCACCGACAATACCGGCGGTTCGGCGGTACGCCCGAACCTGAGGCGTGCAGAGGCTCCGCCGCTAGGATTCGAACCCAGACAAAGGCCTCCAAAGGGCCCTGTGCTGCCATTACACCACGGCGGATGGTTGCTCAGACCCTACCCGAGTCGACCCTGCCATGGGTATCAACTGCCGCGATCCGCAGGCCCCGATCCGCCGGAAACGGTCGAACAAGCCGGGCCGCCGGTTCATCCATCCAGTCGGGTGAATTCACTCAAGCGCCGTGCGGCGGCGTGTTCCCTTCGCCACGGAGCGCAACCTACGATGCCGTAGGTTACGCCAACGTAGCCTCCGCTCCTCCCTCCCGCACAGAGATGCCGCAAAGGGACGCCCATGACCACCAAGGCCGGCGAGCCGAGCGCGGGGAACGCCGCGCTTCCCACCGAATCCCCCGATCCCACCGACACCGCCGCCACCCGGCTGTCCGCCACCCGCGGCGGGGAGAAGCAGGGCCTCGCCGAACGGCTCGCGCTCGGGCTGTTCATCCTCCTGCCGTTCACCGCGCTGCTGGCCGCCGTACCGGTGGCCTGGGGGTGGGGACTGGGGTGGACGGACGCGGCGATCACCGTCGCCATGTACTTCCTCACCTGCCACGGCATCACCGTCGGCTACCACCGCTACTTCACCCACAGCGCGTTCAAGGCCAACCGCCCGATGCGGCTCGCCCTCGCGATCGCCGGCAGCCTGGCGGTCGAGGGCCCGCTGGTGCGCTGGGTGGCCGACCACCGCAAGCACCACCGGTTCAGCGACAAGGACGGCGACCCGCACTCGCCGTGGCGCTACGGGGAGAGCCTCCCCGCCCTGCTCAAGGGCCTGTGGTGGGCGCACATGGGCTGGATGTTCGACGAGGAGCAGACCCCGCAGCTCACGTACGCGCCGGACCTCGTCCGCGATCCGGCCATACGGCGGATCTCCCGGCTGTTCTGGCTCTGGACCATGATCTCGCTGCTGCTCCCCCCGCTGGTCGGCGGGCTGGTGACGCTGTCCTGGTCGGGCGCGCTGTCCGCCTTCTTCTGGGGATCGCTGGTCCGGGTGGCCCTGCTGCACCACGTCACCTGGTCGATCAACTCGATCTGCCACGCCGTCGGCCGCCGCCCGTTCCGCTCCCGGGACCGCTCGGGCAACGTCTGGTGGCTGGCGGTGCTCTCCTGCGGCGAGTCCTGGCACAACCTGCACCACGCGGACCCGACGGCCGCCCGGCACGGGGTGCTGCGCGGGCAGATCGACTCCTCGGCCCGGCTGATCCGCTGGTTCGAGCTGGCCGGCTGGGTCCGGGACGTCCGCTGGCCGGACGCACAACGGATCGCCGCCCGCCGCGCCGCATGAGTCGTCGCTTCCAGCATGATGTAGGGGTGAACGGGAGCAGCGCAGACAGCACAGGCGGCCACCAGAGCACGCGGACGGACGCGGCGCCCGACGCGGCGCCGGCCCGTCCGCGAACCGCTGCACCGGCGGGCGGGGGCGCATCGGGGGGTGGTGCGCCCGCCCCGGCGCCGCGCCGCCGGGGCGGGCGGGTCCGGATGACCGGCAAGCAACGGCGGGAGCAGCTGCTGGAGATCGGGCGGACGGTGTTCGCGGAGCGCGGCTACGACGGCACCTCGGTGGAGGAGATCGCCGAGCGGGCCGGGGTGTCGAAGCCGGTGGTGTACGAGCACTTCGGCGGCAAGGAGGGGCTGTACGCGGTGGTGGTGGACCGCGAGATGCAGCTACTGCTGGACATGGTGACGGGGGCGCTGACCGGCGGGCACTCGCGGGAGCTGCTGGAGCAGGCCGCGTTCGCGCTGATGGACTACATCGACACCTCGACGGACGGCTTCCGGATCCTGGTCCGGGACTCCCCGGTGGCCCAGTCGACCGGCACCTTCGCGTCACTGATCAGCGACATCGCGACGCAGGTGGAGGACATCCTCGGCCTGGAGTTCAAGTCCCGGGGCTTCGACGCGCGACTGGCCCCGATGTACTCGCAGATGCTGGTCGGCATGGTGGCGCTGACCGGGCAGTGGTGGCTGGAGGTCCGCAAGCCGGACAAGGCGCAGGTCGCGGCGCACCTGGTGAACCTGGCCTGGCACGGGCTGGAGGGCCTGGAGCGGCACCCGAGGCTGGTCGGCGGGCGCAAGGACTGACCTGCGGGCGGAAGGACCGTCGGCCCTCCCGCCCCGCATCAGACCCTGGTCCCGACGGCGAAGATCCGCCGGAACGGGAAGACGGTGCCGTGCGGTCCGGCCGGGTAGGCCTCGCGCAGGAGCGCCCCGTACTCGGCGAGGAAGGCGGCTTGGCGGCCGGGGTCGGTCAGCCGGGTGAGGACGGGGCGCAGGGCGGTGCCCTTGACCCAGGCGAGGACCGGGTCCGGGCCCGGGAGCAGGGTGCGGTACGTGGTCTCCCAGACGTCGGGCGTGCAGCCGGCGGCGGTGAGGGCGTCCAGGTAGCGCTCGGGCGGGTGGACGCCGGCCCTGGCGGCGTCGTCGCCGAGGAGGCCGCGCCAGCGGGGGCTGCGCCGGAGTTCGGCGAGCAGGGTGTGGCTGGGGGCGTCGAAGTTGCCGGGGACCTGGAAGGCGACGGTACCGCCGGGCCGCAGGGCGCCGGCCCAGCGCGGGACGAGGTCGAGGTGGCCGTCGATCCACTGCAGCGTGGCGTTGGAGACGATCAGGTCGGGTCCGGCCGGGGCCGGGTCGTAGTCGCGGGCGTCGGCGAGCAGGTAGCCGGCGGTGGGCTCACCGTCGGTGCGGGCGGTGGCGAGCATCGGGGCGGAGTTGTCGACGCCGGTGAGGCGGGCGTGCGGCCAGCGTGCGCGCAGCACGGCGGTGGAGTTGCCGGGGCCGCAGCCGATGTCGAGGATCACGGGATCGCCCGGGTTCGGGAGGGCGGGGACGCGGGCGAGCAGGTCGCGCAGCGGACGGGTGCGTTCGTCCGCGAAGCGCAGGTACTGCGCCGGGTCCCAGACGGGACTGGTCATGGTCCACCTCACAAGTATCTCGACATCAAGATATCCCAGGTAGCCTTGCTGGCACATTTCTCGACGTCAAGAGACTTCACATCGACACATCCACCGATACACTGATCGTCATGGAGGACGAGGTCGACAGGCTGGTCGCAGCGTGGCGCCGAGAGCGCCCCGACCTCGACGTGGAGCCGCTGGAGGTACTCAGCCGGGTCAGCAGGCTCGCCCGGCACCTCGACCGCGCCCGCCGCACCGCCTTCGCCGAGCACGGGCTGGAGCCCTGGGAGTTCGACGTCCTGACCGCCCTGCGCCGGGCCGGCTCCCCCTACCAGCTCTCCCCCGGCCAGCTGCTCACCCAGACCCTGGTCACCTCCGGCACCATGACCAACCGCATCGACCGCCTCACCGGCAAGGGCCTGGTCAAGCGCCTGCCCGACCCGGACGACCGGCGCGGCGTGCTCGTCCGGCTCACCGACGACGGCCGCGACCGCGCCGACCAGGCACTCGCCGGACTGCTCGCGCACGAACGCGAACTGCTCGCCCAGCTCAGCTCCGGCCAGCGGGGCGAACTCGCCGCGCTCCTGCGGCAGCTGGTCGCCCCCTTCGACAACATCCCGGGCTGATCCGGGCCCCGGAGCTCACGTCCGGTCCACCGCGGTCACGATGGACGGCGACGCCGGCAGGGCCGGCTCGGCCGGGCTGACCCCGGCCCGGCGGGCCACCGCGACCGCGGCCAGCGTGGAGTGCACCCCGAGCTTGCCGAGCACGTTCTGCATGTGCGTCCGGACGGTGTGCGGCGACAGGTAGAGCCGCTCCGCGACCGCCTGCCGACCCAGGCCCGCCACCATGCAGCGCAGGATCTGCTTCTCCCGCGGGGTCAGGGTGTCGACCAGCCGCTCGCTCTCGGTGCGGTCCCGCCGGGCGGTGGTCAGCTCGCGGATCACCCCGGTCAGCAGCGCGGGCGGCAGGTGCGTCTCGTCCCGCAGCACCCCCCGGACCACGGCGAGCAGCCGGGCCAGCGAACTCTCCTTGGCCACCCAGCCGGTGGCGCCCGCGTGCAGGGCCCGGGCGGCGCGGTGCGGATCGTCGGCGGCGGCCAGCACGACCGCCCGCAGCCCCGGATGGGCGCGGCGGACCCGGGCGAGCAGGGTGATGCCGTCCGGTGCCGGAGGCGCGGTTCTGAGCTGGTCGGCCCGGTACGCGTCGGAGCGGGCCGACTCCGCGCCGCGCCCACCCGGGCGCAGCAGGTCCACCGAGCGCCCGCCGGACGGCACCACCGGCGGGCCGACCGGGTGGCGGGGCGGCGGCACCGCCGGGGCCAGCCGCCGCCGGGCCGCGTCGGCCGCGTCCGGGCCGGGCCGGCTCCGGGCACCCGCCGAAGCGACTCCCTCGGCCCCCAGGTCGGCGTCGATCAGAACCACGTCGAAGGCCCGCCCCTCGACGGCGGCACGCTCCAGCGCCCGCTCGGCGGCGGCCCCGCTGCCGGCCGCCCCCACCTCCACGTCGGGCTCGGCGGCGAGCGCCGCGGCCAGGGCCTCGGCGAAGATCCGGTGGTCGTCGACCACCAGGACGCGGATCCGCCCCATCGTCACTACCCCCCTGCTCAGACCGGCCCGAGCCCGGGGGCGGGGACCGGCCCCGGCACCCGCGGTCCGGGCCCGTCACTCCGCCCGCCCACCGGTGGCCGGTGAGGCCGAAAAAGGGCGCCGGCCCCCACCGGTACCGCACTCAGCGTACGGGCCGGGAAACCCCCTCGTGGCGGTTTGGTGAAGTTTCGTCAGGAGGTGCGCGAGTGGCGGGATTTCACGCCATCACCGGTCGAAGCGGGCAACGCCGAGGCGCCGCCCCCGAACCTCCGGGAGCGGCGCCTGCGGGGTCCTGCGGCCTACTGGCCG
Organism: Kitasatospora sp. NPDC058492; assembly: GCF_042720685.1. Taxonomy (NCBI): domain Bacteria; kingdom Bacillati; phylum Actinomycetota; class Actinomycetes; order Kitasatosporales; family Streptomycetaceae; genus Kitasatospora; species Kitasatospora sp. NPDC058492. Next base: position 7,643 of record NZ_JBHXMU010000097.1, read on the forward strand.
TGCTTCTCCAGGGCGAACTTCCAGGCGTCCGCGACGATGTCGTCCAGGTTCGGGCGGCGCGGCGTCCAGCCCAGCGCCTCGTGGGCGCGGGCCGCCGAGGCCACCAGCACGGCCGGGTCGCCGGCCCGGCGCCCGGCCGCCTGCACCGGGATCTCCCGGCCGGTGACACGCCGGACCGACTCGATCACCTCGCGCACCGAGAAGCCGCTGCCGTTGCCCAGGTTGCAGATCAGGTGCTCGCCCGGCTTGGCCGCGTCCAGCGCCAGCAGGTGCGCGTCGGCCAGGTCCGCGACGTGGATGTAGTCGCGGATGCAGGTGCCGTCCGGGGTCGGATAGTCCTCGCCGTACACCGCGATGTGCGGGCGCTGACCCAGCGCCGCCTGGAACACCAGCGGGATCAGGTGCGACTCGGGGTCGTGGCGCTCCCCGTACGCGCCGTACGCACCGGCCACGTTGAAGTAGCGCAGCGAGACGGCGGCCAGCCCGTGCGCGACGGCCTCGCTGGTGATCAGGTGGTCCACGGCGAGCTTGGTGGCGCCGTAGGCGTTGGTCGGCGAGGTGCGGGCGGTCTCCGCGATCGGCACGACCTCCGGCTCGCCGTAGACGGCGGCGGTGGACGAGAACACCAGCTTGCGCACACCCGCCGCGCGCATCGCCGCGACCAGCTCCAGCGACCCCGCCACGTTGTTGCGCCAGTACTTCTCCGGGTCCACGACCGACTCGCCGACCTGCGAGGAGGCGGCGAAGTGCAGCACGCCGTCGAAGGAACCGTCCAGCACCCGGCCGGCCTCCTGGACCCGACCCTCGACGAACTCGGCACCGACCGGGACGCCCTCACGGAAACCGGTGGAGAGATCGTCCAGGACGGTCACCTGGTGCCCCGCCTCCAGCAGGTGGGCGGCCACCACGCTGCCGACGTAGCCGGCGCCACCCGTGACCAGGTACTTACTCATGATGAGACCTCCAGCGGGCGACGGTCCGCCGGATCAGCGGCGGCCGTCGATGACGTGTGTACGACTGAGGCTATTCTCCCTGCCCGCCGGAGTGCCCAGGACCACGTGAACGGGCCACCCGGGAGCCGGTTTCACGCAACCCGAGCCCCCCTCAGCCGCCGGCCATCCGCTCCAGCAGCCCGGTACGGGCCGCCACCGCGGCCGCCTCCAGCCGGGTCCGCGCACCGAGCTTCATCAGCACCCGCTGGACGTGCGTCCGGGCGGTGCTCGCGGCGATCCGCATCCCGGCGGCGATCGCCGCCGTGTCCTCCCCGTCCGCGATCCGGGCCAGCACCTGCACCTCACGACGGGTCAGCAACCGCAGCAGCCGCACCGCCTCGTCGTCCGGCTCGGCGACCGGCCGCAGCAACTGGTCGAAGGCCCCGCGCAGCACGTCCACGGCCACCGCCGCCTCGCCCGCCCGAGCCCGCCCGATCGCCCGCTCGACCACCCCGATCCGCTCGTCGCTCGGCACGTACCCCGCCGCCCCGGCCGCGAACGCCCCCGCCACACCGCGCAGTTCACCCACCGGCCCGAGCACGATCACGGCCACCTCGGGGCGCTCCCGGCGAATCCGGCGCAGCCCGTCGAAAGCCGCCGGCTCACTCGGCGCGGCCACCCCCAGCAGACACACCTCCGGCCGCCGGCCGACCACCAGATCAGCCGCGACCCCGGCCGGGCAGCCGACCGCGAGCACCCGGTGGCCGCGCAGCTGCAACGCCGTGGCCAGCGCCTCGGCCAACAGCCGGTGATCGTCGACCACCACGAGTCGAACGCCCATGACGCCCTCCCGGTCGGGGTTCGGCTCGCGCCCGCACCCCATGGGCGGGCGGCCGATGACGCACCATCACAGCGCATTCCGTACCCGACCCGCTAGGCCGCCGCGTTCGGCCGCCGCACTGGGCCGCCGTCTTGGACCGGGCGGCCTGATCGGGGAACAGCAAAAGGCCCTCGCCATGAAGCGAGGGCCTTCGAATGGAGCCCCCATGCGGAATCGAACCGCAGACCTTCTCCTTACCATGGAGACGCTCTACCGACTGAGCTATAGGGGCTTGCCGGGCTTTCACCGGGCCGGTCGAACAAGGAAGACATTACACGGCTGGCGGCCCGGAAGGGAAATCGGCTCCGCGGCCCCGGCGCATGCCGGACCGACCCCCGGCGGGCGGGCACCCGACCCTCGGCACGGGCCCGGTCGGCCTTCGGTACGGGCTGGTCGGCCTTCGGTACGGGGCTGGTCAGCCCTTGGCGCGGGCCCGGCCAGCCTTCGGCGCGCGCGTGGTCAGCCTTCGGCGTGCGTCTCGTCGAACTCCTCACGGGCGGCCAGCATCTGCCCGGTTCGCTGCTCCGTCCACCGGCCGAGCGGCGCCAGCAGCACGGCCAGCTCCCGGCCGAGCGGCAGCAGGTCGTAGACCACCCGCGGCGGTGTCTCCGGGAACACGGTGCGGCGCACCAGTCCGCTGCGCTCCAGGCTGCGCAGCGACTGGGTGAGCATCTTGCGACTGACCCCGCCGACGCCGCGCTGCAGTTCGGAGAACCGCTGCTGCCCGCAGGCGGCGAGGCTCATCAGGATCAACATCGACCACTTGTCGGCCAGTTCGGCGAACATCGCGCGGCTGGGACAGAGCTGGGCGAAGACGTCGAGCTCCTGCTCCCGGTCCTGCCCGCCCTCCCGCTCCTGCCCCTGCCGCCCGGTGCCGCTCTCCACCCGGGCCGCTTCCTCCGTCGTCATGCCGTCCAGGGTAGCCCTGCGGTCTCCAATCCACCCTTGGTAACCAATGGAGACTTGGTCTATATTGGAGACCAGCCCGGCGGGTCGAGGTGCGACAGCACGCCCCGCCGTCGCTCCTCGGCTTGTCCCTGCCTTGCCTTGCCCCTGCCCGCACCCGTTCCCGTACAGGAGTGCCCCCGTATGACCGCCATCCGCCCGACCGTCGCCCTCGCCTACCACTCCGGCTACGGCCACACCGCCGTCATCGCCGAGGCCGTCGCCCGCGGCGCCGCCGCCGCCGGCGCCGAGGTCGTCTCGATCGCCGTCGACACCATCACCGACGAGCAGTGGGCCCAGCTCGACGCCGCCGACGCGATCGTCTTCGGCTCCCCCACCTACATGGGCACCGCCTCCGGCGCCTTCCACGTCTTCGCCGAGGCCACCAGCAAGCGCTGGTTCTCCGACGCCTGGCGGGACAAGGTCGCCGCCGGCTTCACCAACTCCGCCTCCAAGAGCGGCGACAAGGCCGGCACCCTCGGCTTCTTCCAGACCCTCGCCGCCCAGCACGCCATGAGCTGGGTCAACCTCGGCCTCAAGCCCGGCTGGAACGCCACCACCGCCACCGAGAACGACCTCAACCGCCTCGGCTTCTTCAACGGCGCCGCCGCCTCCAGCCCGTCCGACGCCGGCCCCGAGGCCGTGCACAAGGCCGACATCGCGACCGCCGAGTACCTCGGCGAGCGGGTCGCCCAGCACACCGCCGTCGTGCTGGCCGGCCGCGCCGCCCTCGCCGGCTGACCGCACCGCACGGTCGGCACCTACGCCGCCGGGTCCGCCCCCAGGAGGGGCGCCCGGCGGCGTCCGCCGTCCACCGCCCCCAACTCCGCGCCGCCGGTCTCCGGCAGCAGCCACAGGCAGCCCAGCGCCACCACGCCCAACCCCACCAGGTACCAGCCGACCGGCTCCGCCGTCCCGTACGCCTCCGTCAGCCGCGTCGCCACCAGCGGCGTCGTCGCCCCGCCCACCACGCCGCCCAGGTTGTACGTCAACGCGGCACCCGTGTACCGCACCCGGGTCGGGAACAACTCCGGCAGGAACGCCGCCACCGGCCCCATCAGGCACCCCAGCACCACCAGCGCACCCGCCAGCGCCACGAACATCAACGGCCGGCGCACCGTCTCCAACAACGGGAACAGCACCAGCGACCACCCCGCCGCCAGACCCGTCGCCCAGCACAGCGTCCGCCGCCGCCCCCACCCGTCACTGCGCGACGCGCTCACCCACACCGTCACGCCCATGCCCAGCGCGCCCACCAGCAGCATCACCAACACCAGCGAACTCGCCACCCCGAGCCCGGACGTCGCGTACGCCAACGCGTACGTCGTGGTCAGGTAGAACAGCGCGTACCCCACGGTGATCGCCCCACAGCCCAGCAGCACCGTGCGCCAGTGCCCGCGCAACACCTCCACCACCGGCGCCCGGCCCCTCGGCTCGTCCGGCCGGAACAGCGGCGTCTCCTCCAACCGCAGCCGCACGAACAGCCCCACCGCCACCAGCCCCAACGACGCCAGGAACGGCACCCGCCAGCCCCACTCCCGGAACGCCCGCCCGTCCAGGCCGAGTTGGACCGCCAGGAACACCCCGTTCGCCAACACGAACCCGCTCGTCGGCCCCAACTGCAGGAACGCCCCGTACCGCCCCCGCCGCCCGGCCGGCGCGTTCTCCGCGATCAGCAGCGCCGCCCCGCCCCACTCCCCGCCCAACCCCACGCCCTGACACACCCGCAACACCACCAGGGCCACCGGCGCCCACCACCCCCACGACCCGAACCCCGGCAACACCCCCACCGCCGCCGTCGACAGCCCCATCAACAACAGCGACACCACCAGCGTCGCCTTCCGCCCCACCCGGTCCCCGAAATGCCCGAACACCACCGCCCCCAGCGGCCGGGCCAAGAACGCCACCGCATACACCGAGAACGCCGCCAACAGCGCCCCCACCGTGCCCAGTTCAGGAAAGAACACCGACCCGAACACCAAGGCCGCCGCCGTCCCGTACAAAAAGAAGTCGTAGAACTCGATCGCCGTACCGATCAGCGCCGCAGCCGCCGCACGCCTCAACTGCCCCGCCCGCCGGGCTTCCTCCGCATCCATACCACCACCCTGGACACCAGCCAGCCCCGCCACCAGCCCCCACCCGAGTGACCCCCGCGCACACCCCCACCCCACGCGCCCCCGGCTCAACACCGGCGGCGCGCACCAGCGCAGGCGCCCAGATCACCGCACGTAAGGATCCTCCCCCGGCGGCACCACAGGCCGCCCACCCGCCTTCCGCCGCCGCAACACGACGAACACCACACCGGCGACCAGCACCAACCCACCCACCACACCGGCCACGACCGGCAACGCACCACCCGAACCAGCGGACTTCTCCGCCCTCGGCTCCACCGGCGGCGCCCCCACGGCCACATCACTCGGACTCGGAGCCGCCGAACTCGGCGCCGACGACGCACCAGCCGACGGGCTCGCCGAGGGCGACGGAACGGCCGACACCGAGGCCTCTGGAACCGGGATCGGCGACACGTCCGCCGGCCCCGGGTCGCCAGGACTCGTCAGCGCGATCCGCGGCCTGACCGCTCCATAACCGGCATCGTTGTTTCGAATGGCCCCATCACTCGACTTACCCGCCGTGTTGATGAGAACCCGCAGAATTTGATTGGCCGTCCAGTCCGGATGCACCGACCACACCAATGCAGCCGAAGCGGAAACCAGGGCGGTCGCGTCGGACGTTCCATGCCCCTTGCAGTATCCCGACGGAGCCGTGCAAGCGGCGATCATGTCTATACCGGGCGCAACCAGAGCAACCTGCGGCCCCTGCTCGGACTCTGCCGTTACAGTTCCGTCCCGGTCAACGGCCCCGACACCAACTACATTAGGCAGCGCACCCGGATACTCGACTGGATTCCCCGACTGCGCCTCATTCCCAACAGCGGCAACCACCAGGACGCCCTTGGCGCGAGCGGCCGCAAGAATGCGGTTCAGCTTGGCGACATCTTCCGGGGAGGCTGGGACTGAATCCATTCCCTGCGAAATACTGATAACCTTGGCGCCTTGGTCAGCGGCATAGGCGACAGCCTGTCCGATCTGCTCAAGGAAATCAGCAGTGACGAGCGGCATTACAGACCCGTTGTTAATCTTCAAGGGAAGAATCTTTGCAGCGGGCGCCAAGCCGTAAGCACCGCCGCCACCTTGGTTCTTTCCGGATCCTGCAATGAGGCTGGCCATCTGGGTTCCGTGTCCGTCAGTGTATGAACCCACCCCGCCTGAACTGCCACTGAAGTCTTTGCCGGGCAGAAACTGTCCAACCAAATCGGGGTGGTCAAGCTTGAATCCACCGTCAACTACAGCCACCGTGACTCCTTGCCCCTTGGAGACCTTCCACATCTCCGGCGCATGCATCGCATCCAGATGCCATTGATCCGTGCGAATGGAACCATCGGCTAGTGCTGGCACTGCGACCGGGCCGACCATGACTCCCGTCGCCAGAAGCGCGGCGGCAAGCACCCGCCAACGAGATCGCATGTTCGTCCGCCCCATCACAACTCCTCGTCAATCTCTCCGTCGACCGGGGAGCGTGCCCCGAACAGGTCTGCCCGGCCACCGGGAGAGCCCAGTGGCCGGGCAGTCGTTGCCGTCCTACTCAATCACGTCCGGGTTGCTGTGCGGCGTACCGCTGGTCCAGGTCTCCTCGTCCTCGTGGAGGTAGTCGGCCCGCTTGCGGCGATCGCGCTCGTTCCGCCCGGAGTGACCCGCCGTTCCAGGGGCCATCATGCCGTTCTGCCCGGAGCGGGCTTCGCCCTCAACGGCTCCCGCAGCAGCAGCCCGGTTACGCAGGCCCGTACCACCCGGCGTGAACTCCCCGCCGGCAGCCGGTCCCTTGCGGCCGCCGACCGCCCCTCCTCCGGTCGAGGTCAGGCCCCGGCCCCGTGAGCTGCCGCCCGAACCAACGGCTCCGGAACCACCGCCCATCCCCGGATGCATGCCGCCCACCCCGCCCGCGCTGCCGGCCGCTCCCGCCCGCCCCGCCTGTGCCTCGCGCGCGCCGAAGACCGTCCCGCTGGGCAGACCCGGGCTGCCACCGGACTTTCCCGGCACCGAGCCGCCGCCGAACGGAGCCGTACGGGCGGGGATCGAGCCCCCGCCCTTGCCGGAGACGGATCCGCCACCGCCCTTGGCCGGGATCGAGCCGCCGCCGGCCCCGACCGGGAAACCGGTCGCCGGGCCACCACCCGGACCACTCGGATATCCCGGGGTACCACCGGGGCCACCCGGGTATCCGGGAATCCCACTCGGACCGTCAGGCGGAAGGCTTCCACCACCACTGGGGCCGAGCGGGCCGGTCTGACCTGGCAGGGTCGGCACGGTCGGCAGGCTGTCAAGACCGGTACCGGGACGGTGAACAGGTTCCGACGGCACAGAGGGCGGCGTCGAGGAGCCCGGGTCCACCGGCGTCGACGGCACCTGGCCACCGCTTCGCGGCGGAATCGGGTCGGTGTGGCCCGGCTCGCTCGACACCTGCGAGTCCGACCTGGGGTTGTGAATCGCGACCGAGCCGCCGTTGTAGCTGCCGCCGGACGGGCGGTAACCACCGCTGGTACTGCCGCCACTACCTGTGCGAACGCTACGAACAGTCCCTCCGGAGCCGCCTGTGTATCCAGCGTCCCTGGTGTATTCCGAGTCAGTGCCCTTGTTAGCTGTGGGCGTCCCCGGGAGGTCCACTGGCCCAAGCCCGGCCAGTTTCGTCGTCGCCGCGTCGTACGCCTGCGCGAGCTTCTCCATCTGGAGGACGGCTTCCTGGTGCTCCTTCTGGACCTTCGCCTGGGCCTGGGCGGCCTCGGTCCCAGTGACCCAGCCCTTGTTGACCGTCTTCATGTAATCGTCGACGGACTGACCGACCGCGAGCTGCACGCTTGAGGGCATGTAGACCGTCTGGCTGTTGCGCTTGGTGACCGTCTCGATCTCCGTGTGCGGCGGTTCGGGCACAGCGGACTTTGCGGTGCTGAGCGCTTCACCGGCCTGGTGCATGGCTTCGCCGGCGGTCTTGGAGTAGTCACCGAGCAGCCCGGCGGACTGATGCAGGTTCCCGGCCCAGGTCTTGAAGCTCTCGGCGGCGGGGCCTTCCCAGTGGACCTGGTCGATGTGCGACTTGAGTGCCGCGCTCAGTTCCTTCAGGACACGGCCGGCCGACTGCAGCTGAGTGCCTCGACTCAGGACCTTTGAAGGGTCCGTGCTGTCGACCATCTTCCTCAGCTTGTCGTGCTCGTAGCTCTCGAAGTTCGTTCCGCCTGCCACTACTTACTCCCCGTTTCCCCGTAGGTCTCTCCTGGCGCAGCCATCAGAACGTCGAGTCGGCCCGCGCCGGCGTGGTGCCGCCCGCGTTCTTCGCGACGGCGTTCTGCGCTGCCGTCGTGTCGTCCTCGTTGGCCGAGTAGTTGCCCGCCGTCGCCGCGACCGCGGACTTCATCGCCTCGATCTGCGACACGAAGTCCTTGTGCAGCTTGACGAGCTGGGTGTGCACCTTGTCGTAGGCCGCGGTCAGGGCCGTTGCTTCGGCGAACTCCGCGCTGGCGAAGCTTCCGCCGGTCAGTTTCTGTTCCTGGAGTTTGTACGGGGCCGCCGGGGAGCCTTCCATGGCCTGGAGCAGGGCTTCGATCTTCTTGGCGAACGCGGTGAGCGTGTCGAGCTCGACCTTGACGTCCTTCTTGCCGAAGGCGGACACCAGGTCGGCGGCGCTGACGTTCGTCTGCACGGTGCTGACGAGGGGGCCGAACCCCATCATGTGGCTGAGCATAAATGGCGTGACGTCACCGGACGTGTCCGGACTGGCCCCCGTGTTCGGTGGAACCTCTCCTGCCATAGCAGTTCACCTCTCCCCCGTACGGGCGGTGGTTCGGGGTAACCCCGGGGCCGCCGCTCCGCAACATACCGTCAACTTCTCGGTCGTACAGTGCTGGTCGGTGCACCGCCCGCCCTGGGGGCGGTTTCCGCCTCCGCAATCGTAGCCACCGCCTCTGTCGGGCTGGCAGGGCCCTTGGCCCGCCTGTGCGGGATCGGTACGAACTTGACACGTGCGGCCCTCGGGGGTGCCGTGCCGGGCCCCGGTAGACTGGCGTCGCCCGGTTGGACCGGGTACGCCCCCATCTGCCGCGCAATGTCGCACAGCAGCGTCCCCTGGCCGCAGAACGGACGTGACCTGATGCCTGCAGACGAGTCCGCCCCCTCCTGGTGGGCCCGTGCCGCCCGTCCTTCCCGGCCGCCGTTGCCGTTGGCGCTGATGGCCCGCGCGGCGGTGGGCATGGCGGTGCCGCTGACCGCAGGACTGCTGGCGCACCGGCTGGATCTGGGGGTGTTCGCCGGTCTGGGCGCGATGCACGCGACGATGAACGACCGCGCGGAGCCGGGTGGCCTGCGGGTGCCCCGGATCGCGTCGGCGGTGCTGGCTTCGGCGCTCGGCATGCTGATCGGCACTTCCCTCCAGCACGTGCACGTGTCGGCGGTCGCGCTCGGTGCGGCGCTCACGTTCACGGCGTTCGCGTCCGGCGCGCTGAGTGCGACGGGCCCGCGGGGTTCTGCGGCGGGGATGCTGCTGCTGGTGTCGGCGGCGTTGGGCAGCGGGATGCCGTTGCCGGATCCGTGGTGGGCGGCGGCGCCGATGATGCTGGCGGGTGCCGCGTTCGTGGTGGTGCTGGGTCTGCCGGGGGGCGCGCACCGCCGCCCCGCCTCGGATCCGCGCAACCGTGCGCTGGCGGCCGCGTACGAGGCGTTCGGCCAGACGCTGGCCGATCTGGGCACGCCGCAGGGCGCGGCTTCGCGCCAGGTGTTGACGGCCCGGTTGAACCAGTTGCAGGACCTCCTCCCGCGACCGCACCGCCCGGGGTCGGAGTCCGCCCGTACGGTTCGGCTGCGCCGGATGTACGAGGCGGCGTTGGCCGCCACCGAGGCGGCGACGGGCCTGTTGTGGGCGTGGCGGCCGGTGCCGCCCGAGGTCGCGGAGGTGCCGCTCCGGTTGGCGGACGCGGTCCGGCGGGGCGGCGGCGAGGTCACCGTTCCGCAGTGGCAGCCGGACACGCCGTCCCGGCAGGCCCTGGACGTGGCGCTGCGCGCGGCGGCCGACACCGTGGCCGGCCGGGAGGCGGAGGTCGCTACCGCCCCGGCGCCGCCGCCCGATCCGTGGCGGCTGCGGGTGCGGCTGCTGTCGCGCGGTTCGGTCCGGTACGGGCTGCGGGTGGCGTTGTGCATCGCGGTCGGTTCGGCGGTGACGGCCAGTTACCCGCTCAGCAAGAGCTACTGGGTGCCGATGACGATCGCCTTCGTGTTGAAGCCGGATCTCGGTTCGGTGTTCCTGCGGGCGGTGAGCCGCTCGATCGGCACGGTGCTCGGGGTGGCGGTCACGGCGGCCGTGGTGTCGCTCACGACCGACGCGTGGGTACTGACGGCGATCGCCGCGTTCTGCGTGGCCCTGTTGCCGTACGTGACGGCGGCGCACTACGGGCTGAACACGGTGGCGATGACGCCGATGGCGTTGATCCTGCTCCAGTTGGGCGGGCAGAGCAGCGCGGCCGAGTTCTGGCCGCGGGTGCTGGACACGGTGCTCGCGAGCGCGATCGTGCTGCTCTTCGGCTATCTGCTGTGGCCGGAGCGTCCGCGGCACCGGATCGAGCCCCGGCTGGTGGACGCGGCCACCGCGCTGCGGGCCTATCTGGACGCGGTCACCGGGGACGCGGGCCGGGCCGAGGTCTGGCTGCGCCGTACGGCGTACCGGGCGTTGGAGGACGCCCGCCAGGAGGTGCGGCAGGGGCTGGCCGAGCCGCCGCCGACGGGGCGGCTGGCGGAGCAGTGGCTGCCGGCGACGGCGGCGTTGGAGCGGCTGGGCGGCGCGGTGGCGGCGTTCGCGGCGCAGCTGCGGTACGGCGGCCGGGTGCCGGATCCGGCGGAGGTGGGGCGGGTGCGCCGGGCGCTGGACGAGCTGACGGCCGCGGCCCGCGAGCACCGCCCGCCGACCGGGGCGGCGGCCCGCCCGACGGCGCCGCACGACCCGGCGCGCAGTGCGCTGGGCCGTGCGGCGGACGAGTTGGAGGCCCTGCTGGCCCGGTAGGGCCCGGGTGATGCCCCGGATGGGCCCCCGGCCCCCCGGGACTCAGACCTGCTCGGCCAGCTCCAGCCAGCTCAGCTCCAGCTCCTCCTTCTCCTCCCGGACGGCGCGCAGCTGCGCGTCCAGCTCCGCGACCTTGGAGAAGTCGGCGGCGTGCTCGGCGAGTTGGGCGTGCAGCTTGGACTCCTTCTGGTCCAGCTTGGCGATCTGCCGCTCCATCTTCTGCATCTCCTTCTTCGCCGCCCGCAGGTCGCCGCCCGACAGGGCCGACGCGGCGGTCCCGGCGTCCGGGCCGCCCGATGCCGCGGCCGAAGCAGCCGCGGCGGTCGAAGCACCCGATGCGGCCGAAGCGGCGGCGGCGATCGAGGCGGCCATCCGCGCCCGCCGCTCCAGGTACTCGTCGACGCCGCCCGGCAGCATCCGCATCTTCTGGTCGCCGAGCAGCGCGTGGACGACGTCGGTGGTCCGCTCGATGAAGAACCGGTCGTGGCTGATGACGATCATCGAGCCGGGCCAGCCGTCGAGCAGGTCCTCCAGCTGGTTGAGGGTCTCGATGTCGAGGTCGTTGGTGGGCTCGTCGAGGAACAGCACGTTGGGCTCGTCCATCAGCAGTCGCAGCAGCTGGAGCCGCCGCCGCTCGCCGCCGGACAGGTCGCCGACGGGCGTCCACTGCTTGTCCTTGCCGAAGCCGAACTGCTCGCACAGCTGGCCGGCGCTCATCTCCCGGCCCTTGCCGAGGTCGACGCGCGAGCGGACCTGTTCGACGGCCTGGAGCACCCGGATGGCCGGGTCCAGTTCGACGACCTCCTGCGACAGGTAGGCGAGCCGCACCGTCTTGCCGACCTTGATCAGACCCGACGCGGGCTGCACGTCGCCCTCGGAGGCGTACGCGTCGCGCAGGGCGCGCAGCAGCGAGGTCTTGCCGGCGCCGTTGACGCCGAGCAGGCCGATCCGCTCGCCGGGGCCGAGCTGCCAGGTGAGGTTCTCCAGCAGCAGCTTGGGGCCGGCCTTGACGGTGACGCCTTCCAGGTCGAAGACGGTCCTGCCCAGTCGCGCGTTGGCGAACTTCATCAGCTCGGACCGGTCCCGGGGCTCCGGCACGTCGGCGATCAGGGCGTTGGCGGCCTCGATCCGGTAGCGCGGCTTGGAGGTGCGGGCGGGGGCGCCGCGGCGCAGCCAGGCGAGCTCCTTGCGGGCGAGGTTCTGGCGCTTCTGCTCCTCGACGGCCTCGATCCGGGAGCGCTCGGCGCGGGCGAAGACGTAGTCGGAGTAGCCGCCCTCGTACTCGTGCACGGCGCCGCCCTGGACGTCCCACATCCGGGTGCTGACCTGGTCGAGGAACCAGCGGTCGTGGGTGACGCAGACCAGCGCGGAGCGGCGCTTCTGCAGGTGCTGGGCGAGCCAGTTGATGCCCTCGACGTCGAGGTGGTTGGTGGGCTCGTCGAGGACGATCAGGTCGGGCGAGCCGAGGAGCAGCTTGGCGAGGGCGATCCGGCGGCGCTCGCCGCCGGAGAGCGGGCCGATGACGGTGTCGAGGCCGTCGGCGAAGCCGGGCAGGTCGAGGCCGCCGAAGAGGCCTTCGACGATGTCGCGGATGCGGGCGTCGCCGAGCCACTCGTGGTCGGCCCGGTCGGCGATCACCTCGTGCCGGATGGTGGCCGTCGGGTCGAGCGAGTCGTGCTGGGTGAGGACGGCCAGCTGGAGGCCGCCGTTCCAGGTGATCCGGCCGCTGTCGACCTCCTCCAGCTTGGCGAGCATCCGGATCAGGGTGGTCTTGCCGTCGCCGTTGCGTCCGACGACGCCGATCCGGTCGCCTTCGCTGACGCCGAGGCTGACTCCGTCCAGGAGGGCGCGGGTGCCGTAGACCTTCGTGACGGACTCGATGGTGGCGAGGTTGACGGCCACGTCTGCTGCGCTCCTGGGATTGGCGGTCTCGGGGCGGCCCGCCGGTCGCGGCCGGGCACCCCTGTCGGGGACGCCCCGATCTCCCCAGCCTAATGGGCCCGCCGAAGCGCCCTCACCGCCCGCAGTGGCGGGGGCCCGAACCGGCGGGCCCCGTACCGGCGAAGCCCTTAGAAACGTTGGCGGGGTCCCTACGGCACGAGCGCCGCCCCCGGCACCGGCCCGTACGTGGCGTGCGCGGTCCGGCAGGTGCCGGAGGCCCGCAGCGCCTCGGCGACGGCGGCGGCCGCGTCGGCGTCCTTGACGAGGAACGCGCAGGTCGGCCCCGAGCCGGAGACGAGGGCGCCGAGCGCGCCGGCCTCGGTGCCGGCCCGCAGGGTGGCGGCGAGCGCGGGGCGCAGCGAGAGGGCGGCGGGCTGGAGGTCGTTGGCGAGGGCGGCGGCCAGGGCGACGGCATCGCCCTGGGCGAGGGCGGCGAGCAGCGCGGGGTCGGCGTCGGGGGTGCGGACGTCGGTGTCGCTGGAGCCGGTGCCGGCCTCCTCGCGCAGGCGGTCGCACTCGCGGAAGACGGCGGGGGTGGAGAGGCCGCCGTCGGCGACCGCGAACACCCAGTGGAAGGTGCCGTCGACGGTGAGCGGCTGCAGGATCTCGCCCCGGCCGAGGCCCAGCGCGACGCCACCGAGCAGGGCGAACGGCACGTCGGAGCCGAGTTCGGCGGCCAGCTCCAGGAGGGTGTCGAGGGGGGTGTCGAGCTGCCAGAGCGCGTCGCAGGCGACCAGCGCGGCGGCCCCGTCGGCGCTGCCGCCGGCCATGCCGCCGGCGACCGGGATGGCCTTGGCGATGTGCAGGTGCACGCCGGGTTCGGCGATGCCGTGGTGGGCGGCGAGCAGGCGGGCGGCGCGGGCGGCGAGGTTGCTGTCGTCGAGCGGTACGACGTGGGCGTCCGGCCCGGTGCAGGAGAGCGTGACGCCCTCCCCTGCCGTGGCGGTGACCTCGTCGCCGAGGGCGACGGCGAAGAACACGTTGGCCAGGTCGTGGAACCCGTCGGCGCGCAGTCCGCCCACCCCGAGCTGGGCGTTGACCTTCGCCGGAACCCGCACGGTGATCACTGGGAGTCCGCCTCCGGCTCGTGCTCGGCGATCTCCGGCTCGTGCTCGGAAATCTCGGGCCTGTGCTCGGCAATCTGCGGCTTGTGCTCGGCGATCGCGGCGAACTGCTCCACCGTGAGCACCTCGCCGCGCAGCTTGTGGTCGATCCCGGCGGCCGCGAGCGCCTGCTCGGCCCCGGCGGCGGAGCCGGCCCAGCCGGCCAGCGCGGCGCGCAGGGTCTTGCGCCGCTGGGCGAACGCGGCGTCGACGACGGCGAACACCTCCCTGCGGCTGGCGGTGGTCTTCGGCGGCTCGCGGCGGATCAGCGAGACCAGCCCGGAGTCGACGTTGGGGGCGGGCCAGAACACGTTCCGGCCGATGGCGCCGGACCGCTTCACGTCGGCGTACCAGTTGGCCTTGACGGACGGGACGCCGTACACCTTGTTGCCGGGCTTGGCGGCGAGCCGGTCGGCGACCTCGGCCTGCACCATCACCAGGGTGCGCTCGATGCTGGGGAAGGTCGCCAGCATGTGCAGCAGGACGGGCACGGCCACGTTGTACGGCAGGTTGGCGACCAGCGCGGTGGGCGCCGGCCCGGGCAGCTCGGTGACCTCCATGGCGTCGCTGAACACCAGGTCGAAGCTGTCGACCTTGCCGGGCATCCGGGCCGCGACGGTGTCCGGCAGGTGCTGTGCCAGCACCGGGTCGATCTCCACCGCCGTGACGTGCGCGGCCACCTCCAGCAGCGCCAGCGTCAGCGACCCGAGCCCGGGGCCGACCTCGACCACCGCGTCCTCGGCCGTCACCCCGCCTGCCCGGACGATCCGCCGCACGGTGTTGCCGTCGATGACGAAGTTCTGCCCGCGCTGCTTGGTCGGCTTCACGCCGAACGCGGCCGCCAGCTCCCGAATGTCGGCGGCGCCCAGCAGGTGGCTGTCAGGGGTGGGGTCGGTGGTGCTCACGCGCCAAGGATACGGGCGCGCGGGGCCCTCAGAGTTCGACGACCTCGGCGAGGTCGATCTCGACGGGGTACGGCACCGAGGTGCGGAGCACGCCTTCGTGCTGGGCGACGGGCAGGTAGACGCCCTTCTCCTCGTCCCGGTGGAACTCGTGCACGATCGGCAGGTTGTCGAGGCCGCGCTCGACCCGCCAGTAGTACGGGATCTTCTTCTCGGCGTACTGGCCGGGCTTGCGGAAACGGTCGTCCGCGCGGGAGCCGTTGGAGACCACCTCGACCGTCAGCACCACGGACTCGACCGGCTGGCAGTCCAACGCGAAGGGGTCGATGCCGGTCTTATCGAAAACCACCACGTCCGGCTTGGTCGTGTTGGCCTCGTCGACCAGCACGCACCGCTCCGGCAGGACCGCGTACGGCACGACACACGCACTGTGCAGCGCTCGCTCCAGTCCCGAACGCACGAGGTCATGCCAGAAGTTCGTCTGCCCCCGGACCACGATGACTCCGTCCACCAGATCCCATTCGAACGGCAGGTCGAATTTCTGAGCCTGCTCGTACGTCCAGCCCTGGGACGGCGGATGTGTCCAGTCGATGCGGTCCTCGACGGGTTCGTCGATCGGCTCGGCGGTCATCGCCACCTCCCTCACTGCACTCATGCTAGCCAGCATCGCAGCGTCGCAGGAGTGCCGAATCGTTCCGCCGGAATCCGACTTTCGTTCGACCGGCTCAGTACCCGAAGGCCCGGGCCGTGTTCGCCGCGATCGCCGTGGCCAGCTCGTCCTCGTGCAGCCCCAGCGTGTCGGCCATCGAGCGGACGGTGACCGGGATGAGGTACGGGGCGTTGGGGCGGCCGCGGTAGGGGTGGGGGGTGAGGAAGGGCGCGTCGGTCTCGACCAGGACGCGGTCGAGGGGGGTGGCGGCGAGGGCGTCGCGCAGCGGCTGGTTGGCCTTGAAGGTGACCGGGCCGGCGAAGGACAGGTACCAGCCGTGTTCGGCGCAGACCTTGGCCATCTCGGCGTCGCCGGAGTAGCAGTGGAAGACCGTCCGCTCGGGGGCGCCTTCCGCCAGCAGGACGGCGATGACGTCCTCGTGGGCATCGCGGTCGTGGATGACCAGGGCCTTGTCGTGCCGTTTGGCCATCTCGATGTGGCGGCGGAACGACTCCTTCTGGATCTCGACGCCCTCGGGGCCGGTGCGGAAGTAGTCGAGGCCGGTCTCGCCGACGGCGCGGACCTGCGGGAGGGCGGCGAGCCGGTCGATCTCGGCGAGGGCCTCCTCCAGCGCGGCCTCGCCGCCCGCCTTCCGCTGCTGGCCGGACCAGCCGTCCGCGTCGCCGAGGAAGATCCGCGGCGCTTCGTTGGGGTGCAGGGCGACGGCCGCGTGCACCTGCTCGTACTGGGCCGCCAGTTCGGCGGCCCAGCGCGAGCCGGGCACGTCGCAGCCCACCTGGACGACCGTGGTGACCCCGACCGAGGCGGCCCGGGCCAGTCCCTCGGCCGGGGTGCCGGCCTGCATGTCGAGGTGGGTGTGCGAGTCGGCCACCGCCACGGCCAGGGGTTGCGGCAGTGGCGGCGGGGTCGACCGGGCGTCGTCCTTGGCAGACATCAGGAGGCGGGCTTCTCTTCGAGGCGCGGGAACAGGATCTCGCCCTTGGTGACGGTGCTGCCGGCGGGCAGCCGGCCCCAGTCGGCGGTGGTGGCGATGGTCTGCGCGGCGAGCGCGCCGAGGCCGGCCTCGGCGCCGAGCGAGGTCCACAGCTTCTCGGCGGTGGACGGCATCACCGGGTTGAGCATGACGGCGGTGCCGCGCAGCGCCTCGGCGGCGGTGTAGAGGATGGTGGCGAGGCGGGCGCGGCCCTGCTCCGAGTCGTCCTTGGCCACCTTCCACGGCTCCTGCTCGGTGAGGTAGCCGTTGACCTGCTTGACGAACTCGAAGATCGCCGCGAGGCCGCCGGCGAAGTCCAGCTCCTCGCCGATCTTCCGGTCGGCGGTGGCGAGGGCCGTGGCGAGGCCGTCCGCGATGGCCTGCTCGGCGTCACCGGGGGCGGCGGCGGCCGGCAGCGCGCCGTCGAAGTACTTGCCGACCATGGCGGCGACCCGGGAGGCCAGGTTGCCGAAGTCGTTGGCGAGTTCGGAGGTGTACCGGGCGGTGAAGTCCTCCCAGGAGAACGAGCCGTCGGTGCCGAAGGGGATCGCCCGCAGGAAGTAGTAGCGGTAGGCGTCCACGCCGAAGTGCGAGGTGAGGTCGGTGGGCGAGATGCCGGTCAGGTTGGACTTGGACATCTTCTCTCCGCCGACCATCAGCCAGCCGTTGGCGACGACCCGCTTGGGCAGCGGCAGGCCCGCGGCCATCAGCATGGCGGGCCAGATCACCGCGTGGAAGCGCAGGATGTCCTTGCCCACCAGGTGGACGGAGGCCGGCCACAGTTCGGCGAAGCGCTCCGGGTCGCTGCCGTAGCCGGCCGCGGTGATGTAGTTCTGCAGCGCGTCCACCCACACGTACAGGACGTGCTTCTCGTCCCAGGGCAGCGGGACACCCCAGTTGAAGGTGGAGCGGGAGATCGAGAGGTCCTTCAGGTCCTGCTCGACGAAGCGCAGCACCTCGTTGCGGGCCGAGGCCGGCTGGATGAAGTCCGGGTTGGCGGCGTAGAACTCCAGCAGCTTCGGGCCGTAGGCGGAGAGGCGGAAGAAGTAGTTCTCCTCCTCCAGCCATTCGACCGGCCGCTTGTGCACGGCGCAGAGCTTCTCGTCCTCGGTGGCGCCGTCGAGCAGTTCGGCCGGGAGCTTGAACTCCTCGCAGCCGACGCAGTACGGGCCGGAGTAGCCGCCCTTGTAGATCTCGTCCTTGTCGTACAGGTCCTGGACGAACTCCTGCACGCGGTCGGTGTGGCGCTGCTGGGTGGTGCGGATGAAGTCGTCGTTGGCGATCTCCAGGTGCTCCCAGAGCGGCTTCCAGGCCTCTTCGACCAGCTTGTCGCACCACTCCTGCGGGCTGACGCCGTTGGCCTCGGCGGTCCGCATGATCTTCTGACCGTGCTCGTCGGTGCCGGTCAGGTACCACACCTTCTCACCGCGCTGGCGGTGCCAGCGGGTGAGGACGTCGCCCGCCACGGTGGTGTACGCGTGGCCCAGGTGCGGGCGATCGTTGACGTAGTAGATCGGGGTGGAAACGTAGTACGCCGGGGCGGTCGCCCCGGTGGTGCTGTGGTCTGCAGTGGCCGCCATGGTCGGAAAGCTTAGTCGGGCCCGCCCGCAGCCCTCGACCGGATAACCGCATGACCGGCGACGGCGGGGGCCGCCCGCCGCGC
>NZ_JBHXMU010000098.1:0-25305 GCF_042720685.1 Kitasatospora sp. NPDC058492
GTCGCCCTGATCACCGACGCCATGGGCGCGGCCGGCATGGGCGACGGCCTCTACCCGCTCGGCCCGCTCCAGGTCGAGGTCAAGGACGGCGTCGCGATGCTCCCGGACGGCAGCTCCATCGCGGGTTCCACGCTCACCCTGGACGTCGCCTTCAAGCGTTCGCTCACCGTCAACGGCCTGACGCTGAACCAGACCGTCGAGTCGTTGTCCGCCACCCCGGCCCGCCTGCTGGGCCTCGGCGACTCGATCGGCTCGCTGGAGGCCGGCAAGCAGGCCGACCTGGTCGTGCTCGACTCCGAGGGCTACGACCTGGTCGCCGTCATGCGCCGCGGCCGCTGGATCGCCGGAGCCCAGCGGCTGGCGCGCCGGGCCGGCTGACCGGCGGTGTGGGGCGGGGCCCGAAGTTCAAGTGTTGTCGGCTGAGTTGGGTCGCCGGCGCTGCGCCGCTCAAAGCTCCGTCGGGTAGCCGCTCCGGGGATGCTTGGCGTTGGCGAGCTGCCGCCGGGGCGCCCGCGGGGGGCGGGACGGGGACTCGCGTGACGGTGAACGCGGCGGAGTCCAGGCCGGGGTGGTGACGGGGGCCTCCGGGTCGGTGGGCCGACCGCGCAGGGCCTGGGCCTCGACGGCTTCGGCGAGACATCGCAGGGCGATCCGGACCTGCGCGCTCTGTTTGTCGCTGAGTGCCCCGAGGACCTGCTGCTCGATGGCCAGGCGCTTGGGCATGACGTCGTCGACGGCGGCCGCGCCCGCGTCGGTGATGAAGACCAGTGCCGCGCGCCGGTCCGCGGGGTTGACCGTCCGGACCACGAGGGCGCGTCGTTCCAGCTTGGCCAGCGCCTTGCTCAGCGCGGCCGGCGACCGCCCCATCGAGGCGGCGAGGCGGCGTGCGATCGTCGGCTCGGTCGAGTGGCGGAGGTGGTAGAGCACGTCGAACTCCGATGAGCTGACGGCTGCCGATTCGAACACCGGTTCAAGGAGGAACTCCAGCATCGCGTGGGCGTGTCGGAGGCCGCCGATGATCTCCATCGACGAAAGGTCGAGGTCAGGACGGCTCTGTACCCACAGCTGCCATACCGCCTGCGTTTCATCCATTCGTGCACATGCTCCAACTTGTTAACCGGTAACCTTTCAGTTACCGTATGACACGTGGCCCGCTTCCAGCTGGGCGACCTGGGCACGCTCATCGGAGACTTGTCCGCTTTTTTGCGCTCTGTGTAGTTGATCTGCTCATGTCATATGAGCCTGGACCGCGACATCCCGCCCGATAGCTTCTCGTCTGTGACCGGAGCTGAGGAAAGTGTCACCATGGTCATCGCACATGTCCCCGTCATCCCGTTCCCTGGAACGATTCCGGGATCGGGCTACCTCCGGCAGATAGTACTGGACCGGAATAGCTTGGTGTCCAGCCATTTGCGCGCGTCGGCGTCAAGCAGATCGGACCGGCAGCTTGCCGGGCCCGCATCGCCCGGCGGCGCGCCGAGAAAGTCGAGTTGACGCTGCGGCGGGTATGAACTCGCCGTACTGCTCGAACACTTCGAACGGCCCGAAGCGGAACGCGTCGGCGTGACCGGCTCCGCACGGGCGGCCCGCCGTGGTCGCCACAGGCCGTCGTCACCCTGTGTGCCGAGGTCGGTCACCGCGCCCCGGCGCGCCTTTCACGGATCCGCCGCGGGCTGACCGCCCGTGGTTCGTCACCGAATTCAGAATTTCTCCGGCGGTCGCACCGCCGACCCCGAAAATCCGCATGGCCAGATTCCGGGAAAAGGATTCCGCGCGCTATGACCGATCGCTTGGGATTCAGTCTCACTCAATTGCGCTACTTCGTCGTCTCCGCCGAGATCGGCAACATCTCGGAGGCGGCGGAGAAGCTGTGCGCCTCGCAGTCGACGGTCTCGTCGGCCATCATGCGGCTGGAACGCCAGCTCGGTGTTCAGCTGCTGCTCCGTCACCACGCCCGTGGGGTCTCCCTGACGCCGAGCGGTCGCCACCTGCTGCGGGAGGCGCGCGCGCTGCTGGGGCAGGCCAGGAGCCTCAAGGCGCAGGGCGACGCCCTGGCGGGCGACACCGCCGGCCAGCTCGACGTCGGGTTCTTCTTCCCGATCGCCCCGTTCCTGCTGCCGCTGGTCCACCGTTTGGCCGGGGAGCGGCACGGGGCGCTGAAGCTGAACTTCCACGAGGCGTCCGCCGACCGGCTGTTGGAGTTCCTCCGGGACGGCCGGTGCGAACTGGCGGTGACGTACGACTTCCTGGCGGGGGAGTCCAGGTTCCACCCGCTGGTCGACCTGCCGGTGCACGCCCTGCTGGCGGATGACGACCCGTTGGGCCTGGTCGGGCCGCTCTCCCTGGACGAGTTGGCCGGTCGACCGCTGGTCGCCCTGAACGCCCCGAGCGTGCTCCGCCACGCCGAGCGGATGTTCTCCCGCGCGGGCGTCCGCATGCCGCGGGTGGTGACGACGACGAGCATCGAGACGCTGCGCGGCCTGGTGGCCGCCGGCGCCGGGTTCGCCTTGATGTATCAACAGGCCCGGACCGCAACGACGTTGGACGGGGGAAGGGTTCGCGAGGTCGAACTGGTCGGAGACCTGCCGCCCGCGACCCTGGGCGCGGCCATGATGCCCGACCTGGCCATGAGCAGCCGCGGCAGGGCGTTCCTGGACGTGCTCAGATCCGCGGTCGCGGTCGCGGTCGGGGCGCGTCCGGCGCAGGTCGGTGCAGGTCAGCAGGTCAGTACGGGTCGGCAGGTCAGTGCAGGTCGGCAGGTCGTCGTGGGTTGAAGGAGTGTCGTGCTGGCAGTCATCTTCGCTGGTCAGGGAAGTCAGGAAAAGGGAATGGGGGCAGAGGTCTTCGAACGGTACCCAGGGCTGGTCCAGTACGCCTCGGACGTGCTGGGGTACGACCTGGTCTCCTTGTGCACGGAGGACCCGGACGGCCTGCTGGGCCGCACGGAGTACACCCAGCCGGCGCTGTTCGTCGTCAACGCGCTGCGGACCTTCGAGCGGGTCCACCGCGGGGACCGGGCGGCGGACGTCTACCTCGGGCACAGCCTGGGCGAGTACAACGCGCTGCTCGCGGCCGGCGTCTTCACCTTCGAGACGGGGCTGCGGCTGGTCGCCAAGCGCGGCGAGCTGATGGCGGCGGCCTCCGGGGGCGGCATGACCGCCGTCATGAACACACCGCCCGAGCGACTGCTGGAGATCCTCGCGGAGGACGGCGCGGACGGCGTCGACATCGCGGGCCTCAACACCGGCTCACAGGTGGTCATCGCGGGCACCCCGCCGGTCCTGGACGCGGCGCACGCCTGCCTGGAGAAGCGGGAGATCCGCTTCGTACGGCTCAAGGTGAGCGCGCCCTTCCACTCCCGGTACATGGAGCCGGCCAGGGTGCGGTTCGCCGAGTTCCTGACGGAGTTCGAGTTCGCCGATCCCGACACCCCCGTCATCTCCAACGTCACGGGCCGGCCGTACGAGCCGGGACAGGTGACGCACATGCTCACGGAGCAGCTGGTCGCCCCGGTGCGCTGGACCGACAGCGTCCGCGGGCTGCTCGACGGCGACGCCGAGCCGGAATTCACCGAAATCGGGGGCCTGGCCCTCACCCACATGGTGTTCAAAATCAGGGCTGGAGTGTGACACATGGCAACCACGACGGACACGATCAGGCTGTACCTGGAAGACCGTTTCCTCTTCGAGTTCGACGACGTGATCACCCCGGACACCGACCTGTTCAAGGCGGGGGTCATCGACTCGTTCGGCTACGTCAGGATGATGAAGTTCCTGGAGTCCGAGTTCTCCGTCGAGATCTCCCCGGAGGACATCCTCGTGAACGTCTTCGTCTCGCTCACCGCGATCGACGAATTCGTCACCAAGAAGACCTCCGCGAAGTAGAAGGACGGATCATGTGCGGGCTGGCTGGTTTCCTCTCGACCTCGCTGCACCCCGGTGCCACCGCCGAGGTCATCACCTCGATGCTGTCGAACATCCACCACCGCGGGCCGGACGAGGCGGGCTACTACCTCGACGACGGCATGGCCATGGGGGCGGTGCGGCTGGCCATCGTCGACCTCGCCGGTGGCTCGCAACCCATGTCGGACCCCTCCGGGCGCTACTGGATCTGCTTCAACGGCGAGATCTACAACCACATCGAACTCCGCGCGGAACTGGAGCGCCTCGGCCGCCCGTTCCGCACCGACCACTCCGACACCGAGGTCGTGCTCCAGGCCTGGATCCAGTGGGGGTCGGACTGCTTCACCCGGTTCAACGGCGCCTTCGCGGTCGCCATCAGGGACGCGGCGACCGGTGACCTGGTGCTGGCCCGCGACCGCTACGGCAAGCGCCCGCTGTTCTACGCCGACGCGGGCGGGGACTTCCTGTTCGCGTCCGAGATGAAGGCGTTCCGCGCCTTCCCCGGCTTCCGCTTCGAGTTCGACCCGAGGGAGCTGGCCACCACCTACGCCGCGTGGACGCCGCTGCCCGACCGCACGCCGTTCCGGGGCGTGCGCCAGCTGCCGATGGGCTCCGTGCTGACCATCAGCGCGGGCCGCCGCTCGCTGCGCCCCTACGAGGACCTCGACTTCGACGTGCCCGGCTTCGACGGCACCGAGG
Source organism: Kitasatospora sp. NPDC058492 (assembly GCF_042720685.1). Classification (NCBI taxonomy): domain Bacteria; kingdom Bacillati; phylum Actinomycetota; class Actinomycetes; order Kitasatosporales; family Streptomycetaceae; genus Kitasatospora; species Kitasatospora sp. NPDC058492. The sequence goes on from NZ_JBHXMU010000098.1 coordinate 4,602, forward strand.
CCGAGGCGATCGACATGCTCCGGCAGACCCTGCGCACCAGCGTGGAGCTGCGGCTGCGCTCCGACGTCGAGGTCGGCGTCTACCTCAGCGGCGGCCTGGACTCCTCGATCGTGACGAGGCTGGCCACCCAGCTCTCCCCGTACGAGGTCCGCACCTTCTCGGTGGCGTTCCAGGACAAGTCCTTCGACGAGTCCGACAGCCAGCGCCTGGTCGCCGAGCACCTGGGCACCCTGCACACCGCCGTCCCGATCACCAGCGAGGACATCACCGAGCACTTCCCGACCGCCGTGTACCACGCGGAGGTTCCGACCTTCCGCACCTCGTTCGTGCCGATGTTCCTGCTGTCCCGGCACGTCCGCGACGCCGGGATCAAGACCATCCTCAGCGGCGAGGGCGCCGACGAGGCCTTCCTCGGCTACTCGCTGTTCCGCGAGACCCTGCTGCGCGCGCGGTGGAACGAGCTGACCGACGGCGAGCGCCGCACCCGGCTGGCCGGCCTGCACCCGGAGCTGGAGCACTTCGGCTCCGCCCACCAGGCCCATCTGCTCGGCCTGTACCAGCAGTTCTCGGTGGAACGGCTGCCGGGCCTGTTCTCCCACGAGATGCGGTACCAGAACGGGAGGTTCGCGGCCCGGCTGCTCGCCGACCGGATGGACCCGTTCGCCGACCTGCTCGACCTCGTCGCCGGGACACCCGGCTACCCGGACATGCCCGCGATGCACAAGGCGCAGTGGCTGGAGTACAAGACGCTGCTGCCCGGATTCCTGCTGTCCACGCAGGGGGAGCGGGCCGCGCTGGCGCACAGCGTGGAGAACCGCTGCCCGTTCCTGGACCCCGCGGTGGTGCGCGCGGCCGCGTCGGTGAACCTGCGCTACGACGACGGCCAGGTCGAGAAGGCCATCCTGAAGAAGGCGTTCCGCGCCGAGCTCCCGGAGTGGACCACCAGCCGCCCCAAGCAGCCCTACCGCGCGCCGGGCAGCGCCGCCTTCAAGGACAGTCGCCCGGACTACCTGGAACTGCTGCTGTCCGACCGCGAGTTGGCCGGGATCGGCTGCCTGGACGCGAAGTTCGCCCGGCGCCTGGTCGACAAGATCATGACCTCGCCGGTGGAGGAGGTCAGCACCAAGGAGGACCAGACCTTCCTCTACCTGCTGACGACCGCCGTGCTCCACCAGCAGTTCGTGCGGGGCGGCGGTACGGCGCCGACCGGAGCGTCGGGCGCCGCGCTGAACCTGCGGACGACCGTGGACAACCGCCGTGCCGTGCAGCGAGTGGGGGAGAGCCGATGAGCACCGACGACATCGCGATCATCGGCCTGGCCCTGCGGTTCCCCGGCTCCGACACCCTGGTCGAGCTGTTCGACCACCTCGCGGCCGGACGCTCGCTGATCACCGAGGTGCCCGCCGAACGCTGGTCCAAGGAACGCTACTTCGGCGATCCGCGCAGCGGCGAGGAGAAGACGTACAGCGTCTGGGCCGGGTTCGTCGAGGACGCCGACCGCTTCGACGCCGCCTTCTTCAACATCTCCCCGCGCGAGGCGGAGACGATGGACCCGCAGCAGCGGTTCGCGCTGGAACTGGCCTGGAAGGCCATCGAGGACGCGGGCTACCGGGCCGGCGAACTCGCGGGCAGCCGCACCGGCGTCTTCATGGGCCTGTGCCACGGCGACTACGCCGAGCTGATCGAACGCGACGACGTGCCGACCGACGCCTACTTCCCGACCGGCACGGCCTACTCGATCGTCGCCAACCGGCTGTCCTACTACTTCGACTTCCACGGCCCCAGCATCGCCAACGACACCGCCTGCTCCAGCTCCCTGGTCTCGCTCTACGAGGCCGTCGCCGCCCTGCACAACGGCGACTGCGACCTGGCGCTGGCCGGCGGCGTGAACCTGTGCTGGTCGCCGAAGCTGTTCGTGGCGTTCAGCAAGGCGAGCATGCTCTCGCCCACCGGCCGCTCGCACGCCTTCGACCAGGACGCGGACGGCTTCGTCCGGGGCGAGGGCGGCGCCGTCCTGCTGCTCAAGCCGCTGGCCAGGGCGCTGGCGGACGGCGACCCCGTGCACGCGGTGATCAAGGGCGTCGGCACCAACCACGGCGGCAAGACCAACTCGCTGACCGTCACCAACCCGGTCGCGCAGGCCGCGCTGATCGAGGACGTCTACACCCGCGCCGGTGTGACGCCCGAGACGGTGAGCTACATCGAGGCCCACGGGCCCGGCACGCCGGTCGGCGACCCGATCGAGATCGTCGGCCTCAAGCGCGCCTTCCAGAGCCTGCACGACGCCCACGGGACGTCACCGCGGCCGGACAGCACCGGCATCGGCTCCATCAAGACCAACATCGGCCACCTGGAATCGGCCGCGGGCGTGGCCGGCGTGGTCAAGGTGATCGGCGCGATGGCCGCCGGGACCCTCCCGGCGACGGTCAACTTCCGGACCAGGAACCAGCTGATCGACCTGGACGGCAGCCCGTTCTACATCGTCGGCGACACCCGGCCGTGGCCGGGCGGCGACGGGGCGCCGCGCCGGGCCGGCGTCAGTTCGTTCGGGTTCGGCGGGACCAACGCCCACGTGCTGCTGGAGGAGCACGTCGGCGGGCCGGCGGAGCGCGCCACCGAGCCTGCGGGCCCGTACGCCGTCCCGCTGTCGGCGAAGAACCTGGAGCGGCTGCGGGTGCTGGCCGCCGGCCTGCGGGACCACCTGCTGGCGCCGGAGACCGCGCTGCGGCCGCGCCAGGCGCTGGCCGACATCGCGCACACGCTCCAGGTCGGCCGCGAAGCGATGCGGGTCAGGACCGTGTTCCTGGTCTCGGACCGGGAGCAGCTCGCGGCCGCGCTGGAGTCCGTCGCGGACGGCGAGGTGCGCAACCCCGCCGGAGCAGGGACCGAACTGGTCACGGCGGCGCAGGACTGGGCGAACGGGGGCGGCGCCGACTGGCCCGGGCATCCCGGGGCGCGTCGCGTGCGGCTGCCGACCTACCCGTTCGCCCGGGACCGGCACTGGTACGTCACACCGCCCGCCGAGGCGCCGGGCGCCGCGCTGCTGCACCCGCTCGTCCACCGCAACACCTCCGACCTGGCGCAGCAGCGCTACACCTCCACGTTCACCGGGGCCGAGCCCTTCCTGGCCTCGCACCTGGTTCGCGGCCGGAGGGTGCTGCCCGCGGTCGCGTACCTGGAGATGGCGCGGGCCGCGGTGGAGCGCGCGGCGGCCCGGGAGGGGGCCGTCCGGCTGCGCGACCTCGCGTGGCTGCGGCCGATCGTCGTCGGCGAACCCGTCGACGTCGACCTCGCGCTGACGCCGCGCGGGGACGCGATCGCGTTCGAGTTCCGGCAGGGCGAGACGGTCCACAGCACGGGCTCTGCCGAACTGGTCACCCTGCCGGACCCGTCACCGCTGGACCTGGACGCCCTGCGCGCCGCCTGCCGCACCACCCGTAGCACCGACGAGGCCTACGCCGCCTTCCGCGCCCAGGGCCTGGAGTACGGCCCGGCCATGCGCGCGCTGCGCGGGCTCCGGCTGGGCCGCGACGAGGCGATCGCCCGCATCCGGACCACCGGCGCCGACGGCTGTGTGCTGCCGCCGAGCGTCCTGGACGCCGCCTTCCAGACCTCCGTGGTCCTGACGGGCGCCGCCGCCGGCCCGACCCTGCCCTTCACCCTCGACGAGCTCCAGGTGTACCGGCCCTGCCCGGCCGAGACCTGGGCCTGGGTGCGCCGCAGCGCCGGCTCCGGGGCGCTCACCACCTTCGACATCGACCTGTGCGACGGCGACGGCGTGATCAGCGCCAGCCTGCGGGGGCTCGCCCAGCGCACCACCGACGCCGGCCCGCGCGTCGTCACGGCGACCACCCGGTGGACCGACCGGCCGCTGGACGCGGACGGCGGCGCCACCCGCACCGCGCACCCCCTGACCCTGCCGGAGATCACCCGGGCGAGCCCGGCCGACGGCGTCGACGCCGCGACCGAGCAGGCGTTCGCCGAGGTCCAGCAGGTGCTCGCGTCCTCTCCTCGGACCGGGCACCGCTTCGTGGCCCTGGTCGACGCCCGGGTGCCGGCCCACTTCCACGCACCGCTGGCGGGCCTGTTCCGCACCGCCGCCCTGGAGAACCCGCTCGTCTCCGGCCGGGTCGTCCGGGTCGCCGGCCTGGACGCGGCCTCCACCGAGCAGCTCGCGCGGATCGTGCGGGAGGAGTGCGCCGACGACTCCGCCGACACCGAGGTCCGCTACACCGCCGACGGCACCCGGCAGGTCCTGGAACCCGTCGAGACGCGGCTCGACGCCGGACCGCAGGTGCCCGCGCTGCGGGCCGGCGGCGTCTACTGGGTCACCGGCGGCCTGGGCGGCATCGGCCGGCACCTCGCCCGCTACCTGGGCCGCGCGGGGGCGACGGTCGTCCTGAGCGGACGCTCCCCGGCGGGCTCGGTGGACGCCCTGCGCGCGGACGGGGTCGACGCGCACTACCTGCCGGTCGACGTCGCCGACGCCGCAGGCGTGCGCGCCGCGGTCGACACGATCGTGCGCGAGCACGGGTCGCTCGACGGCGTCGTGCACGCGGCCGGCCTGCTGCGCGACCAGTACCTGCTGCGCAAGGACCTCGCCGACGTCCGCCTGGTGACGGCGCCGAAGGTCCGCGGCACGCTCAACCTCGACGCCGCCACCCGCCACCTCGACCTGGACTTCTTCGCGCTCTTCTCCTCGGTCGCCGGCGTCTACGGCAGCCCGGGGCAGTCCGACTACTCGGCGGCCAACGCCTTCCTGGACGCCTTCGCCCGGCACCGCCGGACGCTGGTCGACGCGGGCGAGCGTAGCGGCCGGACCGTCGCGATCAGCTGGCCGCTGTGGGCCGACGGCGGCATGACGCTGGACGAGGTCACCCGAGACTCCCTGCGCCGCGAGCGCGGCTGGGAGGACCTGCCCACCGAGGACGGGCTGCGCGCCTTCGGCCGGGCCCTGCTCGCCGACGCCCCCGCGCACCTCGTCGTCGCCTACGGCTCCAAGGCCACCCTGGCCGCGCAACGCCGGGCGGCACCGGCCCCCGCGGCCCCGGCCACCGCCTCGTCCGCCACCGCCTCGTCCGCCACCGCTGCGCCGTCAGGCGGCGCGGGCGAGGGCGACCTGCTGCGGCGCACCGAGGAACTGCTCAGGGGGGTCGTCGCCGAGGTCCTGCGACACACCCCGGAGCACATCGAGTCGACCACCAACCTCATCGAGTACGGCATCGACTCGCTGAGCATCCTCGGGGTGACCGCCCAGCTGGAGAAGGTGTTCGGGCCGCTGTCCAAGACGATCTTCTTCGAGTACCTGAACATCGCCGAGGTGGCCGCGCACTTCGTGGAGACCCGGCGGGCGCAACTGGAGGCGGTGCTGGGGGAGTCGGGGAAGGCCGAAACCCCGGAAGCCTTGGAAGAGCCGGTCGTACAGCCCGAAGCCCCGGCGGTCCAGCCCGAGGCCCCGGCCGCGTCCGCCGTCACCGAGGTCCGCGAACCCGCGCGCGACGACCGGCACGACATCGCGATCATCGGAGTGTCCGGCCGCTACCCCGGCGCCGACACGATGGACGAGCTGTGGGAGCTGCTGGAGAACGGCCGGCACACCTTCGAGGAGGTCCCCGCCGACCGCTGGGGCCACGAGGCCATCTACGACAGCGACCGGTCCGTCCACGGCAAGAGCGTGATCCGGACCGGGACGTTCCTGCGCGACCTCGACAAGTTCGACCCCCGCTACTTCCGCATCTCCAAGCGCGAGGCCGAGCAGATGTCCCCGGAGGTGCGGCTGTTCCTCCAGTCGGGCGTGGAGGCGCTGGAGGACGCCGGCTACTCGCGGCAGACCATCCAGCGCCGCTACCAGGGCGACGTCGGCGTGCTCGTGGGGACCATGAGCAACCACTACAACCTGTACGGCTTCCAGAACAGCCTGACCAGGGGCGCGCCGCAGAGCGGCAGTTACACCGGGACGCTGCCCAACATGCTGTCCTACTTCTACGGCCTGACCGGTCCGTCGATCTTCCTGGACACCATGTGCTCGGCCTCGTCGACGTGCGTGCACCAGGCCGTGCAGATGCTGCGGGCCGGCGAGTGCCGGATGGTCGTCGCGGGCGGCGTCAACCTGATGCTGCACCCGTACAACCTGATCACCTCCTCGGAGGAGCACTTCACCACCGGCACCTCCGACGTGATCCGCAGCTTCGGCCACGGCGTGGACGGCACCATCCTCGGCGAGGGCGTCGGCGCGGTCGTACTGAAGCCGCTGGTCGACGCCGAGCGCGACGGCGACCACGTGTACGCCGTGATCAAGGGCACCGCCCTGTCCAACGCCGGGACGCGCAACGGCTTCACCGTGCCGAACCCGGGCATGCAGGCGCACGCGATCCAGAAGGCGATCGAGGACGCCGGCGTCGACCCGAGGACGATCGGCTACGTCGAGGGACACGGCTCGGGCACCGCGCTGGGCGACCCGATCGAGGTCCGCGCCCTGACGTCGGCGTTCCGCAAGTACACCGAGGACCGCCAGTTCTGCGCCCTCGGCTCCGTCAAGGCCAACATGGGGCACCTGCTCGCGGCGGCCGGCATGATCGGCCTGGCCAAGGTGCTGCTCCAACTGCGGCACGGCAAGCTGGCGCCGTCCCTGCACAGCACGGAGCTCAACCCGGACATCGACTTCGCCGACACCCCCTTCCAGGTGCAGCAGACGCTCGCCGACTGGCAGCCGATGGTCACCGAGGTGGACGGCCGCCAGGTCACCCACCCCCGGCGGGCCGGCATCACCTCGATCGGCGCCGGCGGCATGAACTCGCACATCATCCTTGAGGAGTATCCCGAACGGCCGGTACGCCAAGAGCCCTTCGGCGAGCAGCTGTTCGTGTTCTCGGCGATGAACGAGGCCGCGCTCGGGCGCTACCTGGCCGTCTTCCGCGACCACCTCGCCGGGGCGCGGGAGGCCGACCTCCCCGACATCGCGTACACCCTGCGGGTCGGCAAGAACGAACTGCCGCACCGCTGGGCGTTCGTGGCGGGGGACCAGCGGTCCGCACTGGCGGCCGTCGACGGCTACCTGGCCGGGCGGCGGGAGCTGCCCGCGCACGACCTCGCCACCACCTGGGTCGGCGGCAAGACCGTCGACTGGGACCAACTGCCGACGGCACGCCGGGTTTCGCTGCCCGCCTACCCGTTCGAGAAGGTGCGCTGCTGGATCGAGCAGACCGACGGCGCGCCGTCCGTGCTGGCCCCGCTGGCGCTGCGCGAGCGGCTGCACCCCTTCCTGGGGCGCAACGAATCCGACGTCCGGGGCCTGCGCTACGCCCTGGACGTCCACCTCGCCGACCTGCTCGACTACGGCTACCGCCTGGCCAAGACGCCGACCATCGTGCCCACCTTCGTGGTGGACCTCGCGCTGGCCGCCGCGAAGGTCAGCGGGTTCGCCGCCGAGGCGTCGGTCCACGACCTGCGCGTCCTGCGGCCGATCGACTGGTCCACGACCACGCGGCTCGTCACGGAGTTCGCCGACGGCCACGGCACCGTCCGGACCGGGGACGGGACGGCGGCGGTCGAGTTCACCGTGCGGGGGGCGGCCACGGCGCCCTCCGGCCGGGTCGAGCCGGCGGGGCTGCGGGAGGTCCTCAGCCGGGAGCAGTTCCTGGCCGAACTGGCCGAGGGCGGGCTGGACTACAAGCCGGCCTCGTGCGCGGTCGAGGGCGTGTTCCGCGCGCCGGACGGCCGGACGGTGCTGACCATCGGCAGTCCCGCGTTCCAGCAGGACCACGTCCGGCGCAACGTCACCGTCGAGCCGTTCGTGCTCGCGGCGATCGCCCAGGGCGTGCAGTGGGAGGCCAAGCGCGTCGGGGCGCCGGACTGGACCCTGGTCGCGCTCAACCAGGTCGCGGAGATCCGGGTGCGGGCCGGTTCGCCGGTCACGCACGTGGTCCTCGGCGACGACCGGATCCTGCTGCTCGGGGGCGCGGGCGAGGTCGTCGGGGAGCTGGCCGGGGTGCGGCGCGGTACCGGAGGAGTGGCGCCGGGCGATCGTCCGGCGCCGCAGGCCCGTTCGGTCCGAGAGCGGGAGCCGGCCGTACCGGCTGAGCAGGCTGTACCAGTGGTGTCGGCGGTGTCGGGTGTCGTGGACGTCCTGCGCGCCATCGCCGCCGAGATCCTCAAGTTCGAGCCGGAGGAACTCGACCCCGGCACCGGACTGGACGCGTTCGGCTTCGACTCCATCTCGCTGGTGACCTTCGCGAAGGAGATCCACGAACGGTTCGGGGTCGTGGTCAGCCCGGCGGTGTTCTTCGACGTCAGCACCCTGGAGGCGCTGGGCGCCCACCTGGTCGACGAGCACGGTGCCACGGTGAAGGCCGAGGCCAAGATCAAGGCCGAGGCTGAGGCGGAGGTCAAGATCAAGGCCGAACCCCAACCCCAGCCCCAACCTCAGCCGCAGCCCCAGCCGGAGCCGGTTCGCACCGGGCCCGACCCGCGCCGGCCGGTCGCCGTCATCGGCGCGGCCGGGCGCTTCCCGGGCGCCCGCGACCTGGACGAGTACTGGGCGAACCTGCTGGCGGGCAAGGACTCCGTCACCGCGTTCCCGCTGCACCGCTACGACGAGCAGCAGCGCAAGGCCATCGAGGCCCAGGACTTCCCCCAACGGATCGGAGCCCTGGACGACGTCGACGCCTTCGACGCCGGCTTCTTCCGCATCCTGCCGCGCGAGGCCGAACTGATGGACCCGCAGCACCGCCTCGTCCTGGAGACGGTCTGGCAGGCGCTGGAGGACAGCGCGTACCGGCCCGCCGACCTGCCGACCAATACGGGCGTGTTCATCGGCGTCACCGGCAACGACTACGCGACGCTGCTCGCCACGCTCGGCGTGCGACCGGACGCCTTCACCTCGACCGGCACCACGCACTCGATCCTGGCCAACCGCATCTCGTACCTGCTCGACGTGCGCGGCCCGAGCGAACCGATCGACACGGCCTGCTCCAGCTCGCTGGTGGCGGTGCACCGCGCGATCGAGGCGATCCGCTCCGGCACCTGCGACCTGGCCGTCGCGGGCGGGGTCAACGTGCTGCTCAGCACGGACACCTTCGTCAGCGCGCACCGCGCGGGCATGCTCAGCCCGGACGGCCTCTGCAAGACCTTCGACGCGGGCGCGAACGGCTACGTCCGCGGCGAGGGCGTCGGGGTGGTGGTGCTCAAGTCGCTGGCGGCGGCGGAGCGCGACGGTGACGCGATCCTCGGGGTGCTCCGGGGCAGCGCGTACAACCACGGCGGCCGGGCCAACTCGCTGACCGCGCCGAACGCCGACGCCCAGGCCGAGCTGGTGACGGCCGCCGTCGGCGACCTCGACCCGGACACCATCGGCTACATCGAGACCCACGGCACCGGCACGGCCCTCGGCGATCCGGTGGAGGTCCGCGCGCTGCGCACCGCCTTCCGCCGGCTGGGCCGCAGCGACGACGGGGCGTGCGGCCTCGGCTCGGTCAAGACCAACATCGGCCACCTGGAGTCGGCCGCGGGCATCGCCGGGCTGCTGAAGGTGCTGCTCGCGCTCAAGCACGGCGTGCTGCCCGCGACCCAGCACCTCCAGGAGGTCAACCCGTACATCGAGCTGGCCGGCGGCCCGTTCCACATCGTGCGGGACAACGAGGCCTGGCCGCGCCCCCGCAGTGGTGACGGCGGCCCCGCGCCGAGGCGTGCCGGGGTGAGCAGCTTCGGGTTCGGCGGCGTCAACGCCCATGTGGTCGTCGAGGAGTACGTGCGCGGCGACCGGGGCGGGGAGGGCGACGGCGGGCCGGTCGCGGTGCCGCTGTCGGCCCGCACCGCCCGGCAGCTGACCGACCGGGCCCGGGGCCTGCTCGCCCACCTGGAGTCCTCGGAGTCGGAGCAGGTCTCGCTGCGGTCCCTCGCGTGGAGCCTCCAGGTCGGCCGCGAGGAGATGGCGGAACGGGTCGGCTGGGTCGTCTCGTCCCGTGCCGAACTCGTCGACGCGCTCAGGGCGTTCGTCGCCACCGGCGAGCGCGGAGCCGAGCCGGAGCCGATCGGGCGGTGGGTCGGCGGGGGCGCCGTCGACTGGCGTTCGCTGCTCGGCGACGGCACGCCCCGGCGTGCGCACCTGCCCGGATATCCGTTCGCCCGGGACCGCTTCTGGGCCCCCGGCACCCGGCAGGAGAGCGGCACGACCCTGCTGACCGCCTGCTGGACGCCGACGCCCGCCGCCGCGACCGCCCGGTACGACCGGCACGTCGTCGTGCTGTGCGGGGTCGACGGGGAGGTGCCCGAGGCGATCCGCCTCGACACGGCCGAGCAGCGGCCGGGGAGCCGGTTCCGCGACCTGTCGTGGCAGCTGCTGGAGACCGTCCGCGGCCTCGACGCCCGGGACGGCACCACGCTCGTCCAGGTCGTCACGGCGGACCTCGCCCTCGCGGGCCTGCTGCGGACCGTCACCAAGGAGAACCCGCGGATCGTCGGCCAGGTCATCGGCATCGAAGGCGCCGAAGGCATCGAAGGTGTCCAAGGCGTCCAAGGCACCGACCTGGCCGCCGTCGTCGCGGAGAACGCCCGCGCCGCCGATGACCTGGTGCTCTACCGCGACGGCGTCCGGCACACGCGCAGCTGGGCGCCGGCCGAACTCCCGGGAACGGGTGCGGGAACGGGTGCGGGAACGGCCTCCGGCAAGCCCTGGCGGGACGGCGGCGTCTACCTGATCACCGGCGGGGCCGGCGGGATCGGCGCCTCGACGGCCCGGCGCATCGCCGCCGACGTCCGGCGGCCGACCGTCGTGCTGGCCGGCCGCTCGCCGCAGGACGGCCGGATCGAGCGCCTGCTCGCCGAGTTGCGGCAGGCCGGTGCGGACGCGCGGTACGTGCGCGCCGACGTCTCCCGCTGGGAGGAGGTGCGGCACCTGATCGCCGAGGCGGGCGCCGTCACCGGCATCGTGCACGCCGCCGGCGTGGTGCGGGACTCGCTGCTCGCGGACAAGACCGCCGAGCAGTGGGACGAGGTCCTCGCGACCAAGGTGGACGCTCTCGTGCACCTCGACCGGGCCACCGGGCACTGCCCGCTGGAGTTCGTGCTGACCTTCTCCTCGGGCGCCGCGATCACCGGCAACCCGGGGCAGTCCGACTACGCGACCGCCAACGCCTTCCTCGACGAGTTCGCCGCCGTGCGCAACGTGCGGGTCGCCGAGGGGCTGCGCCGCGGGCGCACCCTGTCCATCGCCTGGCCGCTGTGGGAGGACGGCGGCATGCAGGTCGGCGAGCGGACCCGGGCCTATCTGTGGGAGGACCGGGGGCTGGCGCCGATGCCCACGGAAGCCGGGCTCACGGCGCTGGTCGACGCCTGGAACGCGGGGGCGGACCAGGTGTGGGTGCACCACGGCGACCCGGCGCGGGTGCCGACCGGAACGCCGGCCCCGGCCGCCGCGCCGACAACTCCTGCGTCGACAACTCCTGCGTCGACAACTCCTGCGTCGACAACTCCCGTTCCGACGGCTCCCGTTCGTAGCGCCGATCCGAACGTCCTCGGCCACCTCCTCGCCCTGTTCGCCGAGGTCAGCGGGCTCGCCCCGGGCGCGGTCGACCCCGACCGCCCGCTGGTCGACATCGGCCTGGACTCGGTGATGGTCATCCAGCTCAACCGGGAGCTGGTGAGGACGTACCCCGAGGTCTCGTCGACGATCTTCTACGAGCACCCGACCCTGCGGGCCGTGGCCGGTCAACTCGCCGGCCTCCGGAGGGAACCGGCGCACCAGCAGGCGGTCACGGCCGACCGGCCGGTGACGGGCGACCAGCCGGCGGCGGCAGCCGAACAGCGGGCCACCATCACGCAGCCGACCGCCGTCCCCGACCAGCCGGCGCCCGGCGCCGACGACCCGATCGCGGTGATCGGGCTGAGCGGCCGCTACCCGGGCGCCGCCGACCTGGACGAGTTCTGGGAGAACCTCACGGCGGGCCGCGACTGCGTCCGCGAGGTGGACCGCTGGCCGCTGGACGGCTTCTTCGAGCCGGACCGCAACACGGCGGTGGCCACCGGCCGCAGCTACAGCAAGTGGGGCGGCTTCCTGGACGACTTCGCCGCGTTCGATCCCCGGTTCTTCGGCATCGCCCCGCGCGACGCCTACGCCATGGACCCGCAGGAGCGGCTGTTCGTGCAGGCGGCGTGGGAGGTGCTGGAGGACGCCGGGTACACGAGGGCGCGCCTCGCCGAGCGCCACGGCCACGGTGTCGGGGTGTTCGCGGGCGTCACCAAGGTCGGCCACGCCCGGCACGAGGTGGGCCGGCTGCCCTCGGGCGAACTCGTGGTGCCCGGCCTGTCGTTCGCCTCGCTGAGCGCCCGCGCCTCCTACCTGCTCGACCTGCGCGGGCCGAGCCTGACGATCGACACCATGTGCTCGGCGTCGCTGACCGCGATCCACGAGGCCTGCGAGCAACTCCGGCGCGGCGCCTGCGAGGTGGCGATCGCCGGCGGCGTGAACCTCTACGCGCACCCGCTGGACTACGTCGAGCTGTGCCGCTCCGGGATGCTCTCGCCCGACCAGCACTGCCGCAGCTTCGGCACCGGCGGCCACGGGTTCGTGCCCGGTGAGGGCGTCGGGTGCGTGCTGCTCAAGCCGCTGTCCCGCGCGGTGGCCGACGGAGACCGCGTGCTCGCGGTGATCCGGGGCTCCAGCGTCAACCACGGGGGCCGTTCCACCGGTTACACCGTGCCGAGCCCGGTCGCCCAGGCCGATGTCGTCCGGCGGGCGCTGGACCAGGCCGGGGTCTCCGCCCGGCAGGTCGGCTACGTCGAGGCGCACGGCACCGGCACCGAACTGGGCGACCCGATCGAGATCACGGGCCTGACCAAGGCCTTCGAACAGGACACCGTGGAGCGGCAGTTCTGCGCGATCGGCTCGGTGAAGTCCGGCATCGGCCATCTGGAGGCCGCGGCCGGGGTGGCCGGTCTGACAAAGGTCCTGCTCCAGCTCAAGCACCGGCAGCTCGTACCGAGCCTGCACGCCGAACAGCTCAACCCGAACATCAGCTTCGAACGGACCCCGTTCCGGGTCCAGCGCGAACTGAGCCCGTGGCACTGCGACGGCCCGCGGATCGCGGCGGTGTCCTCCTTCGGTGCCGGTGGCTCGAACGCGCACGTGATCGTCGAGGAGTATTCCGTGCAGCCCACCGACGGCGCGATCAACGGCGCCGAACAAGCCCGACACGTCGAACAATCCCCACACGTCGTCGTCCTCTCCGCGAGGACTCCCGACCAGCTCACCGCGTCCGTCGACCGGCTGGCCGGGTTCCTCGACCGCAACCCGGACACCGCCCTCGCCGACCTGGCCTTCACGCTCCAGGTCGGGCGGGAGGCGATGGCCGAGCGGTACGCGGTCGCGGTCTCGTCGACGGCGGAGCTGAGGGCCGCCCTGCGGGCCGGCCGGGGGCACCGGGGCACCGCCGGGGAATCCGGCGGACTGCTCGCCGAGATCACCGGTGACGACGACCTCCAGGAACTGCTGGTCCGGCAGTGGATCGCGTCCGGCAAGCTGTCCAAGCTCGCGGCGCTGTGGGCGGCCGGCGCCGAGGTGGACTGGGAGCGCCTGCACCAGGGCGCGCCGCGCCGGGTGGTGTCGCTGCCGACGTACCCGTTCGCCAAGGAGCGGTTCTGGATCGGCGACCTGACCCGGCAGGAACCGGCACCCGTGGCCGCACCTGCACCCGTGGCCGCACCTGCGCCCGCTCCGCTGCTCGCGCCGGTCGCGGCGCCGATCGTCCAACCCGCGGTCGTACACAGGGGATTGGACGAGATCGTGCCCGCAGTGGTGCGGGAGAAGATCGCCCGCGCGCTGGCGATGGAGGTCGAGGAGGTCGAGGGCGGGCTGGCGTTCGCCGACTACGGCCTGGACTCGATCCTGGCGATCCGCGTGGTGGACCAGCTCAACGGCGCGCTGACGCTGGACCTGCCGACCAGCGTGGTCTTCGACTTCAGCACGGCCGACCGGCTGGCCGAGCACCTGCTCGCCGAGTACCGGGGCGTCATCGTCCACACGGAGGGCGCGACGGAGCCGGCGGACGCACGGGAGAGCGCCCCGCCACCGGTCGTGCAGCCCGCACGGCCCGTGGCGGTCGGGCAGCCGCACAGCGCCACCGTGAGCGTGGAGCGCGGGCCGATCGCGGTGATCGGCATGAGCGGCCGCTTCGCCGGCGCCGACTCGCTGGACGAACTCTGGACGCACCTGGCCGACGGCGACGACCTGGTCACCGAGGCGACCCGGTTCGACCTCGACGGCCTGAGCGCCTGCACCCGGGGCGGCTTCCTCGACCGCATCGACGAGTTCGACGCGATGTTCTTCAACATCTCCGGCACCGAGGCCGCGGTGATGGACCCGCAGCAGCGGCTGCTGCTCGAAGAGTCCTGGAAGGCCCTGGAGGACGCCGGCTACGCGGGCCGGATGGGCCGGGCGCGCTGCGGCGTCTACGTCGGGGCGTGGGCCGGCGACTACCAGGGGCTGCTGGATCCGGAGGCGCCGGCGCAGACCCTGTGGGGCAACATGACCTCGGTCATCCCGAGCCGGGTGTCGTACTTCCTCGACCTCAAGGGCCAGGCGATCGCCGTCGACACGTCGTGCTCCAGCTCGCTGGTGGCGATCGACCTGGCGTGCAAGGACCTGTGGTCCGGTGAGACCTCGATGGCGCTGGCGGGCGGGGTGTTCCTCCAGTCCACGCCGCGGCTGTACCGGCTCGCGGGCCGCGCCGGGATGCTGTCGCCGACCGGCCGCTGCCACACCTTCGACCACCGCGCCGACGGCTTCGTGCCCGGCGAGGGCGTCGGAGTCGTGGTGCTCAAGCGGCTCGCGGACGCGCTGGCCGACGGCGACCACATCCACGGCGTGATCAAGGCCAGCGGCGTCAACCAGGACGGCGCCACCAACGGGATCACCGCGCCGAGTTCGGTGTCGCAGGAGAGCCTGCTCGGCGAGGTGTACGAGCGGTTCGGCGTCGACGTGGAGCGGATCGGACTCGTCGAGGCGCACGGCACCGGCACCAAGCTCGGCGACCCGATCGAGTTCCAGGCGCTGAACCGGGCGTTCCGCGCCCGCACCGACCGGACGGAGTACTGCGCGGTCGGCTCGCTGAAGACCAACATCGGCCACACCCAGTTCGCGGCGGGCATCGCGGGCGTGCTGAAGGTGCTGCTGGCGATCAAGCACCGGAAGATCCCCGCCTCGCTGCACTTCGAGACCGCCAACGAGGCGATCCCGCTGGCGGGGAGCCCGTTCTACCTGAGCACCCGCACCCACGACTGGGAGAGCCCCGCCGGGGTGCCGCGCTGCGGGGTGGTGAGCTCCTTCGGCGCCAGCGGCACCAATGCGCACCTGGTGATCGAGGAGGCCCCGGCCGTCGCGAACACCGCCGCACGCACCGCCGCCGCGCCGCGGACGGACCACGTGGTGGTCCTCTCGGCGCGGACGGAGGAGCAACTCCTCGAACAGCGGCGCCGATTGGCGCTCCACGTCCGCGCCCACGCGTCGATCGACCTCGGCGACCTCGCCTACACCCTGGCCGTCGGCCGGCAGCGCTTCGCCCACCGCTTCGCCTGCGTGGTCCGCGACCGCGACGAGCTGATCCAGGTGCTGGACGGCACCGCCCCGGCGCGGCTGCCCGACGACGACCGGGCTCCGGCCGAGGGCCGACGCATCCCGCTGCCGACCTACCCGTTCGCCCGGGACCGCCACTGGGCCCCGACCGGCGGCAGCAGTGACAGTGGCATCAGCGGTGACGGCAACAACGTCACGCTGACCCGCACGGACGGCCTGCTGCGCGACCACGTGGTGCAGGGCCGCCACCTCCTGCCCGCGGTCGCCTACCTCGAACTCGCCCGCAAGGCGCTGGGCGCCACCCGGGTGCGGATGCGCAACGTCACGTGGGTGCAGCCGCTGGAGGTCGCGGACACCCCGGTCGACGTCCGGGTCGAGGTGCGCGCGAGCGAGCAGGGCGGGCACCGGTTCGAGATCGGCACCGGCGCCACCGTGTGCTGCGAGGGCGCCATCGCGCCGTCCGACGCCCCGCGCCCGGCACCGGTCGACCTCGCCGCGCTGCGCGCGGACTGCCGGGAGAGCGTGTCCGGTGAGCGGATCCACGAGGCCCTGGTGGCGATGGGCATCGACCACGGCCCGAGCCTGCGGGCGATCCGGCAGGCGCACGTCGGCTCCGGTCTCGTCCTCGCCGAACTCGCCCTGCCCGACTCGGCGGAGCCCGGACCGCTGGCGCCCGCGATGCTGGACTCGGCGATCCAGGCGGCCGTCGCACCCCACCTCACCGGCATGCGGGACACCGCCGTGCCGTTCGCCCTGGACCGGCTCGACCTGTTCGCCCCGTGCCAGGCGGCGATGTGGGCCGTGGTGCGCGGCGGCGCGGCCGGGCCGCTCGACAAGCTCGACATCGACCTGGTCGACGCCGACGGCGCGGTCTGCGTGCGGCTGACCGGCTACACCTCGCGCCGCACCGTCCGCAGCGAGCCCGCGCTGTACGCGCCCGTCTGGGACTCGACCACCGCGACCGAAGCGCCTGTGCCCGCCCGTACCGACCGGGTCCTGGTCGTCGGCGGACCGGCACCGCTCGACGGCGCGCTGACCTGGCCGCTGCCGCCGTCCGCCTCCGTCGAGGAGGTGACCGCCGCACTGCGCGACCTCGGACCGGTCGACCACCTGGTCTGGACGGCGCCCGAGCCCAAGCTCGACCCCGTCGACGCCGCCGGGTACACGGCCGCCCAGAACGACGGCGTCGTCGCCGCGTTCCGCCTGATCAAGGCGCTGATCGGAGCCGGGTACGACGCCCGGCCGCTGGGGATCACGCTGATCACCACCCGCGCGCTCGCCACCCACGCCGACGACCCCGTCCAGCCGGCGCACGCCGGGCTGCACGGCCTGTTCGGCTCCCTGGGGCGCGAGTACGAGCAGTGGAGCGTCCGGCGTGTCGACCTCGACGGCCCCGACTGGCCCGCCGACCTCACCGCCCTGCCCGCCCGCTCGTCCGAGGACGCCTGGGTCCGACGGGCCGGCCAGTGGCTGGCCCGGCACTGGGCGCCGTGCGAGGCGCCCGCGCGACCGGTCTACCGCGAGGGCGGCGTCTACGTGGTGATCGGCGGCGCCGGCGGCCTGGGCACCGCCTGGACCCAGCACGTGGTGCGGCAGTACGGCGCACACGTCACCTGGATCGGCCGCAGCGCACCCGACGCGGCCATCGAGGAACGGCTCCGCTCCGTCCAGGGGCGCGGCACCGTCCGCTACCTCAGCGCCGACGCCGGGGACCCGGCCGCGCTGCGCCGGGCCGTCGGCCAGGTCAAGGAGCGCCACCCGCGGATCGACGGGGTCGTGCAGGCCGCGCTCGTCCTGCGGGACAGCACCTTCGCCCGGATGGACGAGGCCACCCTGCGCGCGGGGCTGGCGGCCAAGGTCGACGTCACGACGGCGATGGCCGAGGTCTTCGACGGCGAGCACCTGGACTTCGCCGTGCTGCTGTCGTCGATGCAGTCCTTCACCACGGCGGCCGGCCAGGGCAACTACGCGGCCGGCTGCACCTTCAGCGACGCCTACGCCCACGCGCTCGGACAGCACTGGGACACCCCCGTCAGGGTCATGAACTGGGGGTGGTGGGGCAACCTCGGGAGCGTCACCTCCGAGTTCTACCGGGAACGGCTGAGCCGGGTCGGCCTGGTGTCGATCGAGCCGCGCGAGGGGCTCGCCGCCCTGGACGCCCTGCTCGGCGGGGACCAGCGGCAGCTGGCCTTCGTGAAGACCAACCAGCACAACACCCTGGCGAACTTCGACCGTGCCACCCAGGTCACCGTGCACGGCCGGACGCCCTCCCGGGTGCGCGGCGAGCTGCTGCTCGCGCCGGAGAGCGTGGACGGCCTGATGGACGAGGTCGTGCGGTGGCGCCGGACCGAGCGGGACCCGTGGCTGGCGAAGGTCCTGGCGGCCCAGCTGGCGACCGTCGACCACACCGCGATCCTGCCGGTGTACGCCGACTGGCTGGAACACGCCCGGCGGGCCACCGTCCCGGCCGGGCCGACGGAGGCCGTGTCCACGGCGGGCGTGCTCGCGGAGGCCGTGCTCGCGCAGTGGGACCGGCAGTGCGAGTCCTGGTCGGCCGACGCCGACCGCAAGGCCGAACTGCGGCTCGCCTCCGCCATGCTCCGGGCGCTGCCGGACATCGTGACCGGCCGGACCAGGCCCACCGACGTCATGTTCCCGCGCGGTTCGGTGGAGCTGGTCGAGGGCTGCTACCGCAACAACCACGTCGCGGACGTGTTCAACCGCGCCATGGCCGGCGCCGCCGTCGCCGTCGTGTCGGAGCGGCTGCGCCGCGAACCGGGCGCGCGGCTGCGGATCCTGGAGATCGGCGCCGGCACCGGCGGCACCAGCGCCGGGATGTTCGCCGCGCTCAAGCCGTACCAGGAGAGCATCGAGACGTACGTCTACACGGACCTCTCCAAGGCCTTCCTCAACCACGCCCGCGCCACCTACGGGCCGGGCGTGCCCTACCTGGACTGCCGACTGCTCAACATCGAACGGCCGCTGGCCGGGCAGGACGTCGGCGAGGGCGGGTTCGACCTGGTGATCGCCGCCAACGTGCTGCACGCGACCAAGGACACCCGCAACACCCTGCGCAACGCCAAGGCCGCGATGCGGGCCGGCGGGTGGCTGCTGCTGAACGAGCTGTCGGCCTTCGACCTGTTCAGCCACGTCACCTTCGGGCTGCTGGAAGGCTGGTGGCTGTTCGACGACCGCTCGCTGCGGATCCCGGGCTCGCCGGCGCTGTCGCCGGAGAACTGGCGGGACGTGCTGGCGGGGGAGGGCTTCGGGACGGTGGTGTTCCCGCTGCCGCAGGCGTTGCCGCTGGGGCAGCAGGTCATCGCGGCGGAGAGCGACGGGGTGGCCCGGCAGGCGGTCGGGACCAGGCCGAAGGGCGTCACCCGGCCGGTGCCTGCTGCGGCGCCAGTTGTCGCGCCTGCCGCGGTGCCGACTGTGCTGCCTGCTGCGGCGCCGACTGCGCTGCCGACTGCGGTGCCGACGCCCCGGCCGGAGCCCGCGCCCGCCCCGGCGGCCGTGAGCCCCGCCCCCGCCCCCGCCCCCTCCACCGCGCCGTCGTCGCGCTCCGACCTGTCCGTGCTCATCCTCGACAAGGCCGCGGCCGTGCTCGGCATCCCGGCCGAGCGGATCGACACCGCGGCCCCGCTCACCCACTACGGCCTGGACTCGATCCTGGTCCTCCAGCTCACCAACGCCCTGCGCGAGGAGTTCGGTGACGACGTCCCGGCCACCCTGCTTTTCGACGTCGAGACCGTCGACGGCCTGTGCGCCCACTTCGCGGGTGCAGGGGCCGCCGCGACGGCCACGGCGGATGCCCAGGCCGGCCCGGCGGGCGAGCGGTGGAACCTCTCGTGCGGCCAGCTGACCATGTACCGCGACCAGCAGCGCTCGCCGGAGTCGACCGCGTACAACCTCCCGCTCCTCTTCGAGATCCACGGCGACCTGGACGAAGCCGCCCTGGAGCGGGCGATCCGTGCCCAGAGCGGCATCCACCCGGTGCTGAGCGCCGTCTTCGGCGAGCGGGACGGCGCGCCGTTCATGGACATCGACCCGGGCCGGGCGCCGTCCTTCGTGCGGGTCGACCTCACGGCCACCAAGCGCGCCGCCCAACTGGCCGGGCTGCGGGACTTGGTGAACCTCCCGTTCGACCTGGCGACGGGCCCGCTGGTCCGCGCGCACCTGGTCTCCCTCGCCGGGCGGCGGCGCCTGCTGCTGATCACCGCGCACCACATCCTGCTGGACGGCACGTCCACGGCGGTCCTGATCCGCACGCTCAAGGAGGCCTACCAGGGCCGGGGGAGCCTGAGTCGCACGAGCTACGGCGACTTCGTCGCCTGGGAGGAGGCGCTGCTCGCCGGCCCGCGCGCGCGGCAGCACCGGGACTACTGGCTGCGGGAGTTGGCAGGTCATCGACCGGCGCTCGCGCTGCCCTACGACCGGCCGTACGACCCCAAGCGGATGCCCCGGGTGGACGTGGCGACGGTCAAGCTGCCGCCGCCGCTGGCCGCCGCCCTGGCCGACGCGGCGCGCGAGCACCGGGTCAGCGTCGCCACCGTGCTGTTCGCGACGTACGTGCGGTTCCTGCACCGGCTGACCGGGCAGGACGACCTGGTCCTCGGCATGACGGCGGCCGCCCGCTACGAGGAGCGGTTCCAGGACGTCGTCGGCCAGTTCGCGAACTGCCTGCCGATCCGCTGCACGGCCGTCGGCGGCTTCCCCGAGCTGCTGAAGTCCCTGCAGCGCAAGGTGGTCGGCGGAATCGAGCACGGCGGCTACCCGCTGCTGGAGATCGCCCGGGCCGTGGGCGCGGACGACGAACCGCTGGTCCTGACCAACTTCCTGTTCCAGAACTTCGACGGCGCCGACCTGCTGACCAACGCGGCCCCGGCCGCGTCCGGCGAGTTGGACCTGCGGCTGTTCGACGACCTGCCCTACGCCGGGGAGTACGTCCTGTCCGCCGAGTCCTACCGGGACGGCGAGGGGTTCAAGGTCTTCCTCAAGTACGACGCGAACGTCTTCGACGAGGCCACCGCGCGGAGCATGACGGAGGAGTGGTACGCGGTCATCCGCAAGGAGCTGGGCCTGCGGTAGGCCCTTCCACAGACCGCCCCCGAAACCCGGAAGCCGGGCCGCGACCGAGGT
>NZ_JBHXMU010000099.1:0-24874 GCF_042720685.1 Kitasatospora sp. NPDC058492
CTTCCGCGGCCCCTGAGCCGTCCGGTCCTTGCGGATCTTGAAGTCCATCGCATCCCCTGAACTGGGGTGTTGCGACAACCACTAGAACCTAAGCCTGCGCGCGGGGCCGCCCGGGTCAGCGACGGCGGGTGCCCACGGGCACGGTGAGGACGGCGAGGCCCGCGGCCAGGATGGCGAGGCCGCACCAGGAGACGGCGGGGAGGCGTTCGCCGAGGACGGCGACGCCGAGGAGGGCGGCGACGGCTGGTTCGGCGAGGGTGAGGGTGGTGGCGGTCTGGGCGGAGGTGCGGCGCAGGCCGCGGCCGAAGAGGCGGTAGGCGAGGAAGGTGGTGATCACGGCGAGGTGGAGCACCACCGCCGCACCGCGCGGCGAGGCGAGCCACCGCAGGTCGCCGAGGAACAGCACCGGCAGGACGAGCAGCGCGGCCGCGCCGAACATCGCCCCCATCACCCCGGCGGACGGGTGCCCGCGCGAGATGAGCTTCCCGCCGATGAGCGAGTACACGGCGTACGAGAGGCCGGAGAGCGCGGCCAGCGCCACCCCCACGGTGTCCACCGCCGCGCCGCCGCCGGTGAGTTCGGGGCCCAGCACCAGGACGGCACAGCCGACGACCGCCGTCACCGTGGCGCAGGCCCACCGGCCGCTCGGCCGCCCCTGCCGGGTGAGCCAGCCGAGCAGGCCGGCGAAGACGGGGGCACTGCCCAGTGCGATCACGGTGGCCACCGCCACCCCGGCGCGGGTCACCGCCGGATAGAAGGTGACCGGGTAGCCGACCACCGCGACGGCGCCGACGGCGAGTTGCCACCGCTCCCGGCGGCCGCAGGCCCGGGGCAGCGCGCGGGCGCTGCGGGTGGAGAGGAAGAGGAGGAGGCCGCCGAGGACCAGCGCGGCGGCGCCGATGCCCGCCGAAGGGGCGCCGTCGGGTGCGAGGGAGCTGGCTGTCCCGGTGGTGCCCCACAGCAGTGCGGCGACCAGGATCGGGACCGGCCCGCCGAGCGGGCTGGTGCGGCGGGCGGCGGGGGTGGCGGTGGCCCGGGTGGGCGCGGGCGTGGAGGTGCGGTTCGGCACAGTCGTGAACTTCCGTCGTCGAAGACCGTCAGGGGAGCTGGTTTCGCAACGGGCACACACGGCAGCCTCCTGGCGGCCGGAGAGGGCCGCAGCAGGGAGCGCGGGGGTCAAGCCACCGGCGTGTGTGCCCGATCAGGCGCAGAGCGGTGGCAGCACGACGTGCCAGTACAGGTTCACGGGCCTGATGCTACCCGGCAGTTCCGGCGGGGTGGGGTTCACGGAGGAATTGGCGGCCGGGCGACGAAGCACCGGAGGCTCGACGGCGAGGATGGTGAATATTCACAGGCGACAGCGTGAACCTATGCAAAATCCAAAGGTGAACTAGGTTACAAACCTTTCAATCCAAGTCGCCTGGTTTGCCCACATGCTGAGATCCGTGCGATAGTCGAAGCAGCCCAACGGCGGGCGGCACAGCACGCCGGCCTGGGCATGGAGACTTCGGCTGGCCCGACCTGGCACGGCCGACGCCCATCGCGCGGCACGCACCCCCTTGGCCGGCGCGATGACTTGCAGGGGCCCCCATCCGCCGGACCACGGCGACTTCGGGGGCCCTGCGCGTTTTCCCGGGAACACCCGGAACACCCGGACGGCCGGACGGCCGCGAAAGACCCGGACGGCCACGAAAGACCCGGGAACACCCGGAAGGGTCAGTGCCGCTCGCGGACCTTCAGTTCGAACCAGACGCCCTTGCCGCGCGGCAGCAGGTCGGCACCCCAGCGGTCGGCCAGGTCGTCGATGACCCGCAGGCCCCGCCCCCGCTCGGTCACCGGCTTCGGCTCCGCGAGGATCATGCAGGGCAGCGCCCGGGAGGAGTCGCGGACCTCGACGCGGAGCCAGCCCGGCTTGCGGATCACCTGGAGCCCGATAGTGCGTCCGGCGGCATGCCGGACGGCGTTGGAGACCAGTTCACTGGTGAGTAACTCGCCAGCCTCCAGGTGCTGATGGAGGTCCCAGGACTCCAGGACCGACAGCACCAGTCGGCGGGCCACCGGGCCGGTCTCCGGCCGGGACGGCAGTCGTACCTCGTTCGGCACGGACTGATCGCTCAGCCTGCCGCAATACATCTCCTCCAGTTCCTCCGAGCTGAGCCGCTCCAGCGCCGCCAGCGCGCCCTGGACATCGATCCACGACGCCTCGGCGACCAATCCGGCCCCGGGAACTGATGACTGATCTGTTTCGCCCCAACCCGCCATGCGGTCCATCATTGCGGAACGCAAGCGGCCGCGTACGGACAATGAGCAAACGATCTCCTCCGAGTCGGCATATGCCGCGTGCAAGGAGACCCCGCGGAGAGTGCCAGGCGGGGGCCCGGAGGGGGCCCGGAAGGAGCCGGAAGAGGGTGGGGAGCAGGCAACCCGGGCCGCGTCCGCGTCAATCCCGGGTTGCCACGGAACCGCCCCGACCAGGGCGGCTACCGGTCGGCCTACCAGGCGCTCCAGGGCACGTTCCAGCCACTCAGGCCGTTCGCCGGGTCGAGGGTCTCCTTCTTGGTGGAGTTCTTCACGACCACCACGTCGCCGACGATCGAGCCGGCGTAGAACTTGCCCATCGAGGTGGATTCGCCGCCGCCCTCGACGTCCTTGAGGGCGACGCAGCCGTGGCTGACGTTGTCCTCGCCGATGAGCTTGCTCCAGTAATTGCCGTGCAGGTAGGTGCCGCTGTCGGTGAGCCGCATCGAGTGCGGCACCTGGAGGTCGTACGGGGAGCCGCTCATGCCGGGGAGGGTACTGGACTGCATCCGCACCACGCCCTCCTTGGACATGACGACCATCGTGCCGTTCCAGGTCGGGTGTTCGGGCGAGCCGGAGGTGATGTCGATGTCCGACGGTTTGCCGTCCAGTTCGACGGTCATCCTGTGCGCGGCGGCGTCAACCGTCGAAATCTGAGACCGCCCGATCGTGAAGGGCTCGTCCCGGTCGGTGCCGTACACCCCAGGGGCGATCTCGACGCTCTTGAGGCGGTAGTGCACCGTCACCTTGGTGCCGGACTTCCAGTACTGCTCGGGGCGGAAGTCCAGTCGGCGGTTGCCGAACCAGTGGCCCTTGACCACGGTGCCGTTGTCGGTCTCGAAGGTGATGCCCTTCGCGACGACGTCCTTGTTCTTGACGTCCTTGCTGAAGTTCACCGAAACGATCATGCCGACGCCGTACGTCGCGTCGTTGTCCACGTTGTCGGCGGCCTTGGCGAGGGCCGTCGGCGTCAGCGTGGTGAAGTTGCTGTCCGCGCTGGCGACCACGCCGTTGGCGTCCGCGGCCAGCGCGCTGACCTGGTAGGCGCTGCCCACGGCGAGGCCGGCCGACGGGGTCCAGCTGGAGCCGTCGGCGGCGATGGTGCCGGGCACCTCCGCGCCCGTCTTGTCGCTGACCTTGACGGTGGTGAGCTTGCCGCCGGTCGCGCCGACCTTGAGCGCGTCGGGCGCGACGTCCACCGTGCCGGGCTTGGGCTCGATGTTCACCACGGCCTGCGACACCTTCGGCGCCGCGCTGCTCGCCGCCGCGGCGCCCGGGGAGGCCGTCCCGGCGGCCGCGCCGGCCCCCAGGTCCGCCTTGGCCGCGCTCCCGCCCCCGCTACCGCCGCTCCCGCCGCCGCACGCGGCCGTCAGCGCCATCGCGCCGCCCACCAGACCGACGGCCACCACTCTGCGTATCGACCTCAACGTCGATCCCTCCCTCAGAAACCCCACGAACCGAACCCCACGAACCGCAACCCGCAACCCGCGAACCGAAGCCCGCGGGCCGAAACCCCACGACCCGAAACCCCGCACAACTCCCGTGCACACGACGGACCCGACCACTACACGCGCCGGCCCCCGGAAAGGTTGCGCCATTCGGGGCCCGGTGTGCTGCGAAAACGCGAACGGCCCGACCCCAACGGGTGAGGATCGGGCCGCTCTTCTGCACCGCGCCGACGAACCGGGACTATCCGGTCAATCAGCGGGCAGGATCTACCAGTTCGCCCAGGCGACGTTCCAGCCGCCCAGCCCGTTGGAGGGCGCGACGGTCTTCTCCTTGCTGTTCACGACCTTGACCACGTCGCCGACCATCGAGTCGTTGAAGAACTTGCCCGCGACGGAGGTGTCACTGCCGCCCTTCTCGTCCACCATCGCGACGCAGCCGTGGCTGGCGTTGGTCCTGCCGAACGGGTTGGTCGCGTTGGACCAGTAGTTGCCGTGCACGAAGGTGCCGGAGGTGGTCAGCCGCATCGCGTGCGGCACGTCCTGGATGTCGTACTCGCCGCCGAGGCCGACGGTCTGCGAGTTCATCCGGGTGACCTTCTCCTTGGACATGATCACCATGGTCCCGCTCCAGGACGGCGTCGCCTCCGCGCCCATGGTGACCGGCACGGTGGTGCTCTTGCCGCCCCGCTCGATCGTCATCTGGTGCGCCTTGGCGTCGGCGGTGGCGATCTGGGAGCGGCCGATGGTGAACGGCTCGTCCTTGTCCACGTCGCCGTAGATGCCCGGGGCGACCTCGACGCTCTTCAGCCGGTACTTGATGGTGACCTTGGTGTCCGGCTTCCAGTACTCGGCCGGGCGGAAGTCCAGCCGGTTGTCGCCGAACCAGTGGCCCTTCACCTCGGTGCCGTTGTTCGTCTCGAAGGTGATGCCCTTGAGGACGGCGTCCTTGTTCTTGACGGTCTTGCTGAAGTTCACCGAGACGATCATGCCGACGCCGTAGGTGGCGCCGTCGCTGATGTTGTCGTTGGTGGAGACCTTCTTGTCCGGCGTCAGCGTGGTGAACGTCGTGGTGGACGCGGCCACCAGGCCGTCGGCGTCCTTGGCCTGCGCGTTCACCTTGTACGCCATGCCGACGGTGAGCGCGGCGGCGGGCTTCCAGCCGATGCCGTCCGGGGTGATCGCCCCGTCGACCGGCTTGCCGTTCTTGTCGGTCACCTCGACCGTGGTGAGCTTGCCGTTCGAGACGGACACCTGCAACGCGTTGCTCGGTGCGACGTCCTGGGCGCCGTCCTTCGGCTCGACGGCCAGCACCGCGGCGGAGGTCTTCGGCTCGGCCGACGCGCCCGCCGGGGCCGCCGTCCCGCCCGCACCCGCCGTCGCCGCGGGCGCCGCGTTGTCACCCCCGCCGCCCGTTCCGCCCTTGTCGTCGCCGCAGGCTGCGGTGAGCAGCAGCACCCCGCCCATGACCAACGCCATCGCACCCCTGCGCCCGTAACGGCTGGTGGTACGTATCGCGGCGTCGGCCGTCTTCCCCGTCTTCACGGTTTCTCCCCTCCCGGTATCCACTCTCTTGACGCGTTGAGTGCCCCCATGAGTTGCACCGGGCGCCGATCTTTCGCGCCGGACCAGGGCGCGCCGGAGCAGGATAGCCGGGCCGTCCGAGCGGCTCCCGGGGGGAGGTGGGTGGATCGGGGGTGAATCGGCGGTGAAGATCGACTACTGCGCGACGGGGCTTGCGGAGGGACCGACGGCGGGACCGGCGGTCGGCCCACCGGCGGGACCGGCCGACGGCCCGGCAACCGGCCCGAGGGCGCTGCCCGCCACCCACTGCTCCCACGGCACGTTCCAGCCGTTGAGGCCGTTCTGCGGCGGCACGAAGTCCCCCGCGGAGGCCTTCACCTCCAGCACGTCCCCCGGGATGGTGTGCTCGAACAGCCAGCCCGCCGGGGAGTCCTTGCTCGCACCGCCCTTGGCGTCGGCCAGGCCGATGCAGCCGTGGCTGGTGTTGGCCGCGCCGAACACCCCGGGGTCCGCCCAGTAGTTGCCGTGCACGAAGGTGCCGGAGTTGGTCAGCCGCATCGCGTGCGGCACGTCCTTGATGTCGTACTCGTCGCCCATCCCGACGGTCTGCGAGTTCATCCGGGTCACCTTGTACTTCTCCGACACCACCATGACGCCCCGGTAGGTGGAGTGGTCACGGCTGCCGCCGGACACCTTGAGCACCCGCACCACCTTGCCGCCCTGCCCGGCCCGGACGGTCAGGGTGTGCGCGTCCAGGTCGACGGTGGAGACCTGGGCCCGGCCGACGGTGAAGTGCAGGTCCTTGGCCTGGGTGCCGAACTCGCCCGGCGCGCCCTGCACGTCCTTCAGCCGCAGCGCCACCGTCACCTTGGTGCCGGCCGCCCAGTACTGCTGCGGGCGGACGTCCAGCCGCTGGTTGCCGAACCAGTGCGCGGCCACCGGGACGGGCGGGTCGGCGCTCACCTGGACGGCCTTCTCCACCGCCGCCCGGTCGGTGATCGGCCGGCTGAAGCGCAGCGACACCGGCATGCCGACGCCGACGGTGGAGCCGTCCTCCGGGGTGAAGAAGGCGACGAAGGTGTGCGCCCGGGCCATCGTGGAGAACGCCGAGTGCTGGGCCGCCCGTTGGCCCTGGTCGTCCTCGGCGACGGCGTCCAGGGTGTACGCGGTGCCCAGCGGCAGCGGGCCGTCGGGTGTCCAGGCGGCGCCGTCCGGGGCGATCGTGCCGGGGACCTCGGTGCCCTTGGCGTCGGCCAGCCGGACGGTGACCAGCCGGCCCTGCGCCGCCGTCACCCGGACCGGGCCCTCCGGCAGCACGTCCTGGGCGCCGTCGGCGGGCAGCGCCGTGACGACCGCCCGGGACGGCGGCGGGGGCGGGGTGTGCGCCCCGGGCCCGGCGGCGTCCTGCGCGGGGGCCGCCGGGGGGCCGCCGCACCCCGTCAGGACGGCGAGGCCCCAGGCCACCGCCGCCGCCCGCCGCGCCCACACCCGTCCTCGGCGCCGCATTCCGGGGCCTCCCACTGTCCACGTCCGGTACCGGGAAGATCCGGTACCGGGAGCCTCCGCTACCGGGGACGCCCGACGCCGGGAACTCCCGATGTCAGGAACTCCCGGTGCCAGGAACGTCCGGTAGCGGGAACGCCCGATACCGGGAACAACGAGGGCAATCGCGGCGGGGACACGCGCAGCCGCGCGAAATCCCCCCATCCATCGGCCGCCATCCGCCGGTAAGCCCCCGTTCAGCCGCTTCCGATCTGCGCAATCCGGGAAAGAGGAAGTGAACGGGGTCCGGGACACCCCGTCCAGGGAGGGTGCGGCCATGGCGTCAGGGCAGGAGCTGGAAGCCGGAGTGCGGCCGCCCGGCGGGGACACCGCCGAGCCACCGTGGCCCGGCAGCTGGCAGCCGCTCGGCGCCCGCTTCCGGACCGACCAACAGGGCCGCCAGGGCACCAACTTCGCGCTCTGGGCGGCCGGCGCCGAGGCGGTCGACCTCTGCCTGTTCGACGAGGACGGCCGGGAGGGCCGGCACCGCCTCACCGAGCAGGACTTCCAGACCTGGCACGGCTTCCTGCCCGGCGTCCGCCCCGGCACCCGGTACGGCTTCCGCGTGCACGGCCGGTGGGACCCGTGGACCGGCGCCCGCTGGAACCCGGCGAAGCTGCTGCTCGACCCGTACGCCCGTGCCGTGGACGGCTGTTACACCAGCCACGACGCGGTCTGCGCGGCCGTCCGCAACTGGCCGGAGGCGGACGTCGCCGACACCGTCCGGGACAACCGCGACTCGGCCCGCTACGTGCCCAGATCCGTGGTCGTCCACGATGACGACGACTGGTACGACGACCACCGCCCGAAGACCCCGTGGGCCGAGACGGTGCTCTACGAACTGCACGTGCGCGGCTTCACCATGCGCCACCCCGACATCCCGCCGGAGCTCCGCGGCACCTACGCGGGCCTGGCCCACCCGGCCGCCGTCGCCCACCTGACCCGCCTCGGCGTGACCGCCGTCGAACTGCTGCCGGTGCACCAGTACGCCAGCGAGGACCACCTCCAGTCGCGCGGCCTGGTCAACTACTGGGGCTACAACACGATCGGCTACTTCGCCCCGCACGCCGGCTACTCGGCGGCCGGCTCGCGCGGCGGCCAGGTCGGCGAGTTCAAGCGGATGGTCCGCGCCCTGCACGCCGCCGGGATCGAGGTGATCCTCGACGTGGTTTTCAACCACACCGCGGAGGGCGCCGAACTCGGCCCGATGCTCTCGCTGCGCGGCATCGACAACACCGCCTACTACCGCCCGGCCCCGCACCGCCCGCGCGGCTACGCCGACTTCACCGGCTGCGGCAACACCCTGGACACCCGCCGCCCGCAGGTGGTCCGGCTGGTCACCGACTCGCTGCGGTACTGGGTCACCGAGATGGGCGTGGACGGCTTCCGCTTCGACCTCGCCGCCGCCCTCGCCCGCGGCACCGACGGGGTGGACATGGACCACCCCTTCCTCGCCGCCGTCTCCCAGGATCCGCTGCTCAGCCGGGTGAAGCTGATCGCCGAGCCCTGGGACGTCGGCCCGGGCGGCTACCAGGTCGGCGGCTTCCCGCCGCTGTGGGCCGAGTGGAACGACAAGTACCGGGACACCGTGCGGGACTTCTGGCGCGGCGCCCGCCCGGACGTGCGCGAGCTGGGCTACCGGCTGTCCGGCTCCTCCGACCTCTACCAGCGCGGCGGCCGCCGCCCGTACGCCTCCGTCAACTACGTGACCGCGCACGACGGTTTCACGCTGCGCGACCTGGTCAGCTACGACCGCAAGCACAACGAGGCCAACGGCGAGGCCAACCGGGACGGCACCGACGACAACCGGTCCTGGAACCACGGCGTCGAGGGCGAGACCACCGACCCGGAGGTCAACGCCCTGCGGCTGCGCCAACTGCGCAACCTGCTGGCCACGCTGCTGCTCTCCACCGGCGTCCCGATGCTCACCGCCGGGGACGAGCTGGGCCGCACCCAGGGCGGCAACAACAACGCCTACTGCCAGGACAACGAACTCGGCTGGCTGGACTGGTCGCTCCTGGCGGATCCCCGCTGGCGCGGGCTGTGCGAGCTGACCGCCCGGCTGATCCGGCTGCGCCGGGCCCACCCGGTGCTGCGGCAGCGGGCGTTCTTCTCCGGCCGGGCCGCCGCCCCGGGCGGCCAGCCGGACCTCGCCTGGTTCACGCCGCTGGGCAAGGAGATGACCGAGGCCGACTGGTTCGCCCCGACCGCCTGCCTGGGCATGCTGCTGTCCGGCACCGCGATGTCCGAACGGGACGAGGCCGGGCGGCCGACGCTGGACGACAGCTTCCTGCTGCTGCTCAACGCCGGCCACGAACCGGTGCTGTTCACCCTCCCCGGCGAGCCCTGGGCCGCACCGGAGGAGGCGTACGAGACGGTGGTCGACACCGCCGTCGAGGGCGGCGGCGAGCCCTGTCCGCAGGGCGCGACGCTGCTGGCCGGGCGCTCGCTGCGGCTGCTGCGCGCGCCCGCCGCCACGACCTGAGCGGTGTCGGCCGCACGTGCGGCGCACTCCGGCCCCTGCGGCCGGCCCCACGCGCCCCGCTTTTCACCCGCGCCCCACCCGTACAGGTGGCCGGTTCTCGCCGAAGCGTTCTGTCAGGGGTGAAAAACCTGATGAGAAATGACGCGACCTCGTCCTACCCTCACGACGATGGCCGAGAACCGACAAGACGACGACACCGCGACCGGGCACCGCTCCACGGTCCGCTCCCTCCTGCGCCTGTGGCCCTACGCCCGAGCCGTCCGCCGCCGGTTGGCCACCTCGGTGGCCGCCGCCCTGGTCGCCATGCTGAGCGTCCTCGGCGTCCCGCTGGTCCTCGGCCGGATCGTCGACGGCCCGCTCGCCGAACACGACCTGAGCGGGCTCTGGCCGCTGATCGGCCTGCTGCTGGTCCTCGGACTGGTCGAGGCCGCGCTGTTCTACACCCGCCGGGTGGTCCTGGCCCGCCCGCTGGCCGGGCTGGAGACGGCCATGCGCGGCGACCTCTTCGCCAAGCTCCAGCGGCTGCCGATCTCCTTCCACGAGCGCTGGGGATCCGGCCAGCTGCTCTCCCGGGCCACCGCCGACATGTACACCATGCGGCTGTTTCTGGCCTTCCCGCTGGTCTTCCTGATCGTCAACTCGGTGATGTTCCTCGCCGGCACGGCGGTGATGTTCACCCAGGACTGGCGGCTCGCCCTGATCATCCTGCTGCCCGCCGTCCCGCTGTTCGTACTCACCCGGCGGTTCGAGGCGGGCTACTCCGGCGCCTCCCGCCGCGCCCAGGACCAGAACGGCGACCTCGCCACCGTCATCGAGGAGTCCGTCCTCGGCATCCGCATCCTCAAGGCCTTCGGCCGCCACCGCTCGATGGCCGAGCGCTTCCGCGCCCAGGCCCACGACCTGCGCCGCACCGAACTGCGCAAGGCCGGGCTGCTCGCCAACCTCTGGGCGGTCATCGTCGGCCTGCCCGAGATCGCCCTCGGCTGCGCCCTCGCCGCCGGCGCCTACCTGGTCGCCCACGACGAGCTGAGCGCCGGCACCCTGGTCGCCTTCCTCTCCACCGCGCTGGCGCTGCGCTGGCCGGTCGAGTCCCTGGGCTGGCTGCTCGCCTACGCCAACGAGGCCGCCACCGCCGCCGACCGCTTCTTCGAGGTGCTGGACGAGCCCGAGACCGCCGACCCGGGCACCGCCGACGGCCTGGGCGCCACCCCCGACGGCATCCGCTTCACCGGCGTCCGCTTCCGCTACCCCGACGCCCCCGACGACACCCCCGACCTGCTGGCCGGCATCGACCTGCACATCCGCAGCGGCGAGACGATGGCCCTGGTCGGCGCCACCGGCAGCGGCAAGACCACGCTCACCGCACTGCTCCCCCGCCTGTACGAGGCCACGGCCGGCACCATCACCCTGGACGGCCGGGACATCCGCGACCTCCCCCGGGAACGGCTGCGCGAGCTGGTCGCGGTCGCCTTCGAGGAGCCCACCCTGTTCTCCGCCACCGTCCGGGAGAACGTCCTGATGGGCGCCCCGGGCGCGGACGACCGGCAGCTGCGCGCCGCCCTGGCCACCGCCCAGGCCTCCTTCGTGGAGAAGCTCCCGGACGGCGTGGACACCGAGGTCGGCGAGCAGGGCCTGAGCCTGTCCGGCGGCCAGCGCCAGCGCCTCGCCCTGGCCCGTGCGGTGGTCGGCGACCCGGCCTTCCTGGTGCTGGACGACCCGCTCTCCGCCCTCGACGTGCACACCGAGGCCCTGGTCGAACGGGCGCTGCGCCAGGTCCTCGGTGCCACCACCGCCCTGGTGGTCGCCCACCGCCCGAGCACCGTGCTGCTCGCCGACCGGGTCGCGGTGCTCTCCGACGGCCGGATCGAGGCCGTCGGCACCCACCAGGACCTGCTGCGCGACTGCGCGCACTACCGCGAACTGATGTCGGGCGAGTCCGCCCCGATGCCCGAGGCCGCACTGGTCTCCGAGGGGGGCACCACCCGATGACCACCACCATCTCACCCGCCGGCCCCGCCGAACGGGAGACCGCCGAACCGGCCGAGGAACAGCTGCCGCCGCCCCCGGCCGACGAGGAGGACATCCCCGTCCCGCCCGGCGCCCCCCGGGCGCTGCTGCGCTCGCTGCTCGGCCCGCACCGGGCCCGGATCGGCGTCGCGATGCTGGTGATCCTCGTCCAGCAGGCGGCCCTGCAGTCCGGCCCGCTGCTGGTCGCCATCGCGATGGACCGCGGCATCCCGGCACTGCGCGAGAGCGACAGCGGCCCGCTGATCGCGGTGGTCTGCGCCTACCTGGGCTGCGCGCTGCTCAGCCTGCTGCTGCAGTGGGCGTTCATCAAGATCAGCGCCCGGGTCAACCAGGACATCCTGCTGGAGCTGCGCGGCCGGATCTTCCGGCACGCCCAGCGGCTGAGCCTGGACTTCCACGAGCGCTACACCTCGGGCCGGATCATCTCCCGCGCCACCAGCGACGTGGACGCGCTGCGCGAGCTGCTCTCCGAGGGCCTCCAGGAGCTGCTGACCGTCCTCCTGTCGGTCTGCTACATCTCGGTGCTGCTGCTGGTGCTGGACTGGCGGCTCGGCCTGGTCTCGCTGGCGTCGATCCTGCCGCTGGCGCTGATCGCCCGCTCCTTCCGCAGCCGCTCGCGCCGGGTCTACCGCCGCTCCCGCACCTCGGCCGCCTCGCTGATCGTCCGTTTCACCGAGACCATGAACGGCATCCGCCCGGTGCAGGCCTTCCGCCGGGAGAAGGCCAACGACGAGGCCTTCGGCCTGGTCAACCGGCAGTCCGCCACCGCGACGGCGGACGGCCTGCTGGAGATCGCCCGCTACGTCGGCCTCTCCCGCGTCACCGCCAACCTGTGGACCACCGGCGTGGTGCTGCTCGGCGCCTACCTGGTCGCCGACGGCACGGTCGAACTGGGCGTGCTCACCGCCTTCGTGCTCTACCTGCGCCGGCTCTACGACCCGATCGACCAGCTGGCGATGTTCCTGAACAGCTACCAGTCGGCCGCCGCCGCGCTGGAGAAGATCGCCGGCCTGCTCGCCCACGAGCCGACCGTCGCCGAGCCGGCCGCGCCCGCCGAACTGCCGCAGGCCGTCGGCAAGGGGCGCGAGGTCCGCTTCGAGGAGACCCGTTTCGCCTACCGCACCGGCAAGCAGGTGCTGCCGCCGTTCGACCTGGTGATCCCGGCCGGGCAGACGGTGGCGGTGGTCGGCGCGACCGGCGCCGGCAAGTCGACGGTCGCCAAGCTGCTGGCCCGCTTCTACGACCCGACCGACGGCCGGATCCGGCTGGACGGCGTGGACCTGCGCGACCTCGCCACCCCCGAGCTGCGGCGCGGCGTGGTGATGGTGACCCAGGAGTCCTTCCTGTTCTCCGGCACCGTCGCCGAGAACATCGCGATCGGCCGCCCCGGCGCCGGCCGCGAGGAGGTCGAGCAGGCCGCCCGGGACATCGGCGCGTACGAGTTCATCGCCGCGCTCCCGGACGGCTTCGACACCGACGTGCGCAAGCGCGGCGGCCGGATCTCCGCCGGGCAGCGCCAGCTGGTCGCCTTCGCCCGCGCCCTGCTCGCCGACCCGGCGGTGCTGATCCTCGACGAGGCGACCAGCTCGCTGGACGTCCCCGGCGAGCAGGCCGTCCAGCGGGCCATGCGCACGGTGCTGGCCGGCCGGACGGCGGTGATCATCGCGCACCGGCTCTCCACCGTGGAGATCGCCGACCGCGTCCTGGTGATGGACCAGGGCCGGATCGTCGAGGACGGCTCCCCGCAGGAGCTGATCGACGGATCCGGCCGCTTCGCCGCACTCCACCAGGCCTGGCGGGACAGCCTGGTCTAGGGTCGCCGTCCCCCGCGGCAGGGCCTCACCGCAGCACCCCCGCGTCCATCCCCGACGACTCGGCGGGCAGGGCCACCAGCCCCAGCTCCGCCGGGGAGGCCAGCCGGGGGTGGGCCGGCAGCACCCGGACGGTGTAGCCGAACGGGCCGGTCCGGCCCAGCTCCAGCGAACCCTCGTAGCGGGTCCGGCCGTCCAGGTCGGACCCGCCGACCGGCTTGAGGGCGAGCACGCAGCCGTCCGAGATGCCGTCCGTCTCGTCCACCCGGCCGGACACCGCCTGCACCTCGACGTCGCCCGGCTCCAGCGCCCCGAGCGCGACCTGCACCCGCAGCGCCAGCGAGCTGCCCAGTTCCTGCGCCTCGTCCGGACAGTCCGCCTCGACGTGCTCGACCCGGACGGCCGGCCAGGCCTCCCGGACCTTCGCCTTCCAGGCCGCCAGCTCCAGGGCGCCGTGGTGCTCCGCCGCCGCCAGCTCCCGCTGGGCCAGCGCCGCCGGGGTGTACAGCCGTTCGACGTACTCGCGGACCATCCGCCCGGCCAGCACCTTGGGGCCGAGGGTGACGAGGGTGTGCCGGACCATGGCGATCCAGCGGTGCGGCAGCCCGTCCGTGCCCCGGTCGTAGAACCGGCCGGCGACCTGGTCCTCGATCAGGTCGTACAGCGCGGCGGCCTCGATGTCGTCGCGGCGCTCGGCCTCGCTGCTCTCCGGGTCGAGCACGCCGCCGGTCTCGTCGGCGGTGGGGATCGCCCAGCCGTTCTGGCCGTCGTACCACTCGTCCCACCAGCCGTCCAGGACGGACAGGTTGAGGCAGCCGTTGAGCGCGGCCTTCATCCCGGAGGTGCCGCAGGCCTCCAGCGGGCGCAGCGGGTTGTTCAGCCAGACGTCGCAGCCCGGGTAGAGGTGCCGGGCCATCGCCATGTCGTAGTCCGGCAGGAAGACGATCCGGTGCCGGACGGCCGGGTCGTCGGCGAAGGCGACCATCTGCTGGATCAGCCGCTTGCCGCCGTCGTCGGCCGGGTGGGCCTTGCCGGCGACCACGATCTGCACCGGCCGGACGGGGTGCAGCAGCAGGGCGCGCAGCCGGTCCGGGTCGCGCAGCATCAGCGTGAGCCGCTTGTACGAGGGCACCCGGCGGGCGAAGCCGATGGTGAGCACGTCGGGGTCGAGCACCGAGGAGACCCAGCCGAGTTCGGCCTCGCCGGCGCCGCGCTGGCGCCAGGAGTCGCGCAGCCGGCGGCGGGCCTCGTCGACCAGCTGGGCGCGCAGGCTGCGGCGCAGGTCCCAGATCTCGGTGTTGCCGATCCGCTCCAGGCCGGTCCAGCGCTTGGCGTCGCCGGTGGTCATGGCGTCCTCGGCGCGGTCGGCGCCGATCTCGGCGGCGCCGAGCCGCACGACCGCCGGGTCGATCCAGGTGGCGGCGTGGACGCCGTTGGTGACGGAGGTGATCGGCACCTCGGTGGCGTCGAAGCCGGGCCAGAGCCCGTTGAACATGGAGCGGCTGACCTCGCCGTGCAGGGTGGAGACCCCGTTGGCGCGCTGGGCGAGCCGCAGGCCCATGGCGGCCATGTTGAAGAGCTTCGGGTCCCCGCCGGGCCAGGTCTCGGCGCCGAGCGCGAGCACCGGTTCGACCGGGACGCCCGGCAGGGCGGCGTCGCCGCTGAAGTGGCGGGCGACCAGCTCGCGGTCGAAGCGGTCGATGCCGGCCGGGACGGGCGTATGGGTGGTGAACAGGGTGCCGGCCCGGACGGACTCCAGGGCGGCGGCGAAGTCCAGGCCGACGCTGTCGGGGCCGGGTGAGCCGGTGGCGACCAGCTCGCGGATCCGTTCGACGCCGAGGAAGCCCGCGTGGCCCTCGTTGGTATGGAACACCTCGGGGGCGGGGTGCCCGGTGAGCCGGCAGTAGGCGCGGACGGCGCGGACGCCGCCGATGCCGAGCAGCATCTCCTGGAGCAGCCGGTGCTCGCTGCCGCCGCCGTAGAGCCGGTCGGTGACGTCGCGCTCGGCGGGCGAGTTGGCCTCGATGTCGGAGTCGAGGAGCAGCAGCGGGACCCGTCCGACCTGGGCCTTCCAGATGTGCGCGGCCAGGGTGCGGCCGCCTGGCAGGGCGAGGTCGACCCGGCCGGGGGTGCCGTCGTCCTCCCGGAGCAGGCTGACCGCGAGTTCGTCCGGGTCGAGCAGCGGGTAGCGCTCCTGCTGCCAGCCGTCCCGGTTGAGGGACTGCCGGAAGTAGCCGTGCCGGTAGAACAGGCCGACGCCGATGATCGGGACACCGAGGTCGCTGGCGGCCTTGAGGTGGTCGCCGGCCAGGATGCCGAGCCCGCCGGAGTACTGCGGCAGCGCGGCGGCGATGCCGTACTCGGGGGAGAAGTAGGCGATGGCGGCGGGCGGCGGGGTGGTGCCGGCCTCCTGCTGGGCCTGGTACCAGCGCGGGCCGCTGAGGTACTCGCGCAGGTCGTCGGCGAGGTCGCCGAGTCTGCGCAGGAACCGCCGGTCGGCGGCGAGGGCGGCGAGCCGGGCGGCCGGGACCTCCCCGAGCAGCCGCACCGGGTCCTCGCCGGTCGCGGCCCAGACCTCCGGGTCCACGGACCGGAAGAGGTCCCTGGTCTCGGGGTGCCAGGACCAGCGCAGGTTGAGGGCCAGCTCGTGCAGCGGCTGGAGTTGTTCGGGCAGGACGGTGCGGACGGTGAATCTGCGGATTGCCTTCACGGCGTGAAGCGTAGCCGCGATGTCCGTCATGACAGTGCGTCAAGTGGGCTATTGGGCATCCGTTCGGCCTATTGATGAGATCGCATTCGGCGCATTGGTCTGCACGGGGGGCGCGCGCGGCGCACATTTCCGGGGTCCTGCGCTACCAATGCATGAACACTGCGGAACAGGTCCATTTCCGATGGCTCATCCGCTCAGGACAAAGCCCGAAACTACTGTCGTACCGCTGCAAAAGTCTTGTCCCCGGTGCGAGGATGACTCAAGGTCGTTGATGCTGCGGGGAGTGCGGCGGCGGGTGGCGTCCGCCTTGAAGCAGCACGTCCGAATCCTTTTCGCGTTGATCGTTCCCCTTCTTCTTAGCCCATTCGGCGCTCACCTCGCACCGACGCGTGTCCTCGTACTCGGCCTGCTCGTTCACGGGTCGACCGGGTCGCCCAGGGGCGTGCCCCTGGAGGCGCGCGCCGGGACGCGCGCGGCTCCAGGGCCTCCCGTCGAGGGCTCGGCGGGCGCCGGGCAGGTTGCCGGGGACGGCGGCGCGGGCAGGCTTCCGGTCGCACGTCCTCCCCACCCAGCAGTCCTCCCGGTACTCCCCTGGCCCATCCCCGGCCCGCGGGAGCTGCCGCCGATCTCGGGCAGGAGTTTGACATGCACGGCGACACGCGGGACCAGTCCACACCGGTGGCCGACAGCCACGACGCAGCGGTCGCGGAATCCGCCGGACGGATGGATTCTGACACTCGGACGGATCCGGCGATGCCGGCGCCGCGGGCCGCCGGGGCGGTCCGCACCGAGCCGGCCGAAGCGGCCCGACAACCCGGGGCCGAGGAGGGCCGGACCGCGGCACCGCTCAGGCGCACCACCACCACGCGCCGCGCCGCCGCCACCGCGAAGGCCACCGCCGACGCCGCCGGGACCGCCGGGACCACCGCCGAGGGCACCTCCGGCGCCGCGCCGCGCAAGGCCTCCGCCCGCAAGCCCGCCGCCCGCAAGACGACAGAGAGCGACACCGTGATCGGCCGCATCCCCGTCCTGGACGTCAGCCCCCTCGTCGACTCCGGCCGCCGCCCGGCCAAGGCCGTCGTCGGCGAGACCTTCCTGGTCACCGCGACCGTGTTCCGCGAGGGCCACGACGCCGTCAACGCCAACGTGGTGCTGCGCGACCCGCGCGGCCGCGGCGGCCCGTGGACGCCGATGCGCGAGCTGGCCGAGGGCACCGACCGCTGGGGCGCGCACGTCACCCCGACCGCGTCCGGCCGCTGGTCGTACCTGGTCGAGGCGTGGAGCGACCCGGTCGCCACCTGGCGCCGGACCGCCGCCGTGAAGCTGCCGGCCGGGATCGACACCGCGCTGGTCCTGGAGGACGGCGCCCGGCTGCTGGAGCAGGCCGCGGTCGGCGTGCCGAAGAAGGAGGGCCGCGCGCACGTGCTGGCCGCCGCCGACGCGCTGCGCGACCCCGGCCTGCCGCCGCTGTCCCGGCTGGCCGCCGCACTCGCCCCCGAGGTGCTGGACCTGCTGGCCCGGTACCCGCTGCGCGAACTGCTCAGCGCCTCCCGCCCGCTGCCGCTCCAGGTGGACCGCGAGCGCGCGCTGTACGGCTCCTGGTACGAGTTCTTCCCCCGCTCGGAGGGCGCGGTGGTGGATCCGGGCGGCGTCGAGCCGCCGCGTTCGGGCACCCTGCGCACCGCCGCCGAGCGGCTGCCGGCCGTCGCCGCGATGGGCTTCGACGTGGTCTACCTGCCGCCGGTGCACCCGATCGGACGAGCCTTCCGCAAGGGGCCGGACAACGCCCTGACGGCCGGTCCGCACGACGTCGGCTCGCCCTGGGCGATCGGCTCCCCCGAGGGCGGCCACGACGCCGTCCACCCCGACCTCGGCACGATCGAGGACTTCGACCACTTCGTCGCCGAGGCCGAGGCCCTGCACCTGGAGGTGGCGCTGGACTTCGCCCTCCAGTGCTCCCCCGACCACCCGTGGGTGAACAAGCACCCGGAATGGTTCAGCCACCGCGGGGACGGCACCATCGCGTACGCCGAGAACCCACCGAAGAAGTACCAGGACATCTATCCGATCAACTTCGACCAGGACATGGAAGGAATCGTCAAGGAAACCATCCGGATCCTCCGGTTCTGGATGTCCCACGGCGTTCGGATCTTCCGGGTCGACAACCCGCACACCAAACCGGTGGCGTTCTGGGAGAAGGTGCTCGCCGACATCGCCCGCACCGACCCGGACGTCGTCTTCCTGGCGGAGGCCTTCACCCGGCCCGCGATGATGCACACCCTGGGGAAGATCGGTTTCCACCAGTCGTACACGTACTTCACCTGGCGCACCACCAAGCCGGAACTCACCGAGTACCTCACCGAACTCACCGGTGACGCCGCCGCCTACATGCGGCCCAACTTCTTCGCCAACACCCCGGACATCCTGCACGACTACCTCCAGCACGGCGGCCGCGCCGCGTTCGCGATCCGCGCCGTGCTCGCCGCCACCCTCGCCCCCAGCTACGGCGTCTACGCCGGCTTCGAGCTGTACGAGGACGAGCCGGCCCACCCCGGCTCCGAGGAGTACCTGCACTCGGAGAAGTACGAGCTGCGCCCCCGCGACTGGACCCGCACCGACTCCCTCGCCCCGCTGCTCACCGTGCTGAACCGGCTGCGCCGGCGCCACCCGGCCCTCCAGCAGCTGCGCAACCTGCGCTTCCACCCCACGGACAACGACCAGGTGCTCGCCTACTCCAAGACCGCGACCACCCCCGAGGGCCTCACCGACCAGGTCGTCACCGTGGTCAACCTCGACCCGCACCACGTCCAGGAGGCCACCGTCACCCTCGACGGCGACGGCCCGTACGCGGTGCACGACGAGCTCACCGGCGCCGTCTACACCTGGGGCCGGCACAACTACGTCCGGCTCGATCCCTCAGCCGAGCCGGCTCACCTCCTCACGGTTCGGAGGAACCCAGCGTGACTGTGAACGAGCCCGTCCCCGACACCTTCCCGGAGACCTCGAAGAAGAACCTGGACCCGGAGTGGTTCAAGCGTGCGGTCTTCTACGAGGTGCTGGTGCGGTCCTTCCAGGATAGCAACGGCGACGGGGTCGGGGACCTGAAGGGGCTCACCACCAAACTCGACTACCTGCAGTGGCTCGGGGTCGACTGCCTCTGGCTCCCGCCGTTCTTCGCCTCGCCGCTGCGCGACGGCGGGTACGACGTGGCCGACTACAAGTCGGTGCTGCCGGAGTTCGGCGACCTCGCCGACTTCATGGAGTTCGTCGACGCCGCGCACGCCCGCGGCATGCGCGTGATCATCGACTTCGTCATGAACCACACCAGCGACCAGCACCCGTGGTTCCAGGCCTCCCGGACGGACCCGGACGGCCCGTACGGCGACTTCTACATGTGGGCCGACGACGACAAGCAGTACCCGGACGCCCGGATCATCTTCGTCGACACCGAGACCTCCAACTGGACCTACGACCCGGTCCGCAAGCAGTACTTCTGGCACCGGTTCTTCTCCCACCAGCCGGACCTCAACTACGACAACCCCCGCGTCCAGCAGGAGATGATCGCCGGACTGCGGTTCTGGCTCGACCTCGGCATCGACGGCTTCCGGCTGGACGCGGTGCCGTACCTGTTCGCCCGCGAGGGCACCAACTGCGAGAACCTGCCGGAGACCCACGAGTTCCTCCAGCGGGTCCGCAAGGAGATCGACGCCGACTACCCCGACACCGTGCTGCTGGCCGAGGCCAACCAGTGGCCCGAAGACGTCGTCGACTACTTCGGCGACTTCACCGCGGGCGGCGACGAGTGCCACATGGCCTTCCACTTCCCGGTGATGCCCCGGATCTTCATGGCCGTGCGGCGGGAGTCCCGCTACCCGGTGTCGGAGATCCTCAGCAAGACCCCGCAGATCCCCGGCGGCTGCCAGTGGGGCATCTTCCTGCGCAACCACGACGAGCTGACCCTGGAGATGGTCACCGACGAGGAGCGCGACTACATGTACGCGGAGTACGCCAAGGACCCCCGGATGCGCGCCAACGTGGGCATCCGCCGCCGGCTCGCCCCGCTGCTGGAGAACGACCGCAACCAGATCGAGCTGTTCACCGCCCTGCTGTTCTCGCTGCCCGGCTCGCCGGTCCTCTACTACGGGGACGAGATCGGCATGGGCGACAACATCTGGCTGGGCGACCGGGACGGCGTGCGCACGCCGATGCAGTGGACCCCGGACCGCAACGCGGGTTTCTCCTCCGCCGACCCGGGCAGGCTCAGTCTGCCGCCCATCATGGACCCGGTGTACGGCTACCAGGTGACCAACGTCGAGG
Organism: Kitasatospora sp. NPDC058492; assembly: GCF_042720685.1. Taxonomy (NCBI): domain Bacteria; kingdom Bacillati; phylum Actinomycetota; class Actinomycetes; order Kitasatosporales; family Streptomycetaceae; genus Kitasatospora; species Kitasatospora sp. NPDC058492. Next base: position 20,161 of record NZ_JBHXMU010000099.1, read on the forward strand.
CGCAGCAGAGCAGTTCGAGCTCGCTGCTGCACTGGACGCGTCGCATGATCGAGATCCGCAAGCTCAATCCGGCGTTCGGCCTCGGCACGTACACCGAACTGCCCTCCAGCAACCCCGCCGTGCTGGCCTTCGTGCGCGAACACGAGGGGGACCTGGTCATGTGCGTGAACAACTTCTCGCGGTTCGCGCAGCCGACCGAGCTGGACCTGCGGCAGTACGGCGGACGGTACCCGGTCGAGCTGATCGGCGGGGTGCGCTTCCCCTCCATCGGCGAGTGGCCCTACCTGCTCACGCTGGCCGGCCACGGCTTCTACTGGTTCCAGCTCCGGCAGCCACCGCGGCTGAGCGGGACCAGGCGCTCGAAGTAACGATCCGCCACACCCTGCCACACAGCACCACCAGACCCTCCGGGGGCGCGAGTTGAACCCCTGCGCCCCCGGAGTTCTCTGCACCGCCGCGTACGGAGAACAGCCCAACGGCCACCCACACGAAGGCGTGACACCTGAGCCCCGCTCGCGTGCCGCCGCCGCCGCGCCGCCGAAATCCGGAAGACTGACGGACCCGGCCAGACCCGTCGGGCAGTCCGCCCGCTTCCGGGGAAAGGGAGTCATGTCCGAAACCTCCCGTTCTCAAGCCCATGTGCAGCAGGATGCCCCCGCCGACCCCGCCGCACCGGCGGGCGCGCGGAGCACCGGGGCCCGGAGAGCCGCCCTGGGGGTCAGCGAACTCGTCCAGGCCGCGCTGCCGCTGATCGCCGAGTGGCTCCCCACCCAGCGGTGGTACGCCGGAAAGGGACGGCCCATCACCGGCCTCACCCCGATGGTCGGAACCCCGCTCCAGGTCGGCGACCCCGCCCTGCTGCACCTGCTGCTGCGGGTCGAGCACGCCACCACGGTCGGCGCCCCGCACGGCGACATCTACCAACTCCTGCTCGGCATCCGCTCGGACGGGCACGCGGACATCGAGCCCAGCGCCGTGCTCGGCCGGCTCAGCCAGGGCCCGTACGACGGCGCGGCGCTCTACGACGCCGTCCACGACCCCGAACTCACCGGGCGGCTGCTGGAACACCTCGCCACCGGCGACCGGTTCGGCTCGCTGTCCTTCCGCCGCACCCCCGGCTCCGGGCTCCCCGCCAACCTCCCCGGCCGCGCCTCCACCGCCGAGCAGTCCAACAGCTCGGTCATCTACGGCACCTCGTACATCCTCAAGCTGTTCCGCCGCATCCACCCCGGCACCAACCCCGACCTCGAACTCTCCCTCGCCCTCTCCCGGGCCGGCTCCACCCGGATCCCCCGGGTCGCCGCCTGGTTCGAGAGCCGGCTGGAACGCGCCGAACCCGCCACCCTCGGGCTGCTCCAGCGCTACCTGCCGGACGCCGAGGACGGCTGGGAGCTCGCCCTCGACCAGGTCGGCCGGCTCAAGGGCGACCCCTCCCCCGGCAACTTCGCCATCGAGGCCCACCGGCTCGGCCGGGCCACCGCCGAAGTCCACCGGGTCCTGGCCCGCTCGATGCCGGTCGCCCGGCTCGACCGCGCCCAGACCAGCCGGCTCGCCACCACCATGGCCGACCGGCTGGACAGCGCCGTCGCCGCCGTCCCCGGCCTGCTGCGCTACCGGGCCGCACTGCGCACCGCCTTCCAGCAACTCGCCGACGCCCACCCCGACGGCCTGCCCGTCCAGCGCATCCACGGCGACCTGCACCTCGGACAGGCCATGCGCACCCCGCACGGCTGGGTGCTGCTGGACTTCGAGGGCGAACCCGCCAAATCCGTCAACGAACGCCGCGAACCGCAGCCCGCGCTGCGCGACGTCGCCGCGATGCTCCGCTCCTTCGACTACGCGGCCGCCCACCTGCTGGCCGGCGGCCCGGTCGACCCGGAACTCGCCCACCTCGCCGCCGCCTGGGCCCAGCGCAACCGCACCGCCTTCTGCGCCGGCTACACCGCCGGCGGCGGCGCCGACCCGGCGGCCTCACCGGAGCTGATGCGGGCCCTGGAGATCGACAAGGCGGTGTACGAGGTCGTGTACGAGGCCCGGCACCGGCCGAGCTGGCTGCCGATCCCGCTCGCCGCGATCAACCGGCTCGCCCTCACCGTCTGACCGCCCCGGCCCCGCCCGCACCCCCCTGCCCTGCCCGCATCCCCTGCCCCACCCGCACCCCCGGTTCCGCCGCCCTGGAGTTAGCCCACCCCCCGTCGCAGGAGGACCCAGCCGTGACGCCGCTCGACCCGCCCGGCCGCACCACCCGCCCCGTCCCGGCCACCTTCCTGGCCGGCCCGGACTCGCCCCGGCCCGAGCCCGTCCCGGCCGAGGAGTCCGCGCCGGCCGGCGATCCCGTGCCGGTCGCGGAGTCCGCACCGGTCACGGCTCCGCCCACGGCCTCGCTGCGCCTGCCCGAGGCGCCGCTGCCGCCGTCCGAGGTGGACCGGCTGGTCGGCGGGCAGCACCACGACCCGCACGCCCTGCTCGGCGCGCACCCGGTGCACGGCGGCACCGCGATCCGGGTGCTGCGCCCGTTCGCCGAGCGGGTGGTCGTCGAGACCACCCAGGGCCCGGCCGAACTCACCCATCAGCAGGGCGGGTTGTTCACCGGGCTGGTGGCCGGCGCCGACACCGTGGACTACCGGCTGCTGGTGACCTACCCCGGCGGCGAGCCGCTGGCCCAGCACGACGGCTACCGCACCCCGCCCACCCTCGGCGAACTCGACCTGCACCTGATCTCCGAAGGCCGGCACGAGCAGCTGTGGCAGGCCCTCGGCTCGCACGTGCGCACCGTCGACGGCGTCGCCGGCACCGCCTTCGCGGTCTGGGCGCCGAACGCCGTCGGCGTCCGGCTGATCGGCGACTTCAACCACTGGGACGGCACCGGGCACCCGATGCGCTCGCTCGGCTCGTCCGGCATCTGGGAGCTCTTCGTCCCGGGCCTCGCCGAGGGCGCCGCGTACAAGTACGAGATCCACACCCGGCAGGGCTGGGTGCTCGACAAGGCCGACCCGCTCGCCCGGGCCGCCCAGTGCCCGCCCGCCACCGCCTCGGTCGTCACCTCCTCCGACCACCGCTGGCAGGACGGCGAGTGGATGGCCCGCCGGGCCCGCGCCGCGCACCACCGGGCGCCGATGTCCGTCTACGAGCTGCACCTGGCCTCCTGGCGGCCCGACCTCACCAGCTACCGCGCCATCGCCGAGGAACTGCCGCGCTACCTCAAGGAGTTGAACTTCACCCACGTGGAGTTCATGCCGGTCATGGAGCACCCCTTCGGCGGCTCCTGGGGCTACCAGGTGTCCGGCTACTACGCCCCCACCGCCCGGCTCGGCAGCCCCGACGACTTCCGCCACCTGGTCGACACCCTGCACCGGCACGGCATCGGCGTGATCGTCGACTGGGTGCCCGCCCACTTCCCCAAGGACGCCTTCGCGCTCGCCCGCTTCGACGGCGAGCCGCTGTACGAGCCGGCCGACCCGCTGCGCGCCGAGCACCCCGACTGGGGAACCCTGGAGTTCGACTACGGCCGCACGGAGGTGCGCAACTTCCTCGTCGCCAACGCGGTCTACTGGTGCGAGGAGTTCCACATCGACGGCCTGCGGGTGGACGCCGTCGCCTCGATGCTCTACCTCGACTACTCCCGCGAGGGCGGCGCCTGGACGCCCAACCAGCACGGCGGCCGGGAGAACCCGGACGCGGCCGCGTTCCTGCAGGAGATGAACGCCACCGTCTACCGGCGCTGCCCCGGCGTGGTCACCATCGCCGAGGAGTCCACCGCCTGGGACGGCGTCACCCGCCCCACCGACGCCGGCGGCCTCGGCTTCGGGCTCAAGTGGAACATGGGCTGGATGCACGACTCGCTGGTCTACATGTCCAAGGAGCCGGTGCACCGCAAGTTCCACCACAACGAGATCACCTTCTCGATGGTGTACGCCTACTCGGAGAACTACGTCCTGCCGATCTCGCACGACGAGGTGGTGCACGGCAAGCAGGCGCTGGTCTCCAAGATGCCCGGCGACTGGTGGCAGCAGCGCGCCAACCACCGCGCCTACCTGGGCTTCATGTGGTCCCACCCGGGCAAGCAACTGCTCTTCATGGGACAGGAGTTCGCCCAGGGCGCGGAATGGGACCACGAGCAGGGCCCGCAGTGGTGGGTGCTCGACGAGCAGTGGCCCGCCCACCAGGACCACCACGGCGTCCGCCGGCTGGTCCGCGACCTCAACCGGCACTACCTGGACACCCCCGCCCTCTGGGAACGGGACACCACCCCGGACGGCTTCCGCTGGCTCGACGGCGGCGCCGCCGAGGACAACCTGCTCTCCTTCGTCCGGTACGCGGCCGACGGCTCGCCGCTGGTCGCGGTCTGCAACTTCTCCCCCGTCGTCCGGCACGGCCACCGGGTCGGCCTGCCCGACCTGGACGGCCGCGACCAGCTGTGGGAGGAACTGCTCAACACCGACGCCGAGGCCTACGGCGGCGGCGGCATCGGCAACTCCCACCCGGTCAAGGCCGAACCGACCCCCTGGCACGACCAGCCCCGCTCCGCCGAACTGGTCCTCCCCCCGCTCGCCACCCTCTGGCTCCGCCCGGCCCGCTGAGGGCCTGAGTGTCTGAGTGTCTGAGGGCCTGAGCGTCTGAGAGGGTGTTCGATAGGGGATTCCCCCCAACTGTCCGGCTTTGGCTCTTGCGGCATGGACTCGGTTCCAGGATCTCGTAGCGGCAGGGCCCGTGT
>NZ_JBHXMU010000100.1:0-23690 GCF_042720685.1 Kitasatospora sp. NPDC058492
ACCGCTCACCCGCACACGACTTGACCTGCCCCACCCTCGCCACACCACAACCAACGAGACAGACACACCAAAGTCACTGGCATTGGCCCTAGGACCGACCCCGGCCGGACTTCGCCCGGATTTTCGCCCGGATTACTGAGCGACCGGGCCCGGGGAGTCGCACTCCCCGGGCCCTCGGACAAGCGGACGTCCGGACACCCGGACGGGTCAGGCCTGGCCCTCGGCCGCCTGCTCCTGCGCCACCTTGCGCTTCACCTCGGCCATGTCCAGCTTCCTGGCCTGGCCGATCAGGTCCTCGAACACCGACTCCGGCAGCGCACCGGCCTGCGAGAAGACGAGCACGCCCTCACGGACGATCGCCAGCGTGGGGATCGACTGGATCCCGAACGCGGAGGCCAGCTCCTGCTGCGCCTCGGTGTCCACCTTGGCGAAGACGAGGTCCGCGTGGCGCTCGGCCGCCTTCTCGTACACCGGGGCGAACTGGCGGCACGGCCCGCACCACCCGGCCCAGAAGTCGATGAAGACGAAGTCCTGGCCCTCCGGGCCCGGGACGATGTCGTCGAAGTTCTCCTTGGTCAGCTCGACCGTGCTGCTCATCTCGCGATTCCTTCCCTTCCGGAGGCGGCGCTGCCGATCACGTGCTCGCGACAACCGTGCGCCCCGACGGGGTATTCCGGAGCCGCGCGCCGGTGGCCGCCTCTGCCAGCAGCCCCCCGCCGGTTCAGCGCCCGGGCGCCGCTCACGGCGTGGAGCGGAAACCCCACGGGTGGGAGACCTCGTACGCCGCCAGCCGCTCGATCCGGGCCGGCCCCTGCACGCCGGGCCAGCGCGGGTTCGGCGTGCCGTCGCCGGTCAGGTGCTCCCGTCGCCAGACGCCGTTCCAGCCGACCCGCAGGGCGGGTTCGAAGCTGTGCCACCGTCCGCACGGGCACGGCTGCCGTACCCAGGCGCAGGTCCGGCAGAGTTCGGCCAGGCCGTGGCCGGTCGAGCGCGACAGCACCGGCCCCTCGTCCCCGCAGGCCGGGCAGCCGTGCAGTTCGACGCCGTCCAGCAGCGCGTTCTGCCGCCGGACGTAGTCGGGCAGCCGCAGCGGCGGGTGGAGGAAGGGGTCCGCCCGCCAGGCCGCGTCCGGTGCGCCCCACCAGGGGCGGTTCCACCACACCGGCTCGGTCGGTTGCCGCCGCCCGGCCCGCTTCTCCGCCCGGCGCCGCGCCTCGTACTCCCGCGCCCCGGCCAGCCACAGGACCCGCGCCTCGTGCAGCTCCTCCACGGCCCGCACCAGCGAGTCCGGGTCGGTCTCCATCAGCCGGGGCATCCGGGCGCTGAGCGTGAGGTGGTGGTAGGTGGCCCGGAAGCCGTACGGCGCGAAGCAGGTCAGGCAGGTCCGCAGGGCGTTGAGCCGCCGGCGCACCGGCAGCCGCTCGTCGTGCACCCGGGCCCGGTGGGTCAGGAAGCTGGTCACGGCTGCCCCGCGGCGACATCGAGGGCCGGCTGCATGCGTATCACCGGGCGATCATGCCGGACGGCCCGCCGGTCCGGCCAAGGCATTACCCCGCGTCCGCCGCGATCCGGGCCAGGACCCGGCCGCAGCGCCGGGCGAAGGCCCGCTGCGCGAGCGGCAGCAGTGGCCCCGCCAGCCGGGCGTACCGGGCGACCGGACGGCTGAAGGCGGTCACGCTGAACCAGACCGCCCCGTCCGCCTCCAGTTCGACCAGGAACGTTTCTTCGCCGCACGCCAGATGGCCGGCCCGGGTGCCGTAGGTGAAGCCGTACCGGTCCGGGCCGTCGACGGTGGCCAGCACCCGGTTGGGGGCGCCGGCCCGGAGCGGGCCGACGCCGATCGCGCAGTGCACGGCGACGCCGGGGGCGGCCCGGTCCGCGTCGGCGTCGATCCGCACGCCGGCCAGCCGGTGCATCCGCCAGCCGAGCAGGGCGGCCCCGGCCACCTCCAGGGCGGGGCGGCCCCGGCCGACGAGCGCCCGGTGCCGCAGGTGGCGGTACCCGCCGGGCAGGTGGCCGGTGGCGCTGGCGCCCTGCTCCGGGTAGCTGAGGTCGGTCATCGGTGGTCCTCCGTGGTGGTGATCCGGCGCCAGGCGAGCAGCGAGCAGAGCGCGAACCCGAGCGCGTTGCCGACGCCGTGGGTGGCGGCCATCCAGGCCAGGGTGGGGTGGGGGAGCCCGGACGCCTGGCCGAGGGCCCACCACAGGGCGAGCAGCATGGTGAGGGCGAGGACGGCCGAGGAGGCGGTGAGCAGCCGGGCGGTGACCGGGTCGGCGGCGCGCGGCCGCAGGTCGCGCCAGGTGACCAGGCCGACCAGCCACATCCCGGTGGTGAGCACGCAGGCCCCGGCGAACTGGACCCAGGCGCCGAGGAAGTACCCGGCGAGCACCAGCAGCGTCCCGGCCGGCACGCTGAGCGCGGCGCAGCGGGCGGCGCCGGAACCCGCCCGGGTGCTGCGGCAGACCAGCCCGGCGACGAGGGCGGCGGTGAATCCGGCGTAGTGGAAGTGCGGGACGGTCAGCGCCAGGACGTGCGGTTCGAAGCCGAACAGCGGGTAGCCGGAGCGCTCGGCGACCAGGGCGGTGCCGGCCACCGCCGGGGCGGCGAGCGAGGTGAGGACGGCGAGTTCGGCGGGCGCGAGCGAGCGGGTCCGGCGCAGCCGCAGCGGTGCGTGGAGGGCGACGGCCAGGGTGCCGAGCGCGTAGAGGGCGGCGCTGCCGGTGGCGAGGCCGCCGCGCGGGAGCCAGAGCGAGAGCGCGCCGGGGACGGCGGCGAGCGGCCAGAGCCGGCGGACGCGGGCGAGGCCGGGTTCGCCGATCAGGGCGAGGCCGAGCGGGACGACGGCGCCCATGCCGAGCAGGACCAGCAGGTTCACCAGCTCCGTCGTGCCCTTGCCCATGCCGGAAGCACCTCCTTGAACGTGTTCAAACCTTGGTCGTGGACGACTCTACGCCGCAGAGTTGAACGCGTTCAACTTGCTTCTGGTCCGCCTGCCCTGGTGTTCACGGTGGGTGCGGCGCACTCTGGAGGAGTAACCGGAGGAGTAATCGATGGAGGTGATCCGCCATGCAGACTCTGGTCGGTTGGCACATCGAGATGGAGTTCCGCGAGGACGGCCCGCGCACGACCGCCGCGGCCATGCTGCGGCTGCGCGACGGCAGGGAACTACGGGCCCACGGCTACAGCAGCCGCCACCCCTCGGACCCGGAACAGCTGCGGGTCGGCGAGGAGATCGCGGGGGCCAGAGCCCTCAACGACCTGGCCTCGCAGCTGCTCACCAAGGCCCACGGCGAGATCCAGGAGGTCAGCCCGGTCCCGACCCACCCGCTGACGTGAGCGCCCCGCACCCGGACGGCGGCCACGCCGGCGGCCGGGCGCACCGTCCGCGCATCCCGCTGATCTGCCCGCGCTGCGGGCACGAACAGCGGGTCGTGCCCGGCGGCCCCGACCGGTCGGTCAGGGTCGTGCACGTGGCGACGGGCCGGGAGGCGTGCGAACCCGGGGACCTGGCGAAGGCGCCGGACGACGGGCCCTGAGAGCGGTCCCCGGCAGCGCGAACGCTTCACCACGCGAACGGCGCCGGGGGCCGGGCACGTCCGTGCCCGGCCCCCGGCCCTCGGCGCCACCAGGTCGCCCGACGGAGTCAGTTGACGCAGTACGTCGTCGGCAGCTGCCACTCGGGCCCGACCAGCCGCTGCTCCAGCTCGTTGAGCGTGATCCGGATGCCGACCGTCCCGGCCAGCCCGACCCGGAACCGGCTGCGGGCCAGCACGATCAGCGCCGTCAGGCCGTACTTGTTGATCAGCGAGGTGCGGTAGCGGGCGGTGTCGTCCGGGTCGCAGAGCCGTGCGCGGGCCGGCACCGGGCGTCCGGTCGGGCGCCCGTGGGCGTCGCACGGGCCGACCAGCACCCGGGGGTGGCGCCGGATCCGTTCGGCCTCCCCGGAGTGGGCCGGGGTCCAGACGCCGAGCGCGGTGCCGTCGGGCACCACCCAGATCTGCGAGTCCTGGCGGGTGCCGTCCTCGCCGAAGGTGGTGAGCAGGAGGTATCTGTTGTCGGCGAGCTGGTCGGATCGGTCGTGCATCTGTCCTCCCTCTGGCGTGGGGGCCGGGGCCGCGGGTCAGTGCCCGTGGCCCTCGGTGATCTCGCGGCACTCCTCGGCGGCGGGCTCGGCGATCCGGGCGTGTTCGCCGTGGAATCCGCGGGACAGCCGGGCGCGGGTGCGGCTGAGCACGCCCGCGCTCCGGGCGACTCCATTCTCGTCGACGGGGGCCGCCAGTTCGAGGGGGCGGGGCTGCTCGTGTGCGGTGAGCCGGTGCAGTTCGGCGGGCGCGAGCCCGGCGTGCACCTCGGTGAACTCGCCGTGCGGCAGGCGCCTGACGACGCCGGTCTCGCGTCCGTGCAGCACCTTGTCGCGGTCGCGGCGCTGGAGGCCGAGGCACCAGCGCTTGGTGATGACGAAGACGGCCACCGGGACGGCGAAGAAGCCGATCCGCACCGCGTAGGTGATGGCGTTGAGCGACAGGTGCAGATGGGTGGCGATGAGGTCGTTGCCGCCGCCGGCCAGCATCACCAGGTAGAGGCTGATCCAGGCGGCACCGAGCGCGGTGCGGACGGGCGCGTTGCGCGGCCGGTCCAGCAGGTGGTGTTCGCGCTTGTCGTCGGTCACCCAGCTCTCGATGAACGGGTGGACCGCGATCGCGCCGAGGATCACCGGGAACAGCGTGAACGGGATCAGCACGCCGAGGTTGAGGGTGTGCCCCCAGAGCCCGACCTCCCAGCCGGGCATCACCCGGATCAGGCCCTCGGCGAAGCCCATGTACCAGTCGGGCTGGGCGTCGGTGGAGACCTGGTCGGGGCGGTACGGGCCGTACGCCCAGATCGGGTTGATGGTGGCGACGGCGGACATCAGCGCGACGATGCCGAAGACCAGGAAGAAGAACCCGCCGGCCTTGGCCAGGTAGACCGGCATCAGCGGCATGCCGACGACGTTCTTCTCGGTCCTTCCGGGCCCGGTCCACTGGGTGTGCTTGTGGTGGAAGACCAGGATCAGGTGCGCCACCAGCAGGCCGAGCATGATGCCGGGCACGAGCAGCACGTGGACGGTGAAGAACCGCGGGATGATGTCGTGCCCGGGGAACTCGCCACCGAACAGGAACATCTGGACGTAGGTGCCGACCAGCGGGATGGCCAGTACCACGCCCTCGATGAACCGGATGCCGGTGCCGGAGAGCAGGTCGTCCGGGAGCGAGTAGCCGAAGAAGCCGTCCAGCATGCCGAGGAAGAGCAGCAGGAAGCCGAAGACCCAGTTGACCTCGCGCGGCTTGCGGAACGCACCGGTGAAGAAGACCCGCATCATGTGCACGAACATGGCCGCGACGAAGACGACGGCGGCCCAGTGGTGGATCTGCCGGATCAGCAGCCCGCCGCGGACCTCGAAGCTGATGTCCACCGTGGAGGCGTAGGCCTGCGACATGGGCACGCCCTTGAGCGGGACGTACGAGCCGTCGTAGATCACCTCGCCCATGGAGGGCTTGAAGAACAGGGTCAGCCAGACGCCGGTCAGGATGATGATCAGGAAGGTGTACAGGCAGATCTCGCCCAGCATGAAGGACCAGTGGTCCGGGAAGATCTTGCGCAGGTTGGCCCTGGCCAGGGTGTGGATCCCCAGCCGGCCATCCGCCCAGTCGACGGCCCGCCGCCCCCGTCCTGGGTTCTGATTCCGGGTCATGTGCACGCACCTCAGTCGGAAGGAAGTGGGGATCATTCCCCGCTTCTCGCTGAGGTCACCATAATCGGGGAGTGATCCCCACTTCTACCCGGGGCGGCTGTGACCCAGACCCGGAACCGCAGACCCCGAAGCGACGGCGCCGTCGACGGTCGGCCCCGGAACCGCCGGCCCCGGAAACGGCGAGCGGCCGCCCGCGCTGTCCGGCGGTCCGGTGGGCGTCATCGTTGGCCACTCCTCGAAGGAGTTGAGCCACGACGCGCAGCCCACCATCGACTACAGCGTCGGAACCAACTTTGGTTGGGCCGAGTCGATGGACCCGGTGCTCCTGGGGGTGTCCGTGACGCAGGCGACGCATACGACGATGGGAGGACGGCGACCAAGACGTGGGGGACCGTATACGTCAGCAACTGGGCCCCGGTCCTCTACCAACCCGGGGCACCGGTGCAGGACATCAGGGAGCCGTAGCAGTGCTGGACCGATCGTGACCCAGCACCGCTTCACAGGGGGTCGAAGGAGGAAAATGAGCTGCGCGAGGGGTATCTCCGGGAAGCTTCGCGCCGTTGTCGCGGGTTTGGCGTTCAGCGCCTGCGCGTGCACCACGGTGTCCGGGCAGACCGGCACCGGCGCCGGGGCGACTCCCGCGCCGACGGTGTCGGACCGGTCCGGCCAGATGACGCAGTTGATCCTGCAAACGGCCAAGGAGAGAGGGACGGCGCCTGCCGGTGACGTGTTCACGGAGCTTCGGTTCAGCAACGGCTACGGGCCGGAGCTGATCTGGCAGGCGGAGAAGACCGGTGACATCTGTACGGCTTCGGATCGGGTGCTGTCCCGAGGCTGCGTGCCGCTCGCGGAGATTGCCAAGCGGCCGACGCCAGGAGTCGGCACCTTCATCGGTGCCAGCCTGTTCGAAGGCAACTGGTCGGTGCTGTTGATGGCCAACGGTGAAACGGTCGATCGCCTCTCGTGTCAGGGGCGGGACTTCCCGGTCCAGACCGGGTACTCGATTCCCCTGGACGGCGTGCTCCACACCGTCTACACCGTCGCCATCCCCAGGAACCTCCAGGGCCAGTACCGGGTGGCCGTCCAGCGGGATGGTCAGTCTGCCGAGGAACGACTCGACATCAACATGGAGGAGAACTACGGCAACGCCGCTGTGCAGTGCTGAGCGGCCGACCGTGACCCTGCGGTGCCCCGCCTCCCAGCCCGGGAGGCGGGGCACCGCCTTGTCGTCTGCCGGGTGGGGGTGGGGCCAACGCGCCCGGCCCCGGAAACGGCGAGCGGCCCGCCCGGCGCCCCAGGAAGGGGACACCGGACGGGCCGCGTACGCACCCGAGTAACCCGCAGGCGTCAGTGCACCATCACCGGCACCTCGTCGTTCTTCGCCGCACCGGCGCCCGAAGCCGACGCCGCGTCCGGGCGACCGGCGTTCACGAGGGTGAAGGCGATCGCGGAGGCCGCCACCAGGATCCCGAAGGACACCCAGATCGCGGTCGTGAAGCCGTGCACCATGCCCTGGAACTGCAGGGCCTGGGCGGCCGCCGGCGACGAGGCGGCCGCGGCGGTCGCGTGCGAGGCCAGCCAACTGGTGGTGGCGCTGGCCGCGATGGTGTTCAGCAGCGCGGTGCCGATGGCGCCGCCGACCTGCTGCGAGGTGTTGACCATCGCCGAGGCGACGCCCGCGTCGCGCGGCTGGACGCCGTGCGTGGCCAGGCTCATCGCCGGCATGAACGCGGTGCCCATGCCGAGGCCCATCAGGACCAGGCCGGGCAGGATCAGCATCGGGTAGGAGGTGTCCAGACCGATGTTGCTCAGCAGCAGCATGCCGATCGAGGCGACCAGGAAGCCGGGGGCCATCAGGAACCGCGCCGGGACGCGGGTCATCAGCCGGGCGCCGATCTGGGTCGAGCCGGTGATCATGCCCGCCACCATCGGCAGGAACGCGACGCCGGTCAGCACCGGGCTGTAGCCGCGCACGAGCTGCAGGTAGTAGGTCAGGAACAGGAACAGGCCGAACATGCCGATCACGGCCAGGCCGAGCGACAGGTACACCCCGCCGCGGTTGCGGTCCAGCACCACGCGCAGCGGCAGCAGCGGGGCCTTGACCCGGCGCTCCACCAGGACGAACGCGGTCAGCAGCACGACGGCCGCGACGAACAGCGCCAGCGTGCTGGCGGCCGTCCAGCCGCTGGACTCGGCGCGGGTGAAGCCGTACACCAGCGAGACCAGGCCGGTGGTCACCAGCAGCACGCCGGGGACGTCCAGCCGGTTGCGGTTGCGGCCCTCGGCGGGCTCGCGGATCACCAGGACGGCGCCCGCGGCGGCGACGATGGCGAACGGGACGTTGACGAAGAAGGTCCAGCGCCAGTTCATGTACTCGGTCAGCAGGCCGCCGAGGATCAGGCCGATCGCGCCACCGCCACCGGCGATCGCGCCGTAGATGCCGAAGGCCTTGGCGCGCTCCTTGGCCTCGGTGAAGGTCACCGCCAGCAGCGACAGCGCGGCCGGGGCGAGCAGCGCGCCGAACACGCCCTGGAGGGCGCGGGCGCCGAGCAGCATCGCGGTGTTGGCCGCGGCGCCGCCGAGCGCGGAGGCGAGTGCGAAGCCGGCCAGGCCGACCACGAAGGTCCGCTTGCGGCCCCAGAGGTCCGCGATCCGGCCGCCGAACAGCAGCAGGCCGCCGAAGGCCAGCGCGTAGGCGGTGATCACCCACTGGCGGTTGCCGTCGGAGATGCCCAGGTCCCGCTGGGCGGACGGCAGGGCGATGTTCACGATGGTGGCGTCCAGGACGACCATCAGCTGGGCGAGGCCGATGAATATCAGCGCCTTCCAGCGCCGGGGATCGGGCAGCGTCGCCGCTCGGGCGTCGGTTTCAGGCATGGGGGTACTCACTTCAGGGTGCGTGGCGTGCGACAGGGTTCGACCGCCGTACGGGGACGGCTGGTCGCCGTACGGGGGCGTGCGTCGGTGCGGGGCGTGCGGGGATCGGCTCCTGGCGGGCCGGTGGTCGGCGCGGTCCGGAGGGTGGGTCGGTCGGTCGGGGTACCGCTGGTGGGTCAGTGGTGGGGTTGGAAGTCCTCGAAGGTCGCGGCCCGGCCGGGCAGCACCGAACGGGCCGGCGTGCGCAGCCCGTCCAGGAACAGCTGCAGGTGCCGGTGGACGAAGTCGTCGAGCAGCCGGCAGGACGTCCCCGGCAGCGGCCGGGTCAGCTGGCTGATCGCGATGAACAGGTCTCCGTGGTCGACGTCCGCCCGCAGCTCACCCGCCGCCCGGGCGCGCTCCATCAGACCGCTCACGGCGGCCGTCAGGCGCTCGCGGGCCTCGGTGAGGTCCGGGTCGAACGGGTCGACGTGGCTGGTGAACATCGGGCAGAGCGCGCCGAGCTTCTCCGCGACGGTCGCGTGCGCGAACCGCTGCAGGGCGTCGAACGGGACGCCGTCAGGGGCGTCCGCCTCGACCGTCGCCGTCTCGGCGAGGGCCAGGATACGGCTCTTGACGAGCAGCGCCACCTCGCGGACCAGCGCCGAGCGGTCCGGGAAGTTCCGGTACAGCGTGGCGTTGCCGACCCCGGCCCGCTTCGCGATCTCGTCCAGCGGCACGTCCGCGCCGTGCTCGACGAAGGCGTCGCGAGCCGCCAGGACGATCCGCTCCCGGTTGCGGGTCGCGTCAGCGCGCAGCTTGGGCGCACGGACGCTCTCCACGGGTCGGACCGGCTCGGTGGCGGCGGTGGTCACGGCGACTGCTCCTTCAGGATACCGGGGAAGTTCTCCCCGCTTCTGCCTACGAAAGACCAAACGGGGATTCCCTCCCCGGAAATTTCGCCTTTCGCTGTGACCTGGGTCACATTTCCCGTGCCACTCTTCCGAGCCACCCGCAACGAGCCCCCGGTCCGGACCGGCGCTGTCTGATCGTGGCTCTACGGTCACAGGCATGAGCCCCGACCCAGGAATGAGCGTCGAGATCGACGGCCCCGACCGACCGCAGTTGCTGACCGAAGAATTCGAGGAACTCGCCCGGCTCGCAGCCCGCACGATCGAAGGAGTCCGGTTGGAGTTCCTCAACGGGAGGCTGGGAGTCAAGCCCCTGCGGGACGGCAGCCACGGCCGGGTCCTCGAATGGCTGGTCCGCAGCTGCCTCCAGGCGCGGCCTGAGCTCTGGCTGCACAGCCATGGCCTGAGGGTCCAGGGTGCCCGAGGCGGCCGCGCGCACCCCGACGGCATGCTGGCGCCCTCCGAGGCCCTCACCGGGCAGGGGGAGTGGGTGGGCGCGGACGAGGCGCTGATGGTTGCCGAAGTCACCTCTTACGAATCCGTGGCCGACCATCGCGTCCGCGTCGAGAAGCCGCGCGCCTACGCCGAGACCGGCATCCCCGTCTACCTGTTGATCGACCGCGACTCCGCCGAGGTCACCGTCTACAGCCAGCCCGACGGCGTCCGTTACGAGACCGCGCAGATCCTCCCGTTCGGCAAGACCGTCCACCTCCCCGAGCCGGTGGGGATCTCGCTGGACACCGAGCCGCTCAAGAACTGGGTGCGCTGATCCCGGCCATGCCTCCCGGAACGCGCTACGCCCGTCGGATCAGGGCCTCCCTTTCGGATCACGCCGGGCGCGCGACGCCGGAGCACGCACCTCGCCGCGTTGTCGTCGGTCGCCGATGGCCCCCAGCCTCTGGCCGGGAGGTGCCCCCACCGCATGGACTCCCTCCTCCGCCTTGCGATGCACGCACTCCGACGCCGCGCGCTGATCCGACGTGATCCGAAAGGGAGGCCCTAGGCTGTGGGCGTCCCGGGCGGCCGGTGGGTCGTGGGAGTCGGGAGGGGCCCGGCGGCCGGGGGGCGAGGAGGTCCGCGATGGGCAGCGGTGAGACCGCCAAGGTGCGCTGCGTGGCGGCCGTTCCGTGCTGGGTGAGCCTGACGGCCCGGGACCTGGAGGGGGCGAAGGCGTTCTACGGGCCGCTGCTCGGCTGGGAGTTCGAGCCGGCGCCGGACCGCTTCGGCCCGTACCTGCACGCGGTGACCGGCGGGGAGGCGGTGGCCGGGCTGGGGGTCGCGGGCAGCGACTGGGCGATGCCGGTGGCGTGGACCAGCTACTTCGGTACGGAGAGCGCGGACGAGGCCGCCGACGCGGTGCGCGAGCGCGGCGCGACCCTGGCGGTGGGCCCGCTGGCCTTCGACGCCGGGCGGGTGGCCTTCGCGGCGGACCCGGCCGGGGCGGTGTTCGGCATCTGGGAGGGCCCGCTGGGCCGGGCCCGGCGGCTGGACCTGCCGGGCGCGCCGGTCTGGATCGAGCTGCGCACGCCGGACCCGTTCGCGGCGGCGCTGTTCTACGGGCAGGTGTTCCGCTGGGACGGCCGTGACCCGGAGCGGTTCGACGTCCGCTGGGAGCACGACCGGGTGGTGCTGCGGGCGGAGGGCCACAGTGTCGCCGCGCTGGCGAGGGAGCAGGCGGGCGGTGCGGCGGGGCTGCCGCCGCACTGGGAGGTGTCCTTCGCCGTCCCGGACGCCGACCGGGCGCTGGCCCGGGCCGTGGAGCTGGGCGGTTCGGCGGTGGGGGCCGCCTTCGACTCCCCGTACGGGCGGGTGGCCCGGTTGCAGGACCGGGAGGGCGGCCGCTTCGCGGTGATCAGCCCGAAGAACTGAGGCTCACGGCCCCGCTGCGCCCGCTTCGGCGGGCCCGGCGCCCTCAAGGCCCTCGGCGTCCTCGGCGGTTTCCGCGCGTTCGGCCCGCAGCCGGTCGCCGAGGGCGGCGCGGGCGGTGGCGGGCAGGGCCTTGCGGGCGGCCGGGAAGAGCTGCTTCTCCTCGACGGCGAGGTGGCGCCGCAGGGTGTCGGCGAGGCCGCGCAGCAGGGTGTCGAAGGCCGGGTCGGCCGGGCCGAGGCCCTGGAGGTCGGAGAGGTACTGCCCGATCGCCAGGTGCTCGTGGATGCTGCCGAACACCAGCGCCCCGCCGTCCGGCACGTCGTGCTGCACGAGCGGGAAGAGGTGTTCCTCCTCGGCCGCGCAGTGGGTGAACAGCAGGTCGGTCAGCCGGGCCAGCAGGTCGGTGCGCTCGGCGGCGCCGGCGGGCGTCCGTTCGATCCGGTCGAGCAGCTCGGTGACCGCCCGGTGGTCGGCGGTGAACTCGCCGAGGATGTCCGGCCTGCGGCTCATGGCGTGCCCGCCTCTCGCACGGATCGTGGCCCCCGCTCCTTCCAGTATCCGGCGTCGGGCACCACGCCGGTCGCCGCAGGTCGGGGCCGCTCGCGCCACGCCGACCGCCGGAGATCACCCCAGCCGCGCCGCACCCCAGCCGTGTCAGGGCCGGTCGCGCCGCCCGGTGAGGGCGAGCAGGCGGGTCTGCGGGCCGGCGTCGTCGGGGATGGGCAGGGGCGGGTCGAACAGGCCGCTCCCGGAGAGGTCCCCGTAGCCGGCGAACTCGCCGAGGGCGAAGTCGACGAGTTCCGCCGGGAGCCGGGTGTGCCGTCCGATGGCTTCGGCGAGGTCCCAGCTGTGGATGACGAGGTCGGTGGTGAGCTGGTCCAGGTAGTACTGCCCGGAGACGTCCCCGAAGGAGAGGTGGACGGTGAGTTCGGTGGCGCCGGGGACGGCGAAGGCGTCCCGGGCGGCGTCGGCGGCTTCCGTCCAGGCGGTGACCGGGTCGTCGCCGAGGACGTCGCCGTCGAAGCGGCCGCCGACTTCGGAGATGGTGGCGCCCATCAGCAGTTCGGGGATCCACAGCTGTTCGCCGGTGAGGTGGTTGACGAGCTCGCGGACGGACCAGTCGGCGCACGGGGTGGGGGCGTCCCACTGGCGGGGGGTGGTCAGCCGGACGCGTTCGCCGAAGGCGGCGAGGGCCTCGGGGTAGGGCGTGCCGGGTGTCGCGGTCCGCCGGTGCTGCCTGCGTTGAGCCATGTCTCCACCCTGCCCCGGGCGGGGTCGGGCCCGCGAGTTGTCCACGACCCGTCAGTTGTTCAAATTCGAACTCCAAGGTACGGTCGAGGAGTGGCCGGTTCAAATTTGAACAATAGCTGCGGGGCGACCCGCCCGGCCGCGCCACCACACCCCTACGACCGATCCCGATCGATGGAGACGCGCATGCCGAGCAGCAGCCCGAGCACGACCGCCCCCACCACCACCGTCCTCCCGGGCCGGGTGACCCCCGACTCCGTGACGACCTCCCCGCACGCCTACGACGCCGGACTCCTGCTCCTGCGTCTGGCCCTCGGCCTGACGATGGCCGCGCACGGCAGCCAGAAGCTGTTCGGCTGGTTCGGCGGCGGCGGGATCGACGGCACCGGTCAGTTCTTCACCATGAGCGGCTACCCGGCGGGCAACGCCATGGCCGTGGTCGCCGGCCTCACCGAGACGCTCGGCGGACTCGCCCTCGCCGTCGGCCTGCTGACCCCGCTGGCGGGTGCCGCGATCGTCGGCACGATGGTCAACGCGATCGCCGTCACCTGGGGCGGCGGATTCTTCGCCCCGAAGGGCAGCGAGTACGAGCTGCTGCTCACGGCGGGTGCCGCCGCGCTCGCCCTGACCGGTCCGGGCCGCTACGCCGTGGACCGCTTCCTCCCGGTGCTGCGCGCGCACCGACTGGCGTACGGCGCGGCGGCGGTCCTGGTCGGCCTGGTGACGGCGGGCGTGATCCTGCTGCTGCGGAAGTAGCCGAGCGGGGCGTCAACCCCCAAGCGCAGGGGCCGTGCCGGCGATTCGCCGGCACGGCCCCTGCGTCGTTCCTCCGCGAATCGCTCACAGGAGCGGGGCTATCCAACGTCATGTGATGTGTGCCATGGTACATGTCACACTCCCCACCGTGTGCACGACGGAACCGCCCACGAGGCGCCGTCGCCAACGGTCCTCACCACCCCACCGGCCGCACCCCCAATGCGGCCGACGACGGCCCGGAGGCCCCCACGTGAGTTCCGCGCGTCTGCTGCGACTCCCGCAGCTGGCAAGGCTGTTAGTACTCGCCCTGACCATGTTCCTGACGATCGGCCTGTTCGCCCCACAGAGCAAGGCCGCTCCCGCCGCCGTCCCCGGCGGCGCGTCCGCCCCCACCACCCCCGCCGGACCGGCGCCGCAGCCCGCCGTCGGCGCCCCCGAACGCGGCCACACCGACCGGCAGTTCGCCTCTGCCGACCAGCGGGCCCCGCTCCCGCTCGACACCCGGCCGGCCGAGGCCCGGCCGACCGCCAAGGCCTTCTCCCTCGGCGCGGCGGCCGCACAGCCCTGCAACGTCGGCGACTTCACCGGCCGGACGGGCGGCGACCTGGTCCAGCACATCAAGGCCGCCGACATCCAGTGCATCAACGGGCTCTTCCAGCTCACCGGCGCGGACGCGAGGGGCGCGTTCCGTGAGGAGCAGATGACCACCGTGGCGTACGCGCTGCGCGACGCGTCCGGCAGCTACCCGGGCGACAACTCGACCTCCGTCGAGCAACTGGTGCTGTACCTGCGCGCCGGGTACTTCGCGCAGTGGTACCACAAGGACGACGTCGGCACCTACGGCACCGCCCTCCAGACGGCGATCCGTTCCGGGCTGGACGCCTTCTTCGGCGGCGCGCACGTGCGGGACGTCGCCGCGGGCAACGCACCCATCCTGGGCGAGGCCGTCACCCTGATCGACAGCGCGCAGGAGAACATCCGCTACCTCCCGGTGGTCAAGCAGCTGCTGAACGACTACAGCAGCGCCACCTGGAACCCGGCCGGCATGGCCTGGGCGGTGAACCCGGTCTTCACGGTGCTGTTCCGCGGCCACCAGGTGACCGGCTTCGACGCGGCGGTCGAGGCCGACCCGAGCGTGCTCGACGCGCTGTCCGGCTTCGCGACCCGCAACAACGACCAGCTCGGTGGCGACTTCGGCGTGCTGGTCTACAACGCGGCCAAGGAGCTGACCCGCTTCCTGAAGGACGCGGCGCTCCAGCCCAAGGTCCGTCCGCTCGCCAAGTCGCTGGTCGCGCAGTCCGCGCCGAACGGTCGCACCGTCTACCAGTGGGCCGCGGTCGCGGACGGGGTCGGCTACTACGACGCCGCCAACTGCGCCTACTACGGCACCTGCAACGCCTCCGACCAGCTCAAGGCGGGCGTGCTGACGGTCAGCTACACCTGCAGCCCGAGCATCAAGCTGATCGCCCAGGCGCTGGACAACACCCAGCTGGGCACCGCCTGCACCAGCCTCACCGGCCAGGACGCGTACTTCCACTCGGTGGTGCGCGACAACGGCCCGGTCAAGGACGACAGCAACACCACGATCGAGGTGGTGGTCTTCCACTCCTCCCTGGACTACCAGGTGCTGGCCGCGGCCATCTACGGCATCGACACCAACAACGGCGGCATGTACCTGGAGGGCGACCCGGCCAAGGCCGGTAACCAGCCGCGCTTCCTCTGCTACGAGGCCGAGTGGGCCCGCCCGTCGTTCGAGATCTGGAACCTCAACCACGAGTACACCCACTACCTCGACGGCCGGTTCGACATGTACGGCGACTTCAACGCCGGCATGACCACCCCGACCGTCTGGTGGGTCGAGGGCTTCGCCGAGTACATCTCGTACTCGTACCGCAAGGTGACCAACGACGCCGCCATCGCGGCGGCCGCCCGGCACACCTACAAGCTGAGCGACCTCTTCGACACCGCCTACGGTGACCAGGACCGGGTCTACCGCTGGGGCTACCTCGCCGTCCGCTACATGCTGGAGCAGCACCGCGGCGACCTGGACTCCGTCCTCGCCAAGTACCGGGCGGGCGACTGGGCCGGCGCCCGCACCCTGCTCAAGACCACCATCGGCACCCGCTACGACGCCGGCTTCGACAGCTGGCTGACGGCGTGCGCCAACGGCGCCTGCGCCTCCGGGGGCGGCACGCCCACCCAGCCGCAGCTGCCGGAGTGCGCCGGCACCGACATCCGCAAGCTGGACGCCAACTGCGCCCGCAGCAACATCGCGGCGACCACCGGCAACTACGCGCACTTCTACCTCCTGGTGCCGGCCGGCACCAAGCAGGTGAAGGTCACCACCAGCGGCGGCACCGGCAACGGCGACCTCTACTACAACCCGGCCTCCTGGGCGTACACCGACGCCAGCACGGCGCACTCGTCGGGTCCGGACAACTCCGAGACCCTGACGATCACCAACCCGCCGGCCGGCTACGTCTACTTCAGCCTCTACGCCCAGCAGGGCTTCAGCGGGGTGACCGTCACGAGCGAACTCTGACCGGACGCTCGTCGAGCGACCGAAACACGGACAGGTGACCGCCCCGGCGGAGCGCTTCGGCGCCCCGCCGGGGCGGGTCCGTTCCCGCTGGCGGCTACTCGCCGATCCGGACCAGCGCCAGGGTGATGTTGTCCGGCCCGCCGGCCGCGATCGCCGCCTTCCAGAGCTCGAACGCGGCCCTCCCGTCGGCGCGGTCGGAGCCGTCGTGCGGCCGGGCGAGCAGCGCGGCCAGCTCCTCCTCCGGCACCGGGTCGGTCAGGCCGTCGCTGCACACCAGGTAGCGGTCGCCGGCGGCCAGCGGTGCGGCGCGCACGTGCGGTTCGACGAAGGTCAGTCCGAGCGAGCCGCCCAGGGTCTGGGTGACCACCGAGGTGGTGCGCCGGCCGGGCGGCAGCGGCGGGCTGTCGTCCACGCTCACCCGGTGCAGCCCGTCCGGGGTGACCTGGTAGACCCGGCTGTCGCCCACGTTGAAGGCCACCGCCCGGCCGGGCAGCAGCACCAGGCCGGCCACCGTGGTGCCCATCGCGGCCAGCTCGGGTTCGCCGGCGGCGGCCGCGTACACCGCCCGGTTGCAGTCCTGGAGTTCCTCCCGGACGGCCTCCTCGCTGTCCAGTCCGGCGCCGTCGGCGGCCAGTCGGCGGGCCACCAGGGCGCTGGCGACCTCGCCGCCGGGGTGGCCGCCCAGGCCGTCCGCCACGGCGACCACGCAGGGCGGGCCGAGCGGGAACAGCAGGGTCTGCGGGTTGCCGGTCACGGTGGCGCAGAGTGTCCACGGCCCGACCGTGAGGCTGTCCTCGTTGTGCTGGCGCACCAGGCCCTCGTGGCTCAGCGCACTCACCGCGATGTACGTCGCCATCGGTTCGCCGCCCTTCCGGAGCTCCCCCCTCAAGTGTGGGCGGGAATAACGATCCGCACCCGGGTGCTAAGGTGGTTGAAAGTTTAACGATCTGCCCCGAGAACCCCGTGCGCCCCGAGCGCCCGGGCGAGGGGCCGACCTGGAGTGTGGTGAGCAGCATGCAGTTCGGAATCTTCACCGTCGGCGACGTCACCCCCGACCCGACCACCGGCCGCACCCCGAGCGAGCACGAGCGGATCAAGGCCATGGTGGCCATCGCGCGCAAGGCCGAGGAGGTCGGCCTCGACGTCTTCGCGACCGGCGAGCACCACAACCCGCCGTTCGTCCCGTCCTCGCCGACGACCATGCTCGGCTACATCGCCGCGCAGACCGACCGCATCATCCTCTCCACCTCGACCACGCTGATCACCACCAACGACCCGGTGAAGATCGCCGAGGACTTCGCGATGCTCCAGCACCTCGCCGACGGCCGGGTGGACCTCATGATGGGCCGCGGCAACACCGGCCCGGTCTACCCGTGGTTCGGCAAGGACATCCGCCAGGGCATCCCGCTCGCGATCGAGAACTACGCGCTGCTGCACCAGCTCTGGCGCGAGGAGGTGGTGGACTGGCAGGGCCGCTTCCGCACCCCGCTGCAGTCCTTCACCTCCACCCCGCGCCCGCTGGACGGCGTCGCGCCGTTCGTCTGGCACGGCTCGATCCGCAGCCCGGAGATCGCCGAGCAGGCCGCCTACTACGGGGACGGCTTCTTCGCGAACAACATCTTCTGGCCCAAGGAGCACTTCCAGAAGCTGGTCGACCTCTACCGCGAGCGCTACGCCCACTACGGCCACGGCACGCCCGAGCAGGCGTACGTCGGCCTCGGCGGGCAGGTGTTCATGCGGCGCAACTCGCAGGACGCGGTGCGGGAGTTCCGCCCGTACTTCGACAACGCGCCGGTGTACGGGCACGGGCCCTCGCTGGAGGAGTTCACCGAGCAGACCCCGCTGACCGTGGGCAGCCCGCAGGAGGTCATCGAGAAGACGCTGGCCTTCCGCGAGTCCTTCGGCGACTACCAGCGCCAGCTGTTCCTGATGGACCACGCCGGCCTGCCGCTGAAGACCGTGCTGGAGCAGCTGGACCTGCTCGGCGAGGAGGTCGTGCCGGTGCTGCGCGAGGAGTTCGCCAGGAACCGCCCGGCCGCGGTGCCGGACGGGCCGACGCACGCCGCGCGGGTCGCGGCCCGCAACGAGGAGTCCGTCGACGGGGAGTCCCTCGGTGGGAAGTCCGTCGGCGGGGAGACCATGGAGGTGGCCAAGTGACCGCGTACCGGCTGGTGGTGGTGAGCGCCGGGCTGAGCAAGCCGTCCTCGACCCGGCTGCTGGCCGATCGCCTCTACGATTCGACGGTCCGTCAACTGTCCGGTGGTGGGCGACAGGTGGACGTCACGGTGGTCGAACTGCGCGACCTGGCCACGGAGATCGCCCACCACTTCGTCACCGGCTTCCCCGGCGCGGCGCTGCGCGGGGCGATCGACGCGGTGACCGGGGCGGACGCGGTGATCGCGGTGACGCCGATCTTCACCGCCTCCTACAGCGGCCTGTTCAAGTCGTTCTTCGACCTGGTCGACCACGACGCGCTCACCGGCAAGCCGGTGCTGATCGCCGCCACCGGCGGCACGCCCCGGCACTCGCTCGCCCTGGAGCACGCCGTCCGGCCACTGTTCAGCTACCTGCGCGCGGTGGTGGTGCCGACCGCCGTCTACGCGGCCACCGGCGACTGGGGCGCGGCGGGGGACGGGCTCACCGACGGCCTCCCGGGCCGGATCGACCGCGCGGCGGGCGAACTGGCGGCCCTGCTGGCCGGCCGCGGCCCGGCGGCGCCGGCGCTGCCCGAACAGGTGGTGCCGTTCGCCGAGCAACTGGCGGCCCTGCGCGGCTGACAGCCGGGGTGGAAGGGGCGGGCGCGTGACGGCGCGTCCGCCCCTTCCGCGTGCCCACCGGCCGCGGGCGCCCCCGAACGGCCTCGGCGGACGGCGCGTCCGGGAGGGCCGTTCGGGGGAGTGCCGCCCGCGCCGAATGGTCCGCTATGGGGTGTAATCGTACGCATGATCAGATGTCCGCTGGTCCGTCACGCCGTCGGCCCGCCCGGCCGGCGGCAGCCGCGGCACGCTGACCACCGGCCATGAGCGGGACGCCGCCCGGCCTCCCGCGCCACCGTGGAGGAACCCTCGCCATGCAGGCCGAACCGCAAGCCGTGCTCTCCCCGCTGACCAGCGCGGCGGTCTTCCTGGTCCTCACCGTCGAGCCCGGCGGCGAGGACGCCGTCCGCGACCTGCTGCCCGACCTCGCCGGGCTGCGCCGCGCGGTCGGCTTCCGGGCCCCCGAGGGCGGCCTCACCTGCGTCACCGGCATCGGCTCGGACGCCTGGGACCGCCTCTTCGACGGCCCCAGGCCGGCCGACCTGCACCCCTTCCGGGAGGTGGCCGGCACCCGCCACCGGGCCCCGGCCACTCCCGGCGACCTGCTGCTGCACCTGCGGGCCGCCCGGATGGACCTCTGCTTCGAGCTGGCCGGCCGGCTCACCGGCCGGCTGGCCGGGGCGGCCACCGTGGTGGACTCCGTCCAGGGCTTCAAGTACTTCGACGACCGGGACCTGCTCGGCTTCGTCGACGGCACCGAGAACCCCGAGGGCCGGGCCGCCGAGACCGCCGCCGTGGTCGGCGCCGAGGACCAGGCCTTCACCGGCGGCAGCTACGTCATCGTCCAGAAGTACCTGCACGACCTGGACGCGTGGAACGCGCTGAGCGTCGAGGACCAGGAACGGGCGGTCGGCCGCACCAAGCTCACCGACATCGAGTTCGACGACGACGCCAAACCGGCCGACTCGCACGTCGCGCTCAGCACCGTGACCGGGCCTGGCGGCGAGCAGCGGCAGATCGTCCGCTACAACATGGCCTTCGGCTCGTTCGACCGCGGCGGCGAGTTCGGCACCTACTTCATCGGCTACGCACGCGATCCGGAGGTGACCGAGGAGATGCTGCGCAACATGTTCGTGGGCCGCCCGCCCGGCACCACCGACCGGCTGCTCGACTTCTCCACCGCCGTCACCGGCTCGCTGTTCTTCGTCCCGACCGCCGACTTCCTCGGCGCCCCGCCGCCCGCGCCGTCGGCGCCCCCGGTGCGGTCGGCGCCGCCCGCTCCGCCCGCGCCGAGTGCTCCCCCCGCGACCGGCTCGCTCGGCATCGGCAGCCTGCGCGGCACGCCCTGAACCGGACCTCCCGACAAGGACCCGCACCATGAACAACCTGCACCGCGACCTCGCCCCCGTCTCCGCCGCAGCCTGGGCGGAGATCGAGGAGGAGGCCCGCCAGACCTTCAAGCTCCACATCGCCGGCCGCCGCGTGGTCGACCTGAACGGCCCCGACGGCTCCACCCTCGCCGCCGTCGGCACCGGCCACCTGACCGGCATCGAACCGCCCGCCGACGGCGTCCAGGCCCACGCCCGCGCCGCCCAGCCGGTGGTCGAGCTGCGCGTCCCCTTCACCGTCCGCCGCGAGGCCGTCGACGACGTCGAGCGCGGCTCCCGCGACTCCGACTGGCAGCCGGTGAAGGACGCCGCCCGCACCATCGCCCTCGCCGAGGACCGCGCCGTCTTCGAGGGCTACCGCGCCGCCGCCATCGAGGGCATCCGGGCCGGCTCCACCAACCCGCCGGTCCGGCTCCCCGAGGACGTCCGCGAGTACCCCGAGGCCGTCAGCCGCGCCCTCACCGCGCTGCGCCTGGCCGGCGTCGGCGGCCCCTACTCGCTCCTGCTCGGCGCGGACACCTTCACCGCCGTCAACGAGACCAGCGACCACGGCTACCCCGTCCACAACCACCTCGCCCGCCTCCTCGACGGGGACATCATCTGGGCCCCCGCCATCGAGGGCGCCCTCCTCCTCTCCACCCGGGGCGGCGACTTCGAACTCTTCCTCGGCCAGGACGTCTCCGTCGGCTACCTCTCCCACGACGCCGACACCGTGCGGCTCTACCTCCAGGAGTCCCTCACCTTCCGCGTCTACACGGGGGAGGCCGCCGTGGTGCTGGCCGCATGAGGGCGCTGAGGGCGCCCTGAGGCCCAGCGCACACCGGGAAGGGTACTGAGTTCCTTTACCAGGGGTACTGAGTGCCGTATCCTCTTCGTGGAGCCTCCGACACCAGTCGAAGAGCGCCGACACGGTATGCCGGTCCAGGTGGCGCTCAGGGCGCGCAGGGCGCGGCCGGGCCGGGATTGGCACTCAGTACCCTCGGCATGACGTGAGGCCATCGACCAGTGCGACCGTGACAGGAGAACCACTCATGAGCTTGAGGATCGTCGTCTGTGTGAAGTACGTGCCGGACGCGACGGGTGACCGTCGGTTCGCGGACGACCACACCACCGACCGGGAGGGTGTGGACGGCCTTCTGTCGGAGCTCGACGAGTACGGCGTGGAGCAGGCGCTGCGGATCGCGGCGGCGAACGAGGGTGCCGAGGTGACGGTGCTGACGGTCGGGCCGGACGATGCGAAGGACGCGCTGCGCAAGGCGCTGTCGATGGGTGCGGACAAGGCCGTGCACGTGAACGACGAGGACATCCACGGTTCGGATGTGATCGGGACGTCGGCGGTGCTGGCGAAGGCGCTGGAGAAGACCGGGTTCGACCTGGTGATCGGTGGGATGGCGTCGACGGACGGTTCGATGGGTGTGCTGCCGGCGCTGCTGGCGGAGCGGCTGGGCGTGGCGCAGGTGACGTTGCTGTCCGAGGTGTCGGTCGAGGGCGGTGTGGTGCGGGGCCGTCGTGACGGTGACGCGGCGACCGAGCTGGTGGAGGCGGCGCTGCCGGCGGTGGTGTCGGTGACGGATCAGTCGGGTGAGGCCCGGTACCCGTCGTTCAAGGGGATCATGGCGGCGAAGAAGAAGCCGGTCCAGTCGCTGGACCTGGACGATCTGGGCATCGAGGCCGACGAGGTCGGTCTGGCGGGTGCGTGGACGGCGGTGGAGTCGGTGGCGGCGCGTCCGGCGCGGACCGCGGGCACGGTCGTCAAGGACGAGGGCGAGGGCGGCAAGCAGCTCGCCGGCTTCCTCGCGGACCAGAAGTTCATCTGAGCCGGCCCGGCCGAGCCACCCACCCCCTGCCACAGCGAAACACGGAGACATTGAGCAATGGCTGAGATTCTCGTCCTGGTGGACCACGCCGACGGTGTGGTCCGCAAGCCGGCCCTCGAACTGCTGACCCTGGCCCGCCGGATCGGCGAGCCGTCCGCGGTCGTGCTGGGCGCCGGCGCCGCCGCCGCCGGCATCGCGGCCAAGGCCGCCGAGTACGGCGCGGCCAAGGTGTACGTCGCCGAGGGCGCCGAGTTCGCCGACCAGCTGGTCGTCCCCAAGGTGGACGCCCTCACCCAGATCGCCAAGGCCGGCGACGCCGCCGCCGTCCTGGTCACCTCCTCCGGCGAGGGCAAGGAGATCGCCGCCCGCGTCGCACTGCGGCTCGGCTCCGGCATCATCACCGACGCCATCGACCTGCGCGCGGGCGACAGCGGCCCGGTCGCCACCCAGTCGGTGTTCGCCGCCTCGTACACCGTCGACTCGCGCGTCAGCAACGGCGTGCCGGTCATCACGGTCAAGCCGAACGCGGTGGCCCCCGAGGCCGTTGCGGGCGCGGGTGCGGTGGAGAACGTGGCGGTGGAGTTCACCGGGAACGCGGCCAAGGTCACCTCGCGCACCCCGCGGGTCTCGACCGGCCGTCCGGAGCTGACCGAGGCCGCGATCGTGGTCTCGGGCGGCCGTGGCGTCGGCGAGGCGGCCGGCTTCGGCGTCGTCGAGGAGCTCGCGGACGTGCTGGGCGCGGCCGTCGGCGCCTCGCGTGCCGCCGTCGACGCGGGCTGGTACCCGCACAGCAACCAGGTCGGCCAGACCGGCAAGCAGGTCTCGCCGCAGCTGTACGTGGCGAACGGCATCTCGGGCGCCATCCAGCACCGGGCGGGCATGCAGACCTCGAAGACCATCGTCGCGGTCAACAAGGACCCGGAGGCCCCGATCTTCGAGCTGGCGGACTACGGCGTGGTCGGCGACCTGTTCGCCGTGCTGCCGCAGTTGACCGCCGAGGTGAAGTCCCGCAAGGGCTGATCCCCGCGCACGACAGTGGGAGGGCGTGGCACCGAGTACCCGGTGCCACGCCCTCCGGCGTGTGGCGGACGCTATCCGCCGTGCGGTGGACGCTATTCGGCGAAGGCCGCGAGGTGCTGGGTGAACCCGCCCTGGACGGGCGGCAGCGGGCGCGGCTCGACGTCCACCGGCGGCTGCGGCCCCTCCATCGGCAGCAGCCGCAGCTCGGGCTGCTCGGAGCCGGGGGCGGACAGCAGCCGCACCCGCGTCCCGACCGGGACGGTGCTGCGCAGCCCGTCGACGATGCACCAGACGTCGAAGCCCTCGGTCATCCGGATCAGGGACTTCTGGCGGACCAGCGGCGTCCGGGCCTGCTCGACCTCGCAGCGCCGGACGACGCCGGTGCCCTCGCTGGGCTCCAGCCGCAGCTCGGTGGAGCCGCAGGTGGGGCAGAGCAGCCGCTGGAAGGTCGGGTTGCAGCACCACGAGCAGCGCTGGAAGTACAGCGTGGTGCTCCGGGTGTCGGCATCGATGGCTGAGTGGACCACGCTGTCATCTCCCTGCGCTCGGACCGGCTTGTTCGGCAGAAGTTCGGCAGAAAAAAGGATAGGGAACTCAGTGCCGCCATGTGAAGGCACTGAGTTCCCTTTTTGCCGCGTGGGTGCATAATGAAGGGTACTGAGTACCGTCGTGAAACAGGAGTGGCGATCATGAGCCAGGAGTTCGATCTCTTCCGTATCTCCGAGGAGCACGAGATGCTCCGTGAGGCGGTGCGTTCGCTGGCTGAGGCGAAGATCGCTCCGTTCGCGGCGGAGGT
>NZ_JBHXMU010000101.1:0-22833 GCF_042720685.1 Kitasatospora sp. NPDC058492
CGTGCTGTGGGCGCTCCTGCGCGACAACCGGATCTTCACCTCCGCCCCACCGGTCGCGCAGGCATCTTGACTTCATCATTGAGACTCCAGGGGGACGGGCGTCCGGCCCGTTGCCGTCCCCAGAGACGCGGAGGCGGGCAGCGGCGCGAACACCGGGCTGTTCGGAAGCCGGGGCCCCGCCACCGAACTCCCGTCACACAGCTGGGAGTTCGACGAAGGGCCTCGGTCGGCCGCCGCCCGACGCCGTCACCGCGGCCGGTTCAGGCGAGCGACTGGTAGGCCAGGAAGCCGCCGAAGAGGATGACCCCGATCCCGGCGACCAGGTCGACGCCCTTCAGCAGCCGGGCGCTGAAGCGCCGGCGGAACACCACGACGCCCGTGCTCAGCAGGGTGAACCACAGGAGCGTGCCGCAGCCGACGCCGACCAGCATGGACACCGAGGCGGGCAGCGTCCCGGTGACGTTCGCCGCCGTGGCCGCGGCGAAGGCGGCGGCCCAGTAGCCGATCGTCGCCGGGTTGGAGGCGGTGGCCGCCAGCGCGGTGCGGAACGCCGCCAGCGGGCGGACCACTTCGGGGTTCCGCTCGTCGTCGGTGGCCGTCTGGACCCGGAAGGCGGAGCGCAGCGAGCGCGCGCCGATGTACACCAGCACGGCGGCCCCGGCCAGCCCCAGGGCCGTGCGCAGCGCGGGGACGTCCAGCAGCCTGCCGACCCCGGCGAGGCCCAGGCCGGCGTAGGCGATGTCCACCAGGGCCGCGCCCAGGCCGATCGCCCAGCCGGTCGGGAAGCCGTCGCGCAGGACGCTGCGCACGCACAGCAGGCCGATGGGGCCGAGGGGCAGAGCGACCAGGAAGCCGAGGCTGAGCCCGGCGAACCACGCGGGGAGGATGTTCACCGCGGTCCCCCGCAGGTCACCGCGATCATTCCGGTCCGATGAAAGTCCCGGTGAAAGTCCCGGCTCAGGTCCCGGCTCAAGGCCCGGCGGAAGGCCTGGTGCGAGCACGTGCGCGACAATTCGCTCTGCCCCTCGTCACAACACCCGCCGATCAGGTCACTCGACGAGCTCCGATATGCCGAACCGTACCTCATCCCCTTCGGCGGGACTGAGATCTTCCGGCGCGTAGAACAGCTCGTACACATTGGTCGACAACAACTGACCGAGCCTGGTCAGCGCATACACGTCCGTGCCCCGTTCCTCCAGCCAGCCCTTGTCGACGAGCTGCTCGATCTCCGCCCCGAAGACGGCCTCCATGGTGACGCCGAACCGGTCGTGGAAGTCCGGCCGGTTGACCTCGCACATCTTGAGGCCGCGGATCATGACGCGGCGCATTTCCTGTTCCTTGGTGAGGTACGTGGCGAAATCCAGCGGAATTTGACCACTTCCGACCATCTCGTAGTACTTCTTGAGCGGCTTGACGTTGACGAACAGCCGGTCGTGGATCACGCTCTTCGACGAGACGCCGAATCCGATCATCGGCCAGGTCCGCCAGTAGTACTCCAGGAAGCGCGAGTAGTCGGCGCAGCGGTCGGGGTGGTAGTACCCCGTCGAGCTGCGCCGGGCGAAGCCCGCCGCCTCCAGCGCGTCGATGGCGTACTCGTACATCCGGCGCTCGTCCTGCGCCGAGGGGAGCGCCATCTTCCCGGACGTGATGAGCGAGTGGAACGCCGTCTTGGGCCAGATCTCCAGGCCGTAGGCCGTGATGCAGGCCGGTTCGAGTTCGATGGCCCGGTCGACGCTGCGCTTCCAGTCGTCCACGGACTGGCCGGGCAGCGGGAAGATCAGGTCGATGTTGGTGTGCGTGAAACCGCCGTCGACGACGGTGCGGAAGGCGCGTTCGGCGGTGGCCAGGTCGTGCGAGCGGTTGCAGATCTCCAGCAGCCGGTCGTCGAATGCCTGGACGCCGACGCTGAGCCGGGTGAATCCGGCCTCCCGCATGCGCGCGATCTTGGCCTCGTCGACCGTCGAGGGGTCGAATTCCAGGCCGATCTCCGCGCCCTCGTTGAATTCGAACGATTCCCGGCAGGCGTCCAGCAGCCGGGCCGTCTGGTCGCCGGTGAGGATGCCCGGCGTCCCGCCGCCGAAATACACCGCGTCGACCCGGAACGCGGGGAAGGCCCGATTGGCGGCGAAGGCTCGGATCTCGCGTTCGAGCACGTCGACGTACTGGGCGAAGTGCTGCTCGTTCCGGTTGATGTAGACGGTGTAGTCGCAGAATCCGCACTTGGTGATGCAGAACGGGACGTGCAGGTAGAGCACCGCGTTCTCGGGGCGGAAGTACTCGTCGTACTCGTGGTGCCGGTATTTGAACGGGTACGTGTGGATGTTCCGTCGGATGATCTTCTCGGCCATCTGCTGTCACTCCTTCGTCGGGGCCGGCCTGGCGTGGTGGTGGACGGGTCCGGGGGCGGAGGCCGTCAGCAGAGGACCTGGAACGGGCGGACGTCGGCGGCCTCGTCGAGGGCCGGCCGGTCGTTGGGGACCACCGGGCGCCCGCACGAGACGAAGAGGTCGTCGTAGCGCGCCCGCGACCGCTCGCGGTAGTCGGCGGCGGAGCGGGCCAGCATCTTGACGACCTCCTCCGCGAGCATCAACTGGTACTGGCAGGACTCGGTGTTGAGGACGTTCACGTCGCCCGAGGCCACGTGGTTCTCCTGCCGGCAGCCCCCGCCGCACAGGTAGCGGGCCCAGCAGGACCCGCACACCCGGTGCTCGTCGACGGTGCGCCGCCACTCGGGGTGGTCCCGGGTGAGGCCCTCGGCCCCGGTGCCCACGTCGAAGCCCTGGTCGCCGACCAGGCGGTGGCAGGGGCTGACGCTGCCGTCCGGGGAGTGCGTGTAGTACGTCCGGCCGCCCGAGCAGAACGCCAGCGCCGCCGCGCCCTCGGTGACCATCTGCACGGCGCGCTCGTACTCCAGCACGCCCTTGAACCGGTTGTCGGGGGCGAACAGCCGCGGGTAGTGGACCAGGAAGTCCTTGAACTGCTCCACGATGCCGGGCTGGAGGAAGTGGTTGATGTACTGGATGCCCTTCGGCTCGGACAGCTTCCGGTCCCCCAGCGTGAGGGCGATCGGTACCGTCGTGCCCTGCTCCACCGGGTAGACGCCCGGATAGATCTGGAAGTAGTCGAAGAGGTCGAGCCCCCACAGGTCGAGCACGCTCTCGGTGAGGCTGGGCGCCGCCGACGCGATGGTCATCCGGGCCACCAGGGTGACGTCGTCGCCGCACGCCTCGCGCAGCCGGAACAGGTTGCGGATGATCCGGTCGTAGGATCCCTTCCCGTTCTTGGACGGGCGGTTGGCGTCCTGGACCTCGCGGCCGCCGTCGATCGAGACCGAGACGATGAACCGGTGGTCGCGGAACAACTCCTCGACACCCTGGGGCATCAGGGTGAGGTTGGTCGAGATCCGGTGGACGAACTCGGTGCCCGAGCGCCCGGTGAGGTCGCGGGCGCGTTCGCAGATCTTGCGGATCACCGTGAAGTTCGCCAGCGGCTCCCCGCCGAAGAACTCGAAGCGGACCCGCTGCCCGGGCGCGGCGTAGCGGTGGATGAAGTCGAAGATCCAGGCGATCGAGTGCTCGCCCATCGCCTCGGTGATCCGGCCGTAGTCCCCGCCCTCGGCGAAGCAGTACGTGCAGGCGAGGTTGCACACGTTCGTCAGGTTGACGTTGACCGCGAAGTCGGCGCCGTCGGAGAGCGCGCTCTCCCGGAGCCGGATGCGGTTGGCCTCCCGGCCGGTGGCGGCGCCGGCCTGCAGCCGCTCCCACGCCCGCCGCTCGTCCAGCCGCAGGTGGTCGACGCCGGAGGCCAGCCGCTCGGCGGTGTCCGCCGGGGCGAGCAGCAGCCGGTGGCTCCCGGTGATGAGGACGGCCGACAGGTCGTCGCTGAACGGCAGGACGCGGTAGTCGGTCCCGTGCCGCATCGGACCCGCCTGCTCCGTCGTGCTCGCGGGCCCGGTCATGACCTGGCGCGGGGCTGGAAGAGCGGCAGCGGCGAGACGTCCTCGTTCAGCGTTCCGGCGGAGGCCTCCACGGTCGGGAAGTGCGCGCGGTCGAAGACCTGGTGGAGGCTGGAGGTGCACTGCGGCGGTACGGCCACCTGGACGCCGACCTCGCCCGCCGTGCTCTTGGCCGCGATGTACCGGAAGCTCTCCTGCGGGGCCAGGTCGATGACCTGCCAGCCCTGGTCGGCGGCCGGGTCGCCGTAGCGGCGGTGGTAGGCCCGCACCGGCGCGGCGGAGGTGTTGCGCACCTGGACGTGCAGGGCGCGGACGTCGCCGTGCCAGTCGAAGCGGGCCAGGTCCAGGCCCTCGGCGGCGGGGAGTTCCGGCACCCGGGCGCGCGGGCGGGCGTCGGGCAGCAGGACGATCGGCGAGCGGGCGCCGCAGCCGATGCAGGCGCCGGCCGCGTCCAGGCCGACCAGGTCGGCGTTCAGGCCGTAGCGGGTGATCTGGAGCTGTCCGCACCGGTGGCACCAGGTGTTGGTCGACTCCGTGTCGTACACGTTCCCCAGGTAGACGTGGTTGAGCCCCATGTCCATGGCGACCTTGCGGGCCCGTTCCAGCCGGTCGACGGGGGTGCGGATGGTGTTGGTCATCTTGTAGTCCGGGTGGAAGCGCACGAAGTGCGTGGGCACGTCGGGGCTGAGCCGCTCGCCGACGAACCTCGCCATGTCCCGGGCGGTCGCCTCGTCGTCGCTGAGGTCGGTGACCATCAGCGTGGAGACCTCGACGTGCTTCCCGGCCCGGAACACCTGCTCGGTGCCCTCCAGGACCGGTTCCAGCCAGCCCTTGGTGATCTTCCGGTAGTACTTCGGGTCCAGGGACTTGATCGACACCGAGAAGATGTCGATCACCGGGATCAGTTCCTCGATCGCCTCGCCGCTGATGAAGAACGCGGACTTGTAGAGGTTGACGATTCCCGCCGCCTTGGCGAGGGCGGCCGTCTCCACCACGAACTCGTGCCACACCACCGGGTCGTTGTAGGTCCAGGAGATCACCTTCACGCCGTGCCGGACGGCGATGTCCACGACCTCCTCGGGCGTGTAGTGGTAGACGTCCTTGTCCTCCACGTGGCGCGCCTGCGACGTCTTCCAGTTGTGGCAGTAGTCGCAGTTGAGCATGCAGCCGACGTTCCCCATCGAGAGGATCCGGGCGCCGGGCGCGTAGTGGAACACCGCCTCGGTCTCGATGGTCTCCTCGGTGGCGTGGACCGAGCGCCCGTAGTTCAGGGTCACCAGGCGGCCGTCCCGGTTGGCCCGGACCATGCAGAATCCGTGCTGGCCGGGGCGGATCCGGCAGTTCCGGGGGCTGAGATGACATCGGACCACGCCGTCGTCCAGGCGTTCCTCCAGCCTGGCGGGGCGTGGTTCCTTGTCCCAGGTGTTCTGCGACATGGCTGTTCCTTCCGTGCGGTGGTACGGACACGGTGGTACGGAGGCGGTGGTGCAGCGGCGGTGGTGCGGCGGCGACGGGTCGGGGCCGGACGGATCGGGGCCGGACGGGTAGATCCCGGACGGCCCGGCGCGGTCGTCCGCACCGGGCGGGCCCTCCGGATCAGGCCGTCGCCGGAGGAGGTGCGGTCACGTGCGCGGGGCACGCCAGGACGGGGCGCGCCGGGGCGGCGCGGTCGGGCAACCCGAATTCCCGCACTGCAGTGCGGAATTCGACATCGGCCCGCCCGTACATCCGCCCGTACATCCGCCCGTGGCCCGGAACCCCACTGTCCCGGTTTCTCGCTTTCACCGGGCGGGCCGGTTCCGCGCGGGTTTCCGCGGTCACGAACGTCAAGCGGATCTCACTTTCCCTCATGACGAAGCCACTGCTGAGAAAAACGCCTCGCGAAGAGGCCGAAGCGGAGCGGGAGTTCGGTGAGAAATTCGCCAACTGCGATGAGCTTCGGCGTATGGGCTCCCGCCTGTCAAGAAGTCCGCGTGCCGCCCGATCCGGCCAACACCGCGAAGCGGACAGCGCCCTCCGGTCGGAGCGGGGCGCAGGTTAGGCAAGCCTCACAAACGGTGATCTCGCGCCTGCCCAGCGGGTTCCCGGGCCGGGGAACGGCGGGGGCCGATCCGGCGGGGCGGCGCGGCCGGGATCGCCCGATGTGGGAGGAGGGCCGAAAATCGCCGCCGGTCGGCGGAATACCTGCTGTCACAGAGCCGATCGGCCGCCCCACCCGCCGCTCGCCGAGCACCGGTAAAGGCGGTCCCGAGGGGGGGCGTGTGGAGCGGCCGGGGCAACGAGGGGGCGGCTGTTGGGAATTCAGGGGGCGGTGGGGCCGGACGGGGAGAGGATCCGGGAGAGGCCGAAATCGAAGCGCTCGGCGAAGGCGGCGTCCTCCATGTGCGGGACGACCCGGACGAGCGCCGGGTAGTCGCCGCCGGCGAGGGCCGGGCCGAGGGTGTGCACGCCGCCCTGGGCGGCCAGGGCCTGCTCCTCCTGGGTCAGGCCGAGGGTCAGGTACTGGATGGTCCAGAACACCCAGGACGCGCGGCGCTCGTCCAGGCCGCCGTCGAGGAGCGCGGCGATCATCGCGTCGGCGAAGCGCAGGGTGCCGGGCTCGGCGGCATAGGTGCCGGCGACGATGACCGCGCCGTCGCGGTGGGCCAGCAGGCACCGGCGGTAGCGGTGGGCGAGTTCGCGGGCCCGCTCGTGCCAGGGCGCGGGCAGGTCGTCGAGCGGGATCTCGCCGACGATCGCGTCCGCCATGAGTTCCAGCAGGCGGCCCTTGGTCTTGGCGTGCCAGAGCACGGTGTTCATCCGGACGCCGAGCCGTTCGGCGACGCCGCGCACGGAGACGGCGGCGGCGCCCTTGTCGTCCAGCAGGTCGAGGGCGGCGCGGACCACCGTGTCGGCGTCGAGTCGGGTCCGGGGGGCATCCGGGGCTTGCTTCTTGGTCACTGACCTAGTCTACTGGAGCCAAGTCATTGGTCACTGACCAAGAGAGGGATGAGTCATGGAACAGGTCGTCATCGCC
Source organism: Kitasatospora sp. NPDC058492 (assembly GCF_042720685.1). Classification (NCBI taxonomy): domain Bacteria; kingdom Bacillati; phylum Actinomycetota; class Actinomycetes; order Kitasatosporales; family Streptomycetaceae; genus Kitasatospora; species Kitasatospora sp. NPDC058492. Next base: position 6,972 of record NZ_JBHXMU010000101.1, read on the forward strand.
GGCGGGGGCCCGGTCGGGCTCTGGCTCGCCGCCGAACTCCGGCTGCAGGGCATCGAGGTCACCGTGCTGGAGAGCCGCGCCGAACCCGACCCGCACTCGCGGGCCACCACCGTGCACCCGCGCACCCTGGAACTGCTGGCCTCCCGCGGCCTGGTGGAGCCCTTCCTCGCCGAGGGCGTCCGCATCCCCGGCGGGCACTTCGCCGCCCTGCCGCCCCGGCTGGACTTCAGCCGGCTGGACACGCCGTACCCGTTCACGCTCGCGCTCCCCCAGGTGCGCACCGAGGAGCTGCTGGCCGAACACCTCCGCTCGACCGGCGCCCGGCTGCTGCGCGGACACCGCGTCACCGGGCTGGACCAGGGCGACGACGCGGTCACCATTCACGTCCACGGCCCGGACGGCCCCTACCGGCTGCGCACCGCCTACCTGGTCGGCTGCGACGGCACCCGCAGCACCGTGCGCGAGGCGGCGGGCATCGGCTTCCCCGGCACCCCGGCCACCGCCTGGGCCTGGATGGCGGACGCCGTGCTCGACGCACCGCCGCGCTGGCGCTCCGTCTCCAACGAGCAGGGCACCGTGATGGTCTTCCCGCTGCCCAGCGGGGTGCACCGGGTGGTCGGCAACGACACGGCGACCGTCCACACCAAGCCCGGCCCGCTGACCTTCGAGCAGCTGCGCGCCAAGGTCCGCGGGATCACCGGGACGGACTTCGGGATGCGCGAGGCCGGCTGGATCTCCACCTTCGGCAACGCCTCCCGCCAGGCCGACCGGTACCGGCACGGGCGGGTCCTGGTGGCGGGCGACGCCGCGCACTCGCACTTCCCGGCCGGCGGGCCCGGACTCAACGTCGGCATGCAGGACGCCGCCAACCTCGGCTGGAAGCTCGCCCGCACCATCACCGGCGCCGCCCCCTACGGCCTGCTCGACAGCTACCACGCCGAGCGCCACCCGGTCGGCGTGGAGCTGCTGCGCTCCACCCACGCCCAGTCCGGGCTGATGACCGACCACTCGCCGACGACGCTGGCCCTGCGCGGTCTGCTCGCCGAACTCATCACCGGCGTCGACGAGTTCTCGGACGAACTGGCCGGTCGCGCGGCCGGCCTCGCGACCGCCTACCCGGCCGACCCCGGCAGCGGGGCGCACCCGCTGACCGGCTCCCGGGCGCCGGACCTGAGGCTCGCCGGGCCCGCGGACGGCAACGGCCTGTTCACGCTGATGCGAGGAGGCCGCCACGTCCTGCTCGACCTCACCGGCCGGGCCGGCGCCGAGTTCGCCGCCCTCGCCCACGCCACCAGCCCGGGCGTCACCGTGCACAGCGCGCCGCTCGGCACGTCACGGCCCGCCTGGCGCGGTGTCACCGCCGCTCTGGTCCGGCCCGACGGGCACCTGGCCTGGCTCACCGATGAACAGCACCTCCCCGCACTGGTCAAGGCCGCCCACGCGGCCGTCACGGCGACGACCGCCCGCCCTTCCGCCGCGGTCCCTCTACGCTGAGGACCGGTCGGCCCACGGGCGCCCCCTCCGGAGCCCCGAGGGCCGGCGGCAGCCGCTCGCGCAGGTCCGCGGCGCCCGCCCCGCCGACCTGATGCCGCTCAGCACCACCCCGGCCACCCGCCGAGCCCGCACCGGAGGCGCCCGATGACCACCCTCCACCTCGGCGTCGACGCCGGCGGCAGTCACACCCGCGCCGTCCTCCTGGACGCCGCGGGCGCCGTCCGGGGCCGCGGCGAGAGCCCCGGCGCCAACCCCGCCGGAGAGGGGCCGGAGCCGGCGCTCGGCCGGCTGGCGGCGGCGGTCACGGCCGCCCTCGACGGGCGCGGCCCGGACCGGATCGCCGCCTGCCTGATCGGCCTCGCCGGGTACCGCTCCCTACCGGACCCGGACGCGTTCGCCGAGCGCTGCCGGGCCGCCCTCGGCCTCCGCCACCCGGTGCGGCTCGTCCCCGACACCGTCCCGGCCCTGGCCTCCGGCGGCGTCACCGACGGCCACGGCACCGTCCTGATCGCGGGCACCGGCGCGATCTGCGTTCGGCTCGCCGGCGCCCGCACGCTCGCGCGCAGCGGCGGGCTCGGCTGGCTGCTCGGCGACGAGGGCGGCGGCTTCTGGCTCGGCCGCGAGGCCCTGCGCCACGCCCACGCCGACCCGGCCGGCCCGCTCGGCACCGCCGTCCGCGCCCACTGCGCCGCCGACTCCCCCGACGCCCTGCTCCACTGGGCCTACGCCGGCCCGCCCCGCCGGCTCGCTGGTCTCGCCCCGCTGGTCTCCCGGCTCGCCGAGCAGGGCGACCCGGCCGCCCGCGCCATCGCCGACACCGCCGCCGACCACCTGGCCGACCTCGCCCGCGCCACCGCCGCCCCCGCCGAACCCCTGGTCCTCACCGGCTCGGTGGCCACCGCCCCCGGCCCGATCCGCGACCGCCTCCACCGCCTCCTCGCCGACCTCCACCCCCGCCTCCCCCGCACCGACGCCGCCACCGCCGCCGCCCACCTCGCCACCCGCCTCGCCTCGCCTCCGGGCGGCAGACGGTAGGCGGTAGACGGTCCCGACGGATCACCAACTCGGCCGCGCCCCACCGGAAATGGCATGCACGCCACTAGCCAACCGGTCAGTAACGCCCCTACCGTCGAGCTCCCGTGGCTTCGACGGAGGAGCTCCCCTTGCGCCTACGCCCCCACCCCCTGCGCTTCCCGGCCGCCGCCGCCGCGTCGGCCCTGCTCGTCACCGCCGCCCTGACCACCACCCCCACCGCCGCCGCCCCCGCCGCCCCGACCGCCACCGCGGCCGACTACTGCGGCGGCCACTGCCGGGACATCCTGCCGCCCGGCGAGAACGGCAACGCCACGCTCGCCGAGATCCTGCTCAACCGGATGTTCGGCAGCCGCCCCGCCCACACCGACGACCAGCTCGGCCCGTACGCCGCCCTCGCCTCCGGCTACCCGGGCCTGACCGAGGCCAAGCTGCGCGACTTCTTCAACGACGCCTCCTTCGGCGTCCCCGCCGACCAGGTGGCCAGCACCATCAGCCCGCGCGCCGACGTCACCATCGTCCGCGACAAGGCCACCGGCGTCCCGCACATCACCGGCACCACCCGCTACGGCACCGAGTACGGCGCGGGCTACGCCGCCGCCCAGGACCGGCTGTGGGTGATGGACCTGTTCCGGCACGTGGGCCGCGGCCAGCTGTCCGGCTTCGCCGGCGGCGCCGCCGCCAACCGCCAGCTGGAGCAGAGCTTCTGGCAGGCCGCGCCGTACACCGAGGCGGAACTGCAGCAGCAGATCGACGCCCTGGCGGCCCGCGGCGGCCGGGCCGCCCAGGCCCTCACCGACGCGAACGCCTACCTCGACGGCATCAACCAGTACGCCAAGGAGTCGTACAACGCCCGCACCTTCCCCGGCGAGTACGACCTGACCGGGCACATCGACCCGATCACCAACGCCGGGTCGATCGAGCCGTTCAAGCTGACCGACCTGGTCGCCCTGGCCTCCGTGGTCGGCGCCCTGTTCGGCTCCGGCGGCGGCGGTGAACTCGCCTCCGCCCAGGTCAAGTCGGCCGCCGAGGCCCGCTACGGCAAGGACGCCGGGGACGCGGTCTGGAAGTCGCTGCGCGAGGCCGACGACCCGGAGGCCGTCCAGACCCTGCACGACGGCCAGCGCTTCCCCTACGCCCCGGTCCCCGACGCCCCGCAGGGCGAGGCGCTGCCCGACCCCGGCTCGGTGGTGCCCGAGCGGATGATCTACGACGCCACCGGCACGGGCGCCGGCGCCGCGAAGACCGCCGCCCCGGGTGTGCTGCCCGGCAACCTGCTCACCGCCAAGCACGGCATGTCCAACGCCCTGCTGGTCTCCGGCGCCCACACCGACGACGGCCACCCGGTCGCCGTGTTCGGCCCGCAGACCGGCTACTTCGCCCCGCAGCTGCTGATGCTGGAGGAGATCCAGGGCCCCGGCATCAGCGCACGCGGCGCGGCCTTCGCCGGCCTGAGCTTCTACGTGCAGCTCGGCCGCGGCCAGGACTACGCCTGGAGCGCCACCTCCGCCGGGCAGGACATCACCGACACCTACGCCGTCCCGCTCTGCACCACCGACGGCTCCCCGGCCACCACCGCCGCCGACTCCTACCTCTGGCACGGCCAGTGCGTCCCCTTCGACCGGCTGGAACGCAAGAACACCTGGAACCCGACCACCGCCGACTCCACCGCCGCCGGCTCCTACACCCTGGTGATGTACCGCAGCAGGTACGGCCTGGTGACCGCCCGCGGCACGGTCGGCGGCGCCCCCGTGGCCTTCACCTCGCTGCGCTCCACCTACCGGCACGAGGCGGACTCCATCATCGGCTTCCAGGAGCTCAACGACCCCGGCGCGGTGCACGACGCGGCGGGCTTCCAGCAGGCCGCGCAGGACATCAACTACACCTTCAACTGGTTCTACGCCGACTCCCGCGACATCGCGTACTACAACTCCGGCAGCAACCCCGTACGCGCCCCCGGGGTCGACGCCGGCCTGCCGCTGCGCGCCGAACCGGCCTACGAGTGGGCCGACTTCGACCCCGCCACCAACACCGCCCGGTACACCCCGGCGGCCGAGCACCCGCAGTCCGTCAACCAGGACTACTACATCTCCTGGAACAACAAGCAGGCCGACGGCTTCACCTCGGCCGGGTTCGGCAACGGCTCGGTGCACCGCGGCAACCTGCTCGACGACCGGGTCAAGACGCTGCTGCGCAACGGTGGCAAGGCGAGCCGGGTCTCGCTCACCCAGGCCATGGCCGGCGCCGCCCTGGCCGACCTGCGCGCCGAGGACGTCCTGCCGGACCTGATCCGGGTGCTACGCAGCGCCCCCGTCACCGATCCGGCCGCCGCCACCGCGCTCCAGCAGCTGGAGGCCTGGCTGGCCGGCGGCGCCCAGCGGAAGGAGACGTCGCCCGACAGCCACGGCTACGCGGACGCCGCCGCGATCCGCGTCCTGGACGCCTGGTGGCCGCTGGTCGCGGAGGGCGTCATGCGACCCGGCCTCGGGGACCAGCTGTTCGCGGCCCTGACCGGCGCCCTGCAGATCAACGAGTCGCCCTCCGGCGGCCAGACCGGTCCCGGTGGCGGCCCCGTGAGCGCCAACGAGGGTATCCCGCACAAGGGTTCGGCCTTCCAGTACGGCTGGTGGAGCTACCTGGACAAGGACCTGCGGTCCGTCCTGGGCGACCAGGTGGCCGGCCCGCTGGCCCGCCCGTACTGCGGCGGGGGCGATCTTGCGGCCTGCCGGGGCGTGCTGCTGGACACCCTGAAGCGGGCGGCCGCCCAGACCCCGGCCCAGGTCTACCCGGGCGACGCGGACTGCTCCGCCGGCGACCAGTGGTGCGCCGACACGATCATCCAGCGCCCGCTCGGCGGTGTCACGGACGACAAGACCACCTGGCAGAACCGTCCGACCTACCAGCAGGTGGTGCAGTTCCCGAGCCACCGCTGAACCCATGCCGCTGTCTTCCACCCGGGCGGGGGCACCCGCGTGGAAGACAGCGGCCCGGGCCCGACGGGCGGGGACGGGGCGCAGCACCTAGCGTGGTCCGGGGCGACCGGGGCGGCACCGCCGCCGAGGTCGGCGACCCCCGAGGACCCGACCCCCGCGATTTCCCGGAGAGGCCCCGCACAGGCCCAGGAGGTAAGCCGACCATGACCGTCTCCCTGTCCGATCTCACCGGGGACTACGTCCTCGACCCCGCCCACACCCGGATCGGCTTCGTGGCACGCCACGCCATGGTGACCAAGGTCCGCGGCTCCTTCACCGCCTTCGAGGGCAGCGCCCACCTGGACGGCGCCGACCCGGGCCGTTCCACCGCCCGGGTGACGATCCGGACCGACAGCATCGACACCGGCGTCGAGCAGCGCGACCAGCACCTGCGCACCAACGACTTCCTGGACGTGCCGAAGTTCCCGACCATCGCCTTCGCCACGACGGCGGTCGAGCCGCGCGGGGACGGCGAGTTCCGGGTGACGGGCGACCTCACCGTCAAGGACGTCACCCGCCCGGTCGCCATCGACGTCGAGTACACCGGCAATGCCGTCGACCCCCAGGGCAACCTGCGGGTGGGCCTGGAGGGTTCGGTGACGATCAGCCGCAAGGACTTCGGGGTGACCTGGAACGCGGCCCTGGAGGGCGGCGGCGTCCTGGTCGGCGACAAGGTCGTCCTGGAGTTCGACATCTCGGCCGTCCGGCAGGGCCAGTAGCGGCCGCAGGAGCCAGGAGCGGCCCGCAGGATCCCCAAAGGCCCCGCAGGAGCCCCGAAATCCGCCGGACCGGGCGCCGCAGGTCCGGTTAGGCTCCTGACATGGCGACAGACGGCTCCCTCGCAACCGGCCAGCGCTCCCTCGGCGATCCCACCCTCGACTACCCGTTGTGGCCCCCGCTCACCGCGGGCTGTCCCCGCACCGGCACCGAGGACGTGTCCTACCCCGTCGAGGTCGACTACGCCTATCTCAAGGCCGACGCGGCCGCCCTGTTCGCCCCGGGGGCGGACGCCGGGGCGCCGCGCGGCGGGCTGGAGCGGTGGGCCCCCCTGTTGCCGCCGCTGCTCGCGCCGGGCCTGGGCGAGGGCGGCACGCCGCTGGTCGAGCTCGAACCGGGGGTGTACGTCAAGGACGAGGCCCGCAACCCGACCTGGAGCCACAAGGACCGGTTGAACCGCTGCACCACCAGCGCCGCCGTGGGCGTCGGCGCGCCCGGGATCGCGGTGGCCTCCTCCGGCAACCACGGCGCGTCCGCCGCCGCCTACGCCGCCCGGGCCGGGCTGCGCTGCGTGGTGTTCACCGGGCCCGACCTGCCGCCGGCCGTCGACGCGTTCCTCAACGCCTACGGCGCCGTCGTGCTGCCGGTGCCGTGGGAGGCCCGCTGGCCGCTGCTGCGCCAGGTCGTGGACCGGCTGGGCCTGCACCCGGTCAGCAATCTCACCACCACCCACACCGGCCACGCGTACGGCCCCGAGGGCTACAAGACGGTGGCGTACGAGATCTTCCGGGACATCGGCGTGCCGGCCGCGGTGTTCGTGCCCACCGGCTACGGGGAGTTGCTCTTCGGCGTCTGGAAGGGCTTCAGCGAACTGCACCGGCTCGGCCTGGCCGACCGGGTGCCGCGCATCGTCGCCTGCGAGTCCGCGTCCGGCGCGCCGCTCGCCCTGGCCGTCCGCCAGGGCCTGCCGGCGGCCCGGGTGACGGTGGGGCCGAGCGAGGCGTACTCGATCGCCTCCCCGGTCGGCGGTTACCGGGGCGTGGTCGCGGTCCGCGAGAGCGGCGGCCGGGTGCTGACCCTGGACGACGGCCAACTCGCGGCCGCCCAGGCCGAACTGGCCCGCTCCGGGCTCTGGACGGAGCTGTCCGCGGCGGCCGGGCTCGCGGGGCTGCGCAGCCTCGGCGGCGTCGAGGGCCTCGGGGAGGCCGAGGGGCCGGTGGTGTGCGTGTCGACGTCCAGCGGTTTCAAGGACCGGGGCGTCGGCGCGCGGTCGACCGCGCCGGTCGCCCCGGAGTGGGACGAGGTCCGCCGCCGCCTGCACACGGCCGGAATCCGCGGCTAGCGGGCCTCTCCCCCAACTCCCGCCCGCCGTTGGAGGCCTGCTGTTCGCCGTCCGGTTCTCCGGCGTAGGGTTGGCGTTCGCCGCGGCCGCCCAGGCTGGTCCGGATCCGCACCGCCCCCGCTCCTCCCCGTGCGTCGAAGGGCTGTCACCGTGTCCCGTTCCCCCCGCCGTCTGCTGCCGCTGGCCGTCGCCGTCGCGGCGGTGCCCGTACTCGCCCTGCCGGTCGTCCCGGCCTCCGCGGCCTCGTACGGCACTCCGACGATCACCTTCTCGGCCGGCTACCTGTCCGGCGCGGTCGGCGCCACCGGCGATCCGACGGTGTCCGTGGCGGTGGCGCAGAGCGGGGCCGCGGCCTCGGCGCTGACCGTCGCCGCCTCGGCGAGCACCCGCAGCGCCGTCGCGCGGACCGGCGACGTGGCGGTGACGGGCACCGGCGGCACCCGCACCCTGGCGGTCGCCGCGCAGGGCGTCGGCTACACCGACCTCACCATCAAGGTGACCGGCCTGGGCGGCAAGACCGCGACCCGCACCCTGCACTACGCGGCCTCCCCCGCCGTCCAGTTCCCGGCCGCCAGCCGCTACCTGACCGGTTCCAGCGACGCCTCGGCCGCGGTGGACGCGGGCGGCGGCTACATCCTGGTGGGCGACGACGAGTCCAACGTGCTGCGGCTGTACGACCGCAACGCCTCCGGCGCGCCGGTCCGCACCTGGGACTTCAGCTCCGCGCTCGGCGTCTCCAAGGAGATCGACATCGAGGCCGCGGCCCGGGTCGGCGACACGATCTACTGGACGGGCTCGCTCGGCAACAACAAGGACGGCAAGGTCAAGCCGGACCGGCACACCGTGTTCACCACGAAGGTCACCGGCTCGGGCGCCAACACCCAGCTGTCGCTGGCCGGTTCGTACCACGGCCTGCGCGACGACCTGATCGCCTGGGACGGCGCCCACGGCGACCGCTACGGCTTCGCGGCGGGCGCGGCGGACGGCCAGGCGCCCAAGCAGATCGACGGATTCAACGTCGAGGGGCTGGAGTTCGCCCCGGGCAGCACCACCACCGCGTACATCGGCTTCCGCGCGCCGCTGACCCCGGCGGTCACCGGCGGCCGCGCGCTGCTCGTCCCGGTCACCAACCTCCCGTCGCTGCTGTCCGGTTCGGCCTCGCACGCGACGTTCGGCGAGCCGGTCGAGCTGGACCTCGGCGGGCTCTCCATCCGCGACCTGCGCCGCAACGACCTCGGCCAGTACCTGATCGTGGCCGGCTCCTGGTCCGCCGAGGACAACTCCGCCCCGTACGCCCTCTACCGCTGGAACGGGCAGCCGGGCTCCCAGCCGGTCAAGCTGGTCGACCTGCCGACCAGCGACGCCGGCGCCTGGGAGGCCGTCCCGGACGTGCCGAACCTGGACGCCCCCGGCGCCCGGGCCCAGCTGATCACCGACGACGGCTCCGCCGACCTGTACGGCGACGGCACCGCCGCCAAGGACCTCGCCCAGCCGGAGTGGAAGAAGTCCCGCTCCACCTGGTTCACCCTGAACTGACCTGCGCCCGGCCGGGGCGGGCCCACGAACCGCCCGCCCCGGCCGGCCCCGCGGACCGCCCGGCTCAGAGTTCGACGAGCACCTTGCCCCGGTTCGCGGAGCGGTCCACGTACAGGCTGCGGTAGGCGGCCGGGATGTTGTCGAAGCCCCGGTGGACGGTCTGCTGGTAGCCGAGGTCGCCGCTGCGGACGAGGGCGCCCAGTTCCTGCCGCAGCGCCGACCAGTTCTCCTCGGTGAACCACTCCAGCGAGAAGATGCCGCGGATGGTGGTGCGCGGGAACATGATCATCGGCAGCAGTCGCGGGCCCGCCCAGTCGCCGCCGACCTGGCTGCCCCACTGCCAGCAGACCGCGACCCGGCTGTCCACGGCGAGCTGGGAGAAGACCGCGTCGGTGAGCGCCCCGCCGAGGCTGTCGAAGTAGCGGTCGATGCCGGCCGGGGCGAGCTTGGCGATTTCCTCCCGCAGCCGCTCGGGGTCGTCGCCGTCGCGGTAGAGCAGGACCGCGTCGAAGCCCAGCTCACGCAGCCGGGCGGCCTTGGCCGGGGTGGCCGTGGTGCCGATGACCCGGGCCCCCCGGTGCCGGGCCAGCTGTCCGACCACCGAGCCGACCGCCCCGGACGCCCCGCTGACCAGCACGGTGTCCCCCGGCCGGACCTTCAGGAACTTCTCGACCGTGCCCCAGGCGGTCATCCCCGGGCCGCCGAGGACGCCGAGGGCGGTGGAGAGCGGCAGGGCGTCGTCGTAGTCGCCCCGGTCCAGCCGCCGGTAGGCGGGGAAGACCATCGGGAAGGTGCCGGTCTGCCAGAGCGCCGGGGCGCCGTTGCTGATCACGTGGCTGCGCCAGCCGCCGAAGCCCTGCACGAGGTCACCGACGGCGAAGGCGGCGTCCGGCCCGGCCTCCACCACCTCCATGATGGAGTCCGCGCCCATGTGGTCGCCGATCGGGGTGTCCAGGGCGATCCCCTGGAGGTACGGGTCGACCGAGACGTACCTGGTCCGCAGCAGCATCTCGTCCGCGGCGAGGCGGACGTCCACCTCCTCGACCACCTTCCGGTACATCCGCTCGACGTCCGGCACGCCGTCCACGTGCTCGCGGACGACCCACTTCTCGACCCTCATGAGGTGACTCCAAACCGCCGGTCGGCGGGCCCGACCGGTTCGATGACCAGGGTGGGCGGCGGCGCGCTGTCGTCCACGGCGGCGGTGAACGGCCGGCCGTCGTCGCGGCAGATGAACTGGACGACGTGCCGGCCAGCGGCGGCCGCCCGGATCAGTCCCCCGGTGGTCGCCCACACGCCGGAGAGGTAGAAGTTCGCCAGGCCGGGCAGCCCGGGCCCGTTGCGCTTGATCTCCTCCTCCAGGGTCTCGCCGCTCTCCACGAACGGCTGCCAGCCGAGCACCGTGCCGTCGTAGTTGCCGGTGTAGCGGACCTGGGTGAGCGGGGTGGACACGTCCTTGACCGCGACGGCGTCCCGCAGACCGGGGTGGTGCCCGTCCAGGAACTCCACGATGGCGTCCCGCACCCGGCGCTTCTCGCGCTGGTACTCGCGGCCGCGCCCCACCGGCAGGGTGTGCAGCTCCTCGCCCCGCCGCAGCCGCGGCGCCTGCTCCGGGCCGGTGCTCAACTCCCGCCAGGGGGCGATGTCGCAGAAGTAGCTGGCGTAGACGACGGTCGTCGCGGCGGGCGACAGCTCGGGGTAGTGGCGGCTGCGGAACTGGACGTTGATGCTGGGGTGGCGGATGCCGGTGAGCCGGTCGGCGACCTTGTCCTCCAGCAGGTAGGTGGTGCACGGGTCCCCGGCCGGGAAGGGGCGGCGCAGGCCCAGGAAGACGGTGAGGTAGCCGGGGAAGACCATGCCGGGTTCGGTGATGGTCCGGGTGTACAGCCGGCGGTAGGTGTCGTTCAGGTAGCGGCCCTTGAGCAGGTCCAGCATGGTGGTGCGTCCGTCGCAGGCGGCGACCACGATGTCCGCCCGGATCTCCCGGCCGTCGCTCAGCCGCACCCCGACGGCCCGGTCCTGCTCGACCAGGATCTCGGCCACCTTGGTGTTGTAGCTGATCTCGCCGCCGAGCCGCCGGTAGCGCTGCTCGATCGAGCGGGCCAGCCCGAGCGAGCCGCCCTCCGGCACCCCGGCCGACTGCCCGGCGTGCGAGGCGAGTTGGAAGTAGGTGGGCAGCACCGGGAAGTTGGGGTGCTGCTCGTAGAGGACGAAGTTGAACGCCTCGCGCAGCAGCGGGCTCCGGAAACGCGCCGAGTAGTCGCTCATCAGCACCGTGATCGAGCGCCGGATGACGTTGAAGTACGGCAGGAAGGAGGCGAGCATCCGCCAGCGTTCGGCCCGGCCCATCAGTCCGACCGGCTTGAGGAAGGGGTAACGGACCAGGGCGCGGCGGAACTTGCGCAGCCCTTCGCAGAACTGCCGGATCCGCCGGGCGTCCTCCGGGGCGAGGTCGAGCAGGTGCGCTTCGAGGCGGTCGGGGTCGGAGTAGAAGTAGACAGCGCGGCCGTCCCGGGTGCGCACCACGTTGAAGACGTCGAAGTTGCGCATCACCTTGCCCTGCAGCGCGCCGAGTTCGAGCCAGATCTGGTGCATCTCGTTGCCCGGGCCGCTGCCGAGCAGCCAGCTCACGCAGCAGTCGAAGGTGAACTCGCCGCGGTCCCAGGCCGTGCAGCAGCCGCCGGGGAGTTCGTGCATCTCCAGGACGGTGGTGCGGTAGCCGTTCATCTGCGCGTAGCAGCCGGTCGACAGACCGCCCAGCCCGCCCCCGACGATCACCATGGTCTGCCTGCTGGTACTCGTTCCGGTCATTCCGGCACTCCCACGGTGGCCCGGTCGAGTTGCGGCAGTTTGCCCAACTTGCCCGTGTGCCAAGGTTCCTGGTTGTCGCTGGGCCAGGCCAGGAACGGCCGGCCGAGCTCCCGGCAGAGGTACTGCGCGGCGTACCGGCCGCTGGTGGCGGCGCGGATCAGGCCGCCGAGGCCGGCCCACTGGCCGGCCATCGAGAAGCCGCGCAGCCCGGGCAGCCGCATCCGGTCCCGGTTGACCAGCCGGTTGGCGGCGTCCTCGGCCTCGGAGAAGGCCTGCCAGGCGAGGATGCTGCCGTAGGTGTTGCCGGTGAACCGCTCGGTGGTCACCGGGGAGGCGACGTCGACGAGTTCGATCCGGCGGCCGAGCCCCGGGTACGTCCGCTCCAGGAACTCCCGGACGAACGCGGCGACTTCCTGCTTGCGCGCCCGGTAGGCACGGCGGTCGCTGACCCGCAGGTCCTTCCAGGAGCGGTAGTCGCTGAAGTAGGTGCAGTGCAGCACCGACTTGCCGGGCGGCGCGAAGCCCTCCGCGTAGTCCGACCGCATCTGGACGACCAGGCTGTGCTGGAGCGAGCCGGGCAGCCGGGCGCCCTGCTCGGGGGTCAGCAGGTAGGTGGTGCTGTGCGGTTCGCCCTCGGGCAGCGGGCCGTCCACGCCGACGAAGGCCGAGACCACGGCCGGGTACAGGTTGCCGGGCTTGTCCAGCAGCTCGCCGTACAGCCGGTCGGTGGCGGGGCTGGACCAGCGGCCTTCGAGCAGCCGGTCGAGCACCGTCGGCCCGTCGCAGGCGGCCACCACGTGGTCGGCGAAGTGCCGGGAGCCGTCCCGGAGTTGGACGCCGACGGCGCGGTCCCCCTCGACCAGGATCCGCTCCACCCGGCAGCGGTAGCCGATCACCCCGCCGAGCGAGGTGTAGCGCTCCTCCACCGAGCGGGCCAGCCCGAGTGAACCGCCCTGCGGGAAGCCCGCGTTGCCGTTGTGCGCGGCGGCCAGGGTGTACAGGTACGGCAGCAGCGGGAAGCCGGCCGGTTCCTGGAGGAACATGTTGGGCAGTGCCCGCCGCAGCAGGGGGTCCTGGAAGCGCTCGGCGAAGCCGCTCATCGGGGTCGTCGCGGTCCGCCAGAAGAGCCGGAACGCGGGCAGCACGGTGCGCAGGGTGCGCAGCCGCTCGGCCGGGCCGCGCAGCGGCGGCGGGGTGAGGTCCCAGGGCAGGTCGATGGCGGCGAAGCGGCGCAGGTCCCGGCAGAAGGCGCGGATCGGCTTGGCGTCGCCGGGGGCGGTGGCCAGCAGGTGCCGTTCCAGCCGGTCCGGGTCCCCGTAGAAGGTGACGGCGCGGCCGTGTTCGTCGACGACGCGGTTGAAGACGTCGAAGCGGGTGATCGACTTGCCGTCGAGGGCGCCGAGTTCGCGCCACACCTGGTTCGCCCCGGTGCCCTCGGCGGTGCCGATCAGCCAGTCGATGCAGTAGTCGAACAGGTAGCCGTGCCGGGACCACGCGGTGCAGCAGCCGCCGGGCAGCACGTGCTTTTCGAAGATCCGGGTCTCCAGCCCGCTCATCTGCGCGTAGCAGCCGGTGGAGAGCCCGCCGATGCCCGCGCCGATCACGATGACCCGGGGCGGGCCGCCGGGGGCCCGCTCCCGGCTCGACCAGTCCGGCCCGCGCTCAGGCCCGGCCATCGGCGGTGCCTCCGGCCAGGATGGCGCCCGCCAGTTCGGCGTTGCGGGCGGCGAATTCGGCGTCGAGCATCTCGGCGTGGCTGCCGTGCCCGGCGTGGACGGCGGTGCCGGCGCTGGAGGCGCCGTGCCAGGAGCCGTGCTCGCCGCCCGCGTGCAGCGCCAGCCGGTCCCGTTCGCAGACGACGTTGAGCGGGGCCTTCAGGACGCCCAGGTTGGGGGTACGGCTGCAGAACGCCAGGTAGTCCCGGGCCTGTTCGAGGGTCTCCTGGGCGACGATCCGGGAGCCGGTGTGCCGGTGCAGGTGCTCGTGGAGTTCGCGCTCGAAGACGGCCAGGTGCTCCTCGCCGAGTTCGAAGGGCTCGGGGATCCGGTAGGAGTCCACCACCAGGACGGAACTGACCGTACGGCCTCGGCGTTCGAGCTCCCGGGCCACCTCGAAGGCGAGGTTGCCGCCGAGCGAGTAGCCGAGCAGGACGTACGGCCCCGACTCCTCCAGCTCCTCGACCAGGTCGGCGTAGCGGGCGGTCTTGTCGTCGCCGGTGAGGTAGTTGAAGGCGGCGAGCCGGTGGTCGGGCAGGTGGGCGGCGAGCTGGCGGTAGACCAGGCCGTGGCCGCCGGCCGGCGGGAAGCAGAACACCGTCCGCCCCTCGGGCGCCCCGGGGTTGAACCAGAGGTACGGCTGGCCGCCGGCGACTTCGCCGGTGATGATCTGCTCCAGCGTGCGGGCCATCCCGTGCAGGGTGGTGACCTTGAAGAGCAGGCCGACCGGAATGCTGATGTTGAACTCGGTCTGCAGGTGGTGGATCAGCTCGATCAGCCGGATGGAGCTGCCGCCGAGTTCGAAGAAGTCGTGCTGGAGGCCGACCTCCGCCACGCCGAGCAGGTTGCTCCAGTGCTCGGCGGTGCGGATCTCGTAGAGGGTGACGGGCGGTTCGTGCTGCGCGTCGCCGGTGTCGACCCGGGGCTCGGGCAGGGCGGCCAGGTCGACCTTGCCGTTGGGGGTGAGCGGCAGGGCGGGCAGTTCGGTGAGGTGGGAGGGGATCATCACGGTGGGCAGGTGCTCGGCCAGGTGGCGGCGCAGTTCCCGGCGGTCCAGGGTGGTCCCCTCGGCGGGGACCAGGTAGGCGGCCAGCACGGCTTCGCCGGCGATGTCCTGACGGATCGTCACACATGCCTGGGCGAGTTCGGGGCGGGCGGTGAGGTGGGCCTCGATCTCGCCGATCTCGATCCGGTGGCCGCGCACCTTGACCTGGTTGTCGATCCGCCCGAGCAGGTGGGCGGTGCCGTGGGCGTCCCAGTGGCCGAGGTCGCCGGTGCGGTAGAGCCGGACGGGCGGGCCGTCGAGCTCCAGGGTGGTGAAGCGCCGGGTGGTCTGCTCCGGGTCGTTCGGGTAGCCGGCGGCGACACCGGCGCCGCCGATCCACAGCTCGCCGGGCACGCCGGGCGGTACCGGCTCGCCGTAGTGGTCGAGGATGTACAGCGCGCTGTTGGGGAAGGGCCGGCCGATCGGCACCATCCGGCCGGGCTCCAGGGCGTCCGCGCCGCCCTCGTAGTAGCTGGTGTCGATGGTGGCCTCGGTCAGGCCGTAGGAGTTGACCAGCCGGGTGTCCGGCCCGCACAGGGCGCGCAGCCGCCGGTGCTCGGCGGCCTTCCAGGAGTCGGAGCCGACGACCAGCAGCCGCAGGAAGTCCAGCCGCAGGCCCTCGCGTTCGCAGTGGGCCAGCAGGCCGCGGGCGACGGCGGGCACGAACTCGCCGCAGTCGACGGCCTCCTCGCGCATGGTGCGGTACAGCCGGGCGGTGTCGAACAGCAGGTCGCGGTCGACCAGGACGAGGGTGCCGCCGGTGCTCAGCGCCCGGGCGAGGTCGCCGGAGAACACGTCGAAGGCGGTCCCGGCCATCTGGAGGTGCACCCGGGCCTCGGTGTCGAGGCGGTACTCGGCGCGCCAGCCCGCGGTGACGGCGGCGAGGTTGCGGTGGTCGACCCGCACGGCCTTCGGGCGGCCGGTGGAGCCGGAGGTGTGGATGACGTAGGCGGGGCGGTCCGGGTCGGCGGCGGGCAGCGGGCCGCTCTCGGCGGCCGGCCGGTCGAGTTCGTCCAGGGTGACGGGGCGGACGGGCGCTTCGGTGCCGAACGGGTTCCGTTCGGCGACCACGACGAGGGCGGCTCCGGCGTCGGTCACCTGGT
The DNA here is from genome assembly GCF_042720685.1 of Kitasatospora sp. NPDC058492. Lineage (NCBI taxonomy): Bacteria > Bacillati > Actinomycetota > Actinomycetes > Kitasatosporales > Streptomycetaceae > Kitasatospora > Kitasatospora sp. NPDC058492. The sequence goes on from NZ_JBHXMU010000101.1 coordinate 22,739, forward strand.
AGGCGAGCCGGTCGGCCGGGTGGCCGGGGTCGAGCGGCAGGTAGGCGGCGCCGGCCCGCCAGATCGCCAGCAGGACGACGATCAGCTCGGGTGAC
>NZ_JBHXMU010000102.1:0-20960 GCF_042720685.1 Kitasatospora sp. NPDC058492
CCCGGAGAGCCGGACGGCCACTCCAGGGAAGCCACGGTCGGCAAGAACCCATCAGCCACATCCGGCCCTCCCGGGCCACCTAACACCTTACGGAGAACCCAGCGGCGCATGGTTGCCGGGGCGCCGTCCGGGGTGCGGGCCGGAACGTCGGCGTGCTGGACGTCCGGTTCAGTGGGGGCTCCACCGAGGTAGTGGCCCAAGGTGGAGGCGGCCAGCAGTCCGCCGGGTCGCAGGGCGCGGGCAGCGGCCGGGAGCAGCTGCCGAGGGTCGGCGAAGTCGAGGCTGCCGAACACCGAGTAGAGCACGTCGTACTCGTCTGGATGCGCCTCCAGGTGCGCGGTCGCGCCGGCGCGCACCGTGCGCAGGCGCGGTACGAGGTGGCCGTAGAGGTCGCAGGCCATCGCGTGCTGGGCGGGGGAGGCGTCGATCGCGTCGACCCGCGCCGGAGAGTGGTGGGCGACGAGGTGCGCGGCATGACGGGCGGCACCCGCGCCGAGGTCCGCCACGACGAGGCCGGTGACGTCCCCCAGCACCTCGGTTTCCGGCCCGCCGTCCTGGGCCCAGACCCAGTGGAAGGCGCCGGGGACGGTCCGGTTGGTGTCAGCGCGGGTGCGGCCGTAGTGATGCCAGAGGTCCGGCACACCGGAGTGGGCGGGTGAGGTGGTCGTCACCCGGGTCATCCTCGCGTCCGGCGTGCGCCGGCGCAGGGGTTTGGGTGAACTCCACCCTTCCGGGTCGCGGTGGCCCCGGACTGAGCTCGGGGCCACCGCAACTGTCCGGTCAGTGCGAGTCGTTGCCGGGGTGGCAGGGGCTGCACTTGGAGGCATCCGCCCACAGCGGCAGGTCCACGTCCCAGCCGTCTGCTGCTATGAGCTGGGCGGGTGCGCAGCACGGTGCCGTCGTCCTTGTACTCGACGGCCGGCACGTGGTGCAGGAAGTGGCCGTTGTTGTGCTTCTGGCACAGCTCGGCGTAGGCGACGGTGTCCAGGATGATCGTGTGGACGCCGATGTCCACCAGCGAGCTGGGGCCGAGGCCCAGGTGTTCGCTGCGGTGGGCCATCGCGGTCAGCAGGTAGGCGTAGCCCTGGCCGAGGACGCGGGCGGCCATGACGGTGTCGTAGGGGTAGTCGCGCATCAGGAGGCCGATCTGCTTGTCCCACAGGTCGGTGGGGATGTGGTCGCGCACGTTCCGGAGCGGGCCGACGATCGGGTCGGCGGGTGCAACTGCGGTTGCCATGGTTCCTCCGACTGTTGTTGGGGCACCTGGTGGCGCCGGGAGCTGCCCGGCGGCTCTGTGAAATCTACGGACCAATTCTCGTATTGCTCAAGGAAGTTGCGGAGAATTGCGGATGCCTCACCCCAGCGTGTCGATCGCGGCGGTGATCAGTGCACGGGTGTACACCTGGCCTACCGCCCGGGTGTCCCCCTGACGGCCGCGGTCTGGCGCGCGGGGGTTCGGGAGGCCTGAGCGGCTGGAACTGTCGCCATATGGGCTATGACCTGCGGTGATGCCGTTCGGCGGAGCCAGATCGCCACGCGATCGCCGCACCTCGGCCAGCCGTCACGCATCACGTCGCTCGAACAAAGCAAACCGCCCCGGCCTTCTCGGCCGGGGCGGTTCTCTCATCTGCTCGAACTGACCGTTAGCGCCACGGGGGAGCGACGGGCAGCCCGGGCTGCTCGGGATGGCGATTAGGCCGCGTAGAACAGGGCCGTGGCTTCCTGGATCTCCAGGACGGCAGCAGCGAAGTCCTCGGGACCGCCGCCCCACGGGTCGGTGATGCCCGAGCCGAGGATCCTCACCGGCTGGTCGGAGTCAGCGGTGGCTTCGACCGCGAGCGCCGTTTCGTCGTCGACCGCGATCACGTCGTCAGCCCAGCCGAGCAGCCCCTCGTCCAGGAGCTGGCCCCGGTGGCCGGTCAGGTCGTAGCCGAAGGCGGAAGCGGCCTCGATCATCAGCGGGTGCGCGGGCTTGCCCACGTGCCAGTTGCGGGTGCCCGCCGAGCGCACGTCCAGCGCGCCCCCGGACCGCTCCGCGATGATCAGGGCGGCGATCGGGGAACGGCAGTGGTTCCCCTTGCAGACGACCAGTACCCGCCTTCGCCTACTCACCGGGGTTCACTCGCTCGATCTCGAACGTGATCACGCCGAGGGCTTCCTTCTCCGGCGGGAAGATCGCGTGGATCGCCCGCAACTGCTCGGCCTCGGTCGCGTGCGGGTTGACCGCCTTCACGTCCTCGGTGCCGAACATCTCCTTGAAGGTCCTGTACGTGCCGATGCGCTTCACCTTGGTCAGGCGCTCCTCGCCACGACAGGTGAAGTTGAGCAGGTCCCCGACCCTGATTCGCTTCATCGAGGCGTAGGCGACCCGGACTTCGACGGTCTTGGAGCCGTCGGCGATCAGGTCGAAGTACTGCTTGTAGATCTGGATGTTGCGGGGACGGCCATGCGCCTGGGATTGGTTCCTGGCAGGCTGGCGGGTGGTCATCAGGGCTTCCAATGCGGTCGTGGTGTAGGACCGGAAGAAGTGCCTCGGGCTGCTGAGCATCAGCTCACCGGCACCCGTGAGCGCTTCGACGTAGTCCGCTTGCGTGCCGGGCCAGGTGCCCGGGTCGAGCAGCCATTCCGCGGTGCTGCCTCCCGTCGCGTCTCCGGCTTCGGCAGCCGCGCGAAGGAGGCTCTTGGAGAGCTTCCCGCCGTCGCTGCCGAGGATCTGAGGGGTGAAGACGCGCAGCGGCACCGGAGCGGCCGGCGCCCCGATCGCGACGTGGGCGCCGTCCACCAGCTGGCAGCCGAACGCCCAGTCGCCGCCCTTCACCATCACGTGCAACGTGCCGTCGTCGGGGCGGTAGGACCGTTCCTTGACCACGTTGCGGTACAGGGTGGAGAGGTCCAGGTACCCGCCGCCGAGCGGCGTAACGTCCGCCTCGTAGCGGCCGTGCTCGTGGCACATCGCTTCGAACAGTGCCCCCGAGTCGTCCAACTCCAGCAGCCGCGTGTGGTCGGCGTACTTCTGGGCCCACCCGCACACCGGACACGGCAGCCGGATGTGTGCCGTACCGCTGGCCGGAGCCAGCCAGAACCGGATCTGATCCAGGAACTCCAGCGTCCGCAGGAACTCGGCCCGGAACTCCGGGCTCGCCTGCTGCTCGGTGTAGGTGCTGACCCGGTACTCCACGCCCGTGCGGCTGGTCATCGCGTCCAGAAGAGGGGCGTAGTACTCGGCGACCAGGGCGCGGATGCCGTGATCACCGAGCTGGTGGTGGTAGGTGAGCTGGTACATCCGGCCGCCGTCGGTGATCGTCTCCGCCGGGGCGTTGTCCAGAGCCACGAAGTCCACGGCTGTCTCGACCCCGAACTCATCGCGGGCCCGCTCGGCGACCAGGAACGACAGGCTCTGCACCAGGTGCGTGCCGATGTGCGGACGCCCGTTGAGCTGCGTCCCCACGGTGAACTCGATCCGCTCCGTCCCGGCCTCCAGGAGGCGGGGACGGAGCACGTCCAGGGCGTCGTCAACGGCGTTGGCCAGCACGGTGTTCGGCGACCTGAGAAGGTCGATGGTGTTCAAGTGGTGCCTCCGCTCTGCTCATGAACCGGCTGCGGCCGGCTCAGTGCTGGTGTCGGTGGCGCATGGGCTCGGCACGCAGGGTCCTGAACCGCTCCACAACGGCGCTCACGGCATCCGGCGCTTCCGGGGTGTTGGGCGGCTCGGCGGACGTCGAGGACTCGCCTGCCTCGGTCGGCGGGGGAAGGGCGACCGCGTCATTCACCGGAGCCCCCAGCGCGACACCGGGGACACCCACACCCCGGCGGCAGCGGGTACCGCACCGGCCGGGACTCCGACTGTGCCACCCGGTACTCGTTCAGGATCACGGTCATCTTCTGCGGACTGGCACGTTCCCTGCTCCGGTGCGAACCGGCGGACCTCACAGCAGCGGACATACCTGGCTCCCTCTCCTTCGCCGATGCGTAGGGGCGTGGAGTAGACCGTACGAACCTCGGCCAGCGGCACTCAACAAAGTTGCTCATAGTTGCTGGAACCCGTCTGAGCGAGCTTCGGTGCCGTCGAACGCTTGACCTTGGGGTGGTCGTAGGGCGAAGGTCGGAGATGACATGCGGCCGGATCGCGGGGGGAGCAACATGCGGCAACACAGCAGCGACGGCGACGACTTGACCGCTACGTTCTTCTGCACGGACCCCAATTCTCAGGGCGGCGTCGAGTGCGAGACGTTCTATGAGACCGACCGTGACTCATGGATCGTGCAACTCAAGAAGCGCGGGCCGAAGGTTCGGGATCAGCTCGCCGCCCTTGCCGACGACGAGACGTTCGGGGAGATGTCCGGGCGGACCATGGATGCGTTCGTGCGGAAGTACGTCAGGGAGCGTTATGGAATTGATCTCGGCAGCACGCCGAATTGAGCTGCTGTTCGGTGAGCCCGTCCAAGAGGTCCGAAAGCTTGAGCTACGGGACTTCTATGAGGTGGATCGCCCATTGTTCGAGGCGTGGCGCTCAGGCGACCGTGAGACGGTCGAGGAGACGATGCGTGGGAATCGTGCGTTCCTGGCCGGGAAGGCCGCTGCCGGATTCCCTTACCGGCGTGTACGGGTCGTCTCCGAACCCCTCTCGGACTACCAGCGGATGGCGGTCGAGCTGGCCGACCCCACGGAACGTCTTCGTTGGCTTCCCCGCCGTCTCGTATCGGTGCTGCCCTTGCCGGGGAACGACTGCCTGATCCGGGATGACCTGGTGGTCTTCAACCTCATCGGGGGAGACAACCAACAGACCGACATCCAGCTCTCGACCGATCCGGACGTGATCCGGTTCTGCAACGAGGCGTTCGAGCAGGCATGGTCGCTCGGCGTCCCCAATGGCGAGTACAAGCCGTAGCGACATGTCCGACCAGGAACCATCCGAGTCCGCAAGGCGCGCTTTCGGGACTCAGCTCAAAGAACTCCGTCGGGATGCCCACCTTTCGGGTGTCGAGCTCGCGCAGTGCTGTGGCTGGCACAAGACCAAGGTGTCGAAGATCGAGCACGGGACGCAGATCCCGACCGAGGAAGACATCCGACGATGGGCAACGGCCTGTGCCGTCGAGGGGCAGACTCCCGAACTCATCGCGATGAGTCGTGAGATCGAGCAGATGTGGACCGACTACAAGCGATGGCACCGACCGGGGATGAAGCGTCTCCAGTTCCAAGCCATGGACTTGTACGCGAAGACCAAGCTGCTCCGGGTGTATGAGTCGCTGTTCGTCCCCGGTTTCCTACAGACGGTCGAGTACGCCAAGGCGCAGTTCACCATCCATGCCAAGCTGCACGGCCTGCCGTTGGATGACGTGGAGGAAGCGGCACAGAACCGCGTGGTCCGGAAGCGGTTCCTCGGCACCGGGGCGCCGATATTCTCGTTCCTCCTGGAAGCCTCAGCGCTAACTAACAATACGGGTGGTGCTGAGGTGATGAACAGGCAACTTGACCACCTCCTGGAAGTGTCCAGGCTCCCGTACGTGTCCATCGGGATCATCCCGCAAGGTCGGCCACGGTCGCTCTACCCTGGCGAGGGCTTCTACCTGTTCGACGAGAGCTTGCTCAAGCAGGAGTTCTGGTCGGGGGCGTTCCAGACGTCCAGGCCCGAGAACATCTCGTACTTCGTCCGCGTGTTCGCCGCTCTGCGGGACCAAGCGGTGTTCGGTACTGCGGCCCGAAACGAGATCGAAGCGGCCCGTGGCCGTCTTCAAGGGGCCTGAGAGCGCCACCCCCGGGGCATCGTCAGAGTCGGCCTGTACGCCGGGTTCATGTCGCCCCCGTCGAGCACCGGCTCGACGGGGGCGATGTGCGTTCCCTTCAGGGGTTGGTGGTGAGGTGGTCGAACTCGCCGGCCTTGGCGCCCTGGAGGAAGGCGGCGAACTTGAGGTGGGCGGTGCGGACGATGACCGCACCTTCGTCGGACTCGCGAAGTTCGATCACCCCATCAGCGGCCCGCACCTCAACGCATGCGTTGCTGGAGCCGGAATAGCTGGACTTCTGCCATGCAGGGCTACTCATGATTGCCCTCTATCTCCTTCTTGATGGATCGGATGAAGTCTCGCGAGTCATCTTCGGAGAGAGCCACAGACGCCATCCTGTCGAGGATCTCGCGGTAACTTGCCAGGTCCGAGGGTGCGTCGAAGAGCGGACACCCGAAGCTGATGTCGATCTGCACGGTGTCCAGCTCAGGCACCGGGCCCGCGATATGGACGAAGTTCTCGCTGGGGCCAGGCAGCGATTCGATCTTAAACGGCACGACTCGGACCGAGATGCCGGGGCTCTCGGAATGCTCGATGAGGGCGCCGAGTTGCTCGGCGAGCGCCGCCGGTCCGCTGAACTGCATGCGGAGTGCGGCTTCGTGGATGAACGCGGTGTAGGGCGTGACGCCGTCCCGTGCGACCTGCTGCCTCCGCAAGCGGAAGGCCAAGCGGAGGTCGACATCGGGCTGCGGCAGTGGCGGGATCGCGCGAGCGAAGACCGAAGCGGCGTAGGCCGGGGTCTGGAGCAGCCCGGGTAGGAAGGTGATCGAGTAGGTGGAGATCCGGCAGGCGTGGGCCTCGATCGCCGCCACATCGAGCAGGTCGGTCGTCAGCCTCGGGCTGTACTCCTCCCACCAGCCAGTCTCTCGCTCCCGGGTCATGTCAGCGAGTGAGGCGATCAGGGGCTCGTTGGCGCACGCGCAGACCGCCGCGATCTCACGTAGACGTTCCTCGCTGACGGCCGACTTCCCGTTCTCCATCTGACTCACCAAGGCAGCAGTCACCCCAAGCAGACGGGCAAGGTGGCTGCCGCCGAAGCCGGCTTGCTCTCTCATCCTCCGCAGTTCGGCGCCGAGGCGTCGCTGACGGAGGGTGGGGACTCGAAGGGCCATGGCGTCCTCTCAGCTGGTGCAGAGGCCAGTGTGCCGCGCCGGTCGCCGGTGGATCCATCCGGGCTCGGCGGCGCTTGTCGCCCGTGAGGAGGAACCTCCTCCCATTCGACTTTAATTAAAGAGTCGATGCGCTATCGTCATTCTCAGCTCGATCCGACGGATCGTCAGTAATGGCTGTGTTCAGGGCAGTAGGCGCCTTCTGCCCGCGCGCCGCAGAGCAGCCGGCCCCATCCTGGCCTGGCTCACGGCGACGTATCCGTCGTCTCCCCTTACTCCCACACCACAGCCTCCCGGAGGTTCCCGTGTGCACCCGTAACACCCCCTCGCTCACCCTCTCCCGCCAGGCCCTGCGGGACGCCATGACCCGCAGCGGCTGGGACGCCGACGCCGTCTTCAACGCCGAACTCGCCCTCTGCGAGCTCATCGTCAACGCCTGGCGGCACGGCGACACCCCCGCGCCCGTCGTCTGGTTCTCCATCCTCGACCGCACCCTCCGTGTCACCGTCTCCGACGAGAGCGACGCCCTCCCGCAGTCGCGCACGCCCGCCGACCTCGCCGAGACCGGTCGGGGCCTCCAGCTCGTGGACGGCCTCACCCACCGCTGGGGCGTCGACCCGCAGAAGCGCGGCAAAACCATCTGGTACGAGTTGGACTCCCGTGCGTGACCCGCGACCCCATCGTGCCGGAGGACCCCCGGATGCGCGACTACACCAAGCCCCAAATCATGTCTCTCCTGGGGGAGTTGCATAGGCGCGGCCTGCCGCACGGGCTCCTCTGGGGGTCCGCCTCGACGGGCGGGACCACCATCGACGGACGCATCCTGATCGACTTCGGGAACGCGCCGGTCAGCACTCTGCTCAACCTCCTCCGCCTGCTCCGCGACCTGGACGATGACGACGAGGAGCGGCACCGGTGAAGTTCTTCGTCGGCGCGATCCTCCTCGCCCTCCTCGCCCTCGCCATCACCACCGTCGCCCTCGGCGTCCTCGCCACCCTCAAGATGCCCCACCCCGACGACCGCGACGACCAGCACTGAACCGCGCGAAGGCCCTCGCCCACCCGGGCGAGGGCCTCGCGGGCGCCCGCTCAGCGTCAGTCCGCTTGAAGCTCCTTCACCACCTGCTCCGCCAACACGCGGGCGCCCTGAAGGCGAGGGTCCTTGGGATGCGCGTACGGCCCGAGGATCTTCGCCGCGACGAACAAGGTCATCAGCTTGCCGTCCCGGCTCGCGAAGTCGCCGCTCCGCTCGACACGGACACGATCAGCCAGCGCAGGCACGGCAAGCGACGCCGCCCACAGCGTGGCAGCGTCCAGACCACGCGGGGCCATACCCCAGTCTTCCCAGTCGAAGACGCAGAACTCGGGCGCCGTCACGTTCGCCCAGTTCAGATCCGCATGCGCCGGACACCACTCGCTCACCGTGGCGTCGATGCCCGGGAACACCTGATGGATCGTCCGAGTCACCAGCTCCTGGGTGATCGTCTCCGTGTCCGGCGTGGCGATCCGATTCGTCCGCTGCCTCGCGAGCGCATCGAGAGAGGCGTTCAGCTCCGGCCACCAGCTGGGCGGCAGGTCGGGACCCTCGGTCACAACTGCGGACCCCGCTGGGGCGGATGGCAGTAGTTCGGCTTCATCGGCCCGCCACATCACTGGCTCGACCTCATCCCGCCAGGCGATGCCGGCCAGCCACGCGGGCTTCGCAATCCCTCGCAGGGCCTCAGCGGAGGGGGTGCCGTCCCAGCCCTGGGCACCGATTCGATCGAGCCCTCGCCGCTCGATGCGTACCCACGTGCCACGCGCCGTGCCGGCTCCCACGGATCGGCGTTTGCGGACCACTGTCGCCCTGTCGAGTTGCGTGCCCAAGGCCGTCTCGACACGTACCAGCACCTCGTCCACCGGTGCCCGGCGCAGATCCGTCATGGGACAACGGTAACGATGCTCAGCGGAGTTGGGAGTCGCTCCAAACGGGACGCTGTTGGTCAATCATTCGCCAGCGGCGTCCCCCCAGGGCGAGCGTCTTGCGGTTGCACGTGTGCAGGCCGGGGCTGGGCCGGCCCGACTTCCTGCGCGTTCAGGTGCTTTCTACGCGCCAGCCGGATGGACAGTGACCATGTTGCGGCGTTTGGTGGCGCAGGCGCCGATCACTCCGCGCCCAACGACCTCCGCAGGAAGTCCAGTTCGTTCCGGAGCAGGTGCTCCACCACCGCCTCGTCGGTCGGCCGGTGGCCGGTGGCGCGCAGTGGTAGGACCTCGTGCGGGCGTCCGGCGGTGAGGAGGGCGTGGGAGAGCCGCAGGGTGTGCACGGGGAGGACGTTGTCGTCGGCGAGGCCCTGGATCAGCAGGAGCGGGCGGCTCAGCTCCGGGGCCCCGGCGATCAGGGAGCCGTCGTCGTAGTGCGCGGGGTGCTCGTCGGGGTGGCCGAGGAAGCGCTCCTGCCAGTGGGTGTCGTAGAGCCGCCAGTCGGTGGGGGCGGCCCCGGCCGAGGCGGCGTGGAAGACGTCCGGGCGGCGCAGGACGGCGAGGGCGGCGAGGTAGCCGCCGTAGGACCAGCCGCGGATGCCGACCCGGTCGAGGTCGAGCAGTCCGGGCCGTAGTCGGGCGGCCTCGTGCAGGCCCTCGACCTGGTCCGCCAGGGCGGGGCCGGCCTTGTCGCCGTAGATCGTCTTGTCCCAGTGCGGTCCGCGCCCGGGGGTGCCGCGGCCGTCGACGACCAGCACCGCGAAGCCCTGGTCGGCGAACCACTGGGAGACCCGGTCCCACCACGCGCCGCCGCTGGTGACCTTGTGCATCCCGGGCCCGCCGTACGGGTCGAGCAGGACGGGCAGCGGGGCGCCGCCGGGGCGGTGGCCGGTGGGCAGGAAGAGCGCGGCGCGCAGCTCGCGGGGGCCGAGGCGGAGCAGTTCGGGGCGCGCGGTGAGGACGGGCGATTGCGCGTACGACGTCACCGGGTGGGCCGTCCGGTCGTCGCGGTGGACGGTGGTGCGCCCGGCCGGGAAGCCCTCGGAGCGGGCGGTCAGGACGAGGGTGCCGCCGCGCCGGGCGCCCGTGTGGACGCCGGGGCCGCTGCTCAGCCGCCGGATGCCGCGGCCCGGTTCGTACTCCCAGAGGTGGGTCTCGGTGGGGTCCTCCAGGGCGGTGAACAGGACCTGTTCGCCGTCCGTGCCGAGCACCTCCCACAGCTGCAGTCCGGGCGGCGTCACCGGCTCGCCGTCGACGGTGAGGTGCCGGGTGTCGCCGAGGTCGGCGGTGTCGACCAGGGCGCCGCCGGCGGTGCGCGCGGGCAGGCCGGGGAGGAGTTCGACCCAGTGCTCGTCGCGGCGCTCGGCGAGCGCCCGGGTGGCGCCGTCGGGCCCGATCGCCAGGGTGCGGACGGTGCGCTGGTCGCGGCTCTGCACGGCGGCGTACGGGCCGTGGGCGTCCCAGCCGGCGGCGGTGAGGTACTCGAAGGCGGCGCGGTCCCAGCGGACCTCGGTGCGGGTGCCGTCGAGGCCGAGCAGCAGGAGCGAGACCTCCGCGTTGGCGGTGCCGGCCAGCGGGTAGCGGATCACGCGCGGTGGGTGCTGCGGGTCGGTCGGGTCGGCGAGGTGCACGCGGTGGACGGGGCGCTCGTCGACGCGGGTGACGAGCAGCGTGGTGCCGTCGGGGGACCACCAGTGGCCGCGGGTGCGGTACATCTCCGCGGCGGCGATGTACTCGGCGACGCCGTACGCGACGTCCCCGGCCTCGGGCTCGGCGAGCGCCCGGTCGTCCGCGGTGCCCCCGTCGTCCGTGCCGTCCGAGCCGTTCGTGCCGTTCGTGCCGTTGACGGTGACCACGCGCAGGGCGCCGTCGCCGGTGTAGGCGATCCGGCGGCCGGTCGGGTCGAGCCGTGGGTCGTGGACGCCGGTGGCGGTGGCGGTGGGGACGGCGCGGACGGTGCCGTCGGCGGTGTCGGCGAGCCAGAGGGCGCCGTCGAGCGCGAAGGCGGCGAGCCGGCCGGTGGCGTCGGTGCTGTAACCGGTGATGCCGTCGGTGGCGCCGTCGGTGGAGGGGCCGGCGCCCAACGCGGCCGGGTCGGCGATCAGCCGTTCCCGGCCGGTGGCGGTGTCGAGCGCCCAGAGGCAGGCCAGCGGGTCGGTGCCGCCGCGGCTGCGCAGGAACAGGACGGCGGTGCCGTCGGCGGTGATGCCCGGGTGGGTGGGGGCGCCCAGGGTGAAGCGCCGGGTGCGGGCGAGTTGGCGCGGTAACGGGTCGGTCGTCATGCCGGGCACCATAGGCACGGCCGGAGCGGCGCTGTCGAGCGAAAAACGGCCGGGGCCGCCGCGGATCCCAGGAATCCGCGGCGGCCCCGGCTCGGGCGGGCGCGAGCGTCAGTGGACGTCGCCCATGAGCGTGACGACCCGCTTGCGGTACGTCGCCAGCGCGATGCCGGCGACGATCGCCATGGCGCCCTGGACCGCGAAGTACCAGGTGCTGCCGACCACCTTGTCGCCCAGCACCAGCTGGAAGATGGCGGCCACGCAGTCGCCGGCGGTGACGGCGAGGAACCAGACGCCGACCATCTGGCTGGCGTACTTGGTGGGGGCCAGCTTGGTGGTGACGGACAGGCCGACGGGGGAGAGGGTGAGCTCGCCGACGGTCTGGACCAGGTAGACCATGGCCAGCCACAGCGGGGTGACCTTGGCGTCGCCGGAGGCGGCGCCCATCGCCGCCATCATGACCAGGAAGGACGCGCCGATCATCAGCAGACCGAAGGCGAACTTCATGGTGGTGCTGGGGTTCTTCGACCGGCGGGCCAGGGAGACCCAGAGCCAGGCGAAGACCGGGGCCAGCGCCATGATGTACAGCGGGTTGAGCGACTGGAACCAGCTGGACGGGAAGTTGATCCCGAACAGCGTGGAGGCGGTGTGTTCCTTGGCGAAGACGTTCAGCGTCGAGCCGGACTGGTCGTAGATCATCCAGAACACGGCGGCGGCGACGAAGAACCAGATGTAGCCGCTCATCTTGGACTGCTCGTCCGCGCTGAGGTCCTTGTCGCGCTTCACCTTGGCGAACACGAAGACCGGGATCGCCAGGCCGGCGATGGACAGCGGCCAGACCGCCCAGTCGATGGTGAAGTGGCCGGTGGAGACGACGATGCCGTAGAAGACGACCGCCGCGGCCAGCCAGATGCCGGCCTTGCGGAAGATCTTGCGCTTCTCGTCCGCGCCGATCGGCGAGGTCACGATGTCGCTGGTGGGGCTCAGGTGGCGGGTGCCCAGCAGGAACTGGACCAGGCCGAGCGCCATGCCGATGCCGGCCAGGGCGAAGCCCAGGTGCCAGTCGACCTTCTGGCCGACGGTGCCGACCACCAGCGGGGCGAAGAAGGCCCCGAGGTTGACGCCCATGTAGAAGATCGTGAAGCCGCCGTCGCGGCGTGGGTCGTTCGGGCCGTCGTAGAGGTGGCCGACCATCGTGGAGATGTTGGCCTTGAGCAGGCCCGAGCCCACCGCGATGCAGACCAGACCGGCGAAGAACGCGCCGGTGAACGGCACGGCCAGCAGGAAGTGGCCGGCCATGATGATCGTGCCGCCGATCGCGACCGTCTTGCGGGCGCCGAGGAAGCGGTCGGCGATCCAGCCGCCCGGGAGGGCCAGCAGGTAGACCATGGCCGTGTAGACGCTGTACACGGCGCCGGCGGTCGCCAGCTTCATGCCGAGGCCGCCGTCCGTGACGGAGGCGGTCATGTAGAGCACCAGCAGGGCGCGCATGCCGTAGTAGCTGAAGCGCTCCCACATCTCGCTCAGGAAGAGCGTGGCGAGCCCTCGGGGGTGACCGAGGAAGGTCTTGCCGCTGGGCGAGGCCGGGGTGAGGCCGGCTTCCAGGGTGGTAGACGCCATGAGTAGGGGTTCCTTGCCTGACAGCGTCCGCCAAGGGGGGTGGCGGCGGACGTGGACGGAACCACTCTACGTGGCGATATTTAGCGTTATCAGATGACAAAAGCCACGAATCAGGTATGGGAATGGCAAAGTCCGTGACAGATCTGCCCGATCTATCGATGGTAGACGGGCAAATTTCCCTTCAATTTCAAGATTGAAGGCCGGATTCTTCACCGAACAGGCGGTCTGCGACGGCGTGTTGGGCCTGAAGGGGCCCTTGTGTAACGATCACGCTCTGTGAACTACCTCACAAGGCAGTCCGCCATACCCGGGCGGACTACCATCACCACATGACCTGTGTGCTGCTCGCCGAGGACGATCCGGCGATCTCCGAACCGCTCGCCCGAGCCCTGCGACGTGAGGGCTATGAGGTGCTCGTCCGCGAGGACGGTCCGACCGCACTGGCCGCGGGCCTGACCGAGGAGGTCGACCTCGTCGTCCTCGACCTCGGCCTGCCCGAGATGGACGGCCTGGAGGTCTGCCGCCGCCTGCGCGCCGACGGCAAGAGCTGCCCCGTCCTGGTGCTCACCGCCCGCGCGGACGAGGTGGACACCGTGGTCGGCCTCGACGCCGGTGCCGACGACTACGTGACCAAGCCCTTCCGCCTGGCCGAACTGCTCGCCCGCGTCCGCGCCCTGCTCCGGCGCGGCAACGTCGACCAGCTCACCACCGGCGCGCACGGGGTGAAGATCGACATCGAGTCCCACCGCGCCTGGCTCGGCGAGGAGGAGCTCACCCTCTCCGCCAAGGAGTTCGAGCTGCTGCGCGTCCTCGTCCGGGACGCCGGCCGGGTGGTCACCCGCGAGGAGATCATGCGGCAGGTCTGGGACACCACCTGGTGGACCTCCACCAAGACCCTGGACATGCACATCTCCTGGCTCCGCAAGAAGCTCGGCGACGACGCGGCGAACCCGCGCTACATCGCCACCGTGCGCGGAGTGGGGTTCCGGTTCGAGAAGAATTAGCCCCGTACGGAGATCGCGGCCGGGAGTCGGCCGACGAAGCGGAGCACCTCGGGGAGCGGCAGCGTGAAACGCCGGATGATCAACTCGCTGCTGGGCGTCGTCCTGGTGGTGGTCGTGGTGTTCTGCGTGCCGCTCGCCCTGGTCGAGAAGCGCACCATCGTCAACTCGGCCCAGGACCGGGTGGACGCGGCCGCCGTCCGGGTGCTCGCCCTGGTCGAGAACCGGCTCTCCGCGGGTGAGTCGGTCACCGGCCGGGCCTTCGACAACCAGGTCACCGAGGGCAGCTACGTCGAGGTGCAGATCCCCGGCCAGGACGTCGTCTCCAGCGGCGAACGCCTGGCCGGCGGCCACCTGCTGAAGGCCGTCGAACGCGGCAACAGCGGCGAGGTCGTCACCGTCGAGCAGTCCCGCGCGGACGTCGACCACGAGATCGCCAACATGCTGCTGCTGCTCGGCGTGGTCGCCCTGCTGGCCGTCCAGGCCGCCGTGGCGCTCGCCGTCTGGCAGGCCAAACGGCTCGCCCGGCCGCTCACCGACCTGGCCGAGACCGCCGAACGGCTCGGCTCCGGCGACCCGCGCCCCCGCGACCGCCGCTACGGGGTGCCCGAACTCGACCGGGTCGCCGAGGTGCTGGACACCAGCGCCGAGCGGATCGCCCGGATGCTCACCGCCGAACGCCGGCTCGCCGCCGACGCCTCGCACCAGTTGCGCACCCCGCTCACCGCGCTCTCCATGCGGCTGGAGGAGATCACCGCCCTCGCCGAGGAACCGGAGACCGTCAAGGAGGAGGCGACCATCGCCCTCCAGCAGGTCGAACGGCTCACCGACGTCGTCCAGCGGCTGCTCACCACCCAGCGCGACCCGCGCAGCCCCACCGCAGTGGCCTTCGACCTGGACGAGGTGATCAAGCAGCAGGTCGAGGAGTGGGGGCCGTCGCTGCGCGAGACCGGCCGGGTGCTGTCCCTGGAGGGCCTGCACGGGGTCACCGCCGTCGGCACGCCGGGCACTGTCGCCCAGGTGCTGGCCACCCTGATCGAGAACTCGCTGATGCACGGCGCCGGGACGATCACCCTGCGGGTCCGGCCCTCCGGCACCTCGGTGGTGGTCGAGGTGCAGGACCAGGGCGCCGGCGTGCCGCCGGACCTCGGGAACCGGGTGTTCGAACGCGCCGTCAGCGGCCGCAACTCCACCGGCATCGGCCTGGCCGTCGCCCGTGACCTCGCGGAGGCGGACGGGGGCCGGCTCGAACTGCTCTCGCTGAAGCCCGCGGTGTTCGCGCTCTTCCTCGGCCGCAGCCACGCCGACTGAGCCGGGGGCGGGTACGGCCGGGAGTACGGCCGTCCAGGGCGGACGGCCGGCCGGCTATTCGGCCTTGGCGTAGCGGATCTGCTCGGCGGCCAGCATCAGCTCGGCCTGGGCGGCCAGCTCCTGGCCGCTGGTGCCGCTGGTGCCGCTCGCGTCCTGCACGACAGGCTCGGGCAGTGCCTTGAACACCCAGGTCCGGTACGAGAAGAAGCGGAACACGGTGGCCACCGCGAGGCCGGCCACCTTGGCGCCCAGCTGCTCGTAGTGCGAGTCGAGGCCGAGCACGTACACCGAGAAGCCGAGCACGCCGGTCTCGATCAGCATGCCGATTCCGCTGTACACGAGGAACAGCGTGATCTCCCGCTTGCGCGAGGCGGCGTCGCGGTCCCGGTACAGCCAGTAGCGGTAGCCCAGGTAGTTGGTGGCGATGGCGATCAGCGTCGCCGCGATGTTGGACCGCAGCGAGGCCAGGCCCAGCCCGTTGAGGCACACCCAGAACACGGCGAAGTTGACCACCACGCCGCTCAGGCCGACCAGGCCGAACTTCACCACTTCGCCTGACAGCCCCCGCAGTTTCTGCGAGAGCGAAGGGCTCGAAGCTGCGGACGTCGCCATACCGGGCTGCCTCCATGTGCCTGCGGGTCGAAGAGCGGATCGCGTGGACGCGTCCACCCCTTGAGCCCTGCGTGCACGCACATGATCGGACTGCGCAGACCAGGACCTAGCCGTCCAGGCTACCCGCTTCCACCGAACGGCTCAGCCCCCAGGGCTCCGGGTTGACTGGGACGCCCAGCCCACCCCAGCGGTTCCACCGCCCCCGACCGGCCCGGATATCCTGGCGGGGTGACTTCCCCGGGCAATGTGAATTTTCCAGTGGTGGGCATGATCGGCGGCGGGCAGTTGGCCCGCATGGCACACCAGGCGGGCATCCCGCTCGGGGTCAGGTTCAAACTCCTCGCCGACACGCCCCAGGACTCCGCCGCACAGGTGGTCTCCGACGTCGTCCTCGGCGACTACCGCGACCTCGACACGCTGCGCCGCTTCGCGGCCGGCTGCGACGTGATCACCTTCGACCACGAGCACGTCCCCACCGAGCACCTGCGGGCCCTGGAAGCCGACGGCATCGCCGTCCGGCCCGGCCCGGACGCGCTGGTCAACGCCCAGGACAAGGGCGTCATGCGGGCCAAGCTCGACTCCATCGGCGTGCCCTGCCCCCGCCACCGGATCGTCGCCGACCCGGCCGACGTCACCGCCTTCGCGAATGAGGGCTCCGGCTACCCGGTCGTGCTGAAGACCGTCCGCGGCGGCTACGACGGCAAGGGCGTCTGGGTCGTCGACGGCGAGGAGGACGCGCAGGCGCCGTTCCTGGCCGGCGTCCCGGTGCTCGCCGAGGAGAAGGTCGACTTCGTACGCGAACTCGCGGCCAACGTCGTCCGCTCGCCCAGCGGCCAGGCCGTCGCCTACCCGGTGGTGGAGAGCGTCCAGGAGAACGGCGTCTGCGCCGAGGTCACCGCCCCCGCGCCGGACCTCGACCCGGCGCTCTCCGACGAGGCCCAGCAACTGGCCCTGCGCATCGCCGGCGACCTCGGCATCACCGGCCACCTCGCCGTCGAACTGTTCCAGACCAGGGACGGCCGGATCCTCGTCAACGAGCTCGCCATGCGCCCCCACAACTCCGGGCACTGGACCCAGGACGGCGCCGTCACCTCGCAGTTCGAGAACCACCTGCGGGCCGTCCTCGACCTCCCGCTCGGCGACCCCCGGCCGCGCGCCAAGTGGACCGTCATGGTCAACGTCCTCGGCGGCGACTACCCGGACATGTACCACGCCTTCCTGCACTGCATGGCCCGCGACCCCGGCCTGCGGATCCACATGTACGGGAAGGACGTGAAGCCCGGCCGCAAGGTCGGCCACGTCAACGTCTTCGGGGACGACCTCGACGACGTCCGCGAGCGCGCCCGCCACGCGGCCGCCTACCTGCGAGGAACGATCACCGAATGACCTCCTCCCCTTCGAGCCCGCTCGTCGGCATCGTCATGGGCTCGGACTCCGACTGGCCCGTCATGGAGGCCGCCGCCCAGGCCCTCGACGAGTTCGAGATCCCCTACGAGGTCGACGTCGTCTCGGCGCACCGGATGCCCCGCGAGATGGTCGCGTACGGCGAGAACGCCCACCGGCGCGGCCTCAAGGCGATCATCGCCGGCGCCGGCGGCGCCGCCCACCTGCCGGGCATGCTCGCCTCCGTCACCCCGCTGCCCGTCATCGGCGTGCCGGTGCCGCTGCGCTACCTGGACGGCATGGACAGCCTGCTGTCCATCGTCCAGATGCCGGCCGGCGTCCCGGTCGCGACCGTCTCGGTGGCCGGCGCGCGCAACGCCGGCCTGCTCGCCGTGCGGATGCTGGCCGCGTTCGACCCCGAACTGACCGAGCGGATGACCGACTTCCAGGCCGAACTGAACAACCAGGCCACCGAGAAGGGCAAGAAGCTCCGCGCCAAGGTGGCCGGATCCTCCTCCTTCGGCTTCGGCAAGTAGCCCCGGCGGTGGGGTAGAACAGCCGGTATGACTACCGAGCTGGACTCCCCCACCCCGCTGGACCGCGCCAAGGCCCTGCTGCGCACCGCCCCCGTGGTCGACGGCCACAACGACCTCCCGTGGGCGATGCGCGAGCAGGCCGGGTACGACCTCGGCGCGGTCGACCTGGCCGCCGACCAGAGCGACCGCCTGCACACCGACCTCGCCCGCCTCGCGGAGGGCGGGGTCGGCGCGCAGTTCTGGTCCGTCTACGTGCCGACCCGGCTGGCCGGCGACCACGCGGTGAGCGCCACCCTGGAGCAGATCGACTTCGTCCACGCCCTGGTCGAGCGCTACCCCGACCGGCTCCGGCTCGCCCGCACCGCCGACGATATGGAGGCCGCCCGCGCCGAGGGCCGGATCGCCTCCCTGATGGGCGCCGAGGGCGGCCACTCCATCGACTGCTCGCTCGCCACCCTGCGCGCTCTCCACGAGCTCGGCGTGCGCTACCTGACGCTCACCCACAACGACAACGTGCCGTGGGCCGACTCCGCCACCGACAAGCCGGCGGCCGGCGGGCTGACCCGGTTCGGCGAGGAGGTCGTCCGGGAGATGAACCGGCTCGGCATGCTCGTCGACCTCTCGCACGTCTCCGCCGACACCATGTGCGACGCCCTGCGGGTCACCGAGGCGCCGGTCGTCTTCTCGCACTCCTCCGCCCGCGCCGTCTGCGACCACCCGCGCAACATCCCGGACGACGTGCTCGCCCAGCTGCCCGCCAACGGCGGCGTGGCGATGGCCACCTTCGTGCCCAAGTTCATCCTGCCCGCCGCCATCGAGTGGACCCTCGCCGCCGACGAGAACATGCGCGCCCACGGCTTCCACCCGCTCGACACCACCCCGCCCGCGATGGAGCGCCAGCGCGCCTTCGAGGCCGCCAACCCGCGCCCGATCGCCACCCCGGCCACCGTCGCCGACCACCTCGACCACCTGCGCGAGGTCGCCGGCATCGACCACATCGGCATCGGCGGCGACTTCGACGGCACCGCCTTCCTGCCCGACGGCCTGGGCTCGGTGGCCGGCTACCCCAACCTGATCGCCGAACTCCTGCGCCGGAACTGGTCCGAGGCCGACCTCGCCAAGCTCACCTGGCACAACGCCGTCCGCGTCCTGCGCGACGCCGAGTCCGTCGCCGCCGGGCTGCGGGCCAGCCGCCGCCCGTCCATCGCCACCATCGCGCAGCTGGACGGCGTGAAGGGCTGAGATCGGACGGCGCGAAGGGCTGAGGTCAGCCCAGCCGCGGGATCTCGATGGCCGGGCACCTGTCCATCACCATGGCGAGCCCGGCCGTCCTGGTCCGCGCGTACGCGGCCTCGTCGACCACACCCAGCTGGAACCAGACGGCCTTCGCCCCGGCCGCCACCGCCTGGTCGGCCACCTCCCCGGCCAGCGCGCTGTTCACGAACACGTCCACCACGTCGACCGGGAACGGGATCTCGGCGAGCGAGGCGTAGCCGGGCTCGCCGAGGACGGTCTCGGCCTTCGGGTGCACCGGCACGACCCGCTTGCCGTACCGCTGGAGCACCCCGGCCACCCCGTAGGCGGCCCGGGCGGTGTTGTCGGACAGGCCCACCACCGCCCAGGTGTCGCCGGTGCCGGTGAGGATCTCGCGAACCGTCGCGTCGTCGCCGTAGCTCGTCATGCCGGTGCCAACGACGACCACGGGCACCGGATTCCCGCAGGTGTCAGCTGGGGCGGCCGAGCGCGCGGTACGTCCAGCCGGCGGCGCGCCAGGCGTCGGCGTCCAGGACGTTGCGGCCGTCGAGGAGGCGGCGTTCGGCGACCACGGCACCGAGGACGGCCGGGTCCAGCTCGCGGAACTCGGCCCACTCGGTGAGGTGCAGGACGACGTGGGCGCCCTCGGCGGCCTCCATGGCCGAGTCGGCGTAGGCGAGCGAGGGGAACATCTTGCGGGCGTTGTCGACGGCCTTCGGGTCGTAGACGGTGACCTGGGCGCCCTGGAGCTGGATCTGGGCGGCGACGTTGAGCGCGGGGGAGTCCCGGATGTCGTCCGAGTTGGGCTTGAACGCGGCGCCGAGGACGGCCACCCGGCGGCCCAGGAAGCCGCCGCCGCACTGCTCGCGGGCCAGCTCCACCATCCGGGAGCGGCGGCGCATGTTGATCGAGTCGACCTCGCGCAGGAAGGTCAGCGCCTGGTCGGCGCCGAGTTCGCCGGCCCGGGCCATGAACGCCCGGATGTCCTTGGGCAGGCAGCCGCCGCCGAAGCCCAGACCGGAGTTGAGGAACTTGCGGCCGATCCGCTCGTCGTGCCCGAGCGCGGTGGAGAGCAGCGTGACGTCGGCGCCGGCCGCCTCGCAGACCTCGGCCATCGCGTTGATGAAGGAGATCTTGGTGGCCAGGAAGGAGTTGGCGGCGGCCTTCACCAGCTCGGCGGTCGCGTAGTCGGTGACCAGGAACGGCACCCCGGCCGCGATCGGCTCGGCGTACACCTCGCGCAGCAGCCGCTCGGCGCGCTCGCTGTGGGCGCCGACGACGATCCGGTCCGGGCGCAGGGTGTCCTGGACGGCGAAGCCCTCGCGCAGGAACTCCGGGTTCCAGGCGAGTTCGGCGCCCGCGCCGACGGGTGCCAGCGCGGCCAGCCGCTCGGCGAGCCGGCTCGCCGAGCCGACCGGCACGGTGGACTTGCCGACCACCAGGACCGGGCGGGTCAGGTACGGGGCGAGGCCGTCGATCGCGGCGTCGACGTACGACATGTCGGCGGCGAACTCGCCCTTGCGCTGCGGGGTGTTGACGCAGACGAAGTGCACGTCGCCGAACTCCGCGGCCTCCTGGACGGAGCTGGTGAAGCGCAGCCGGCCGGTCGAACCCTCGTGCCCGGCGACGTGCTTGAGCAGCAGCTCGGACAGCCCCGGCTCGTACATCGGGACGCGGCCGGCGGTCAGCGTGGCGATCTTGTCGGGGTCGATGTCCAGGCCCAGCACCTCGAAGCCGAACTCGGCCATCGCGGCCGCGTGCGTGGCGCCGAGGTAGCCGGTGCCGATCACGGAGATGCGGAGGGTCACGGGTTCCCCTTTGTGCGGACTCGACCTGTACGGGTGCCTCTGATGCTATCCGCCCCGACGGATCCGGCCTCGATCGCCCGTACGCCGGGGACGCTAGGCAGCCGCAGGTCGGAGCCCTAGGATCTCTACTGAACGGTAGTTAACACCGGATTGACGTCGATCACTGGACGAGGCGGGCATCATGGCGGGCAGCGCAGGGGCGGCTGACTTCGATCTCTTCCGTATCTCCGAGGAGCACGAGATGCTCCGTGAGGCGGTGCGTTCGCTGGCTGAGGCGAAGATCGCTCCGTTCGCGGCGGAGGT
>NZ_JBHXMU010000103.1:0-20956 GCF_042720685.1 Kitasatospora sp. NPDC058492
GGCCGTGGCGGGCGGGCGGCGGGCTCCGCCGGGGCGGCCGCGCGCGAGCGCTGCGCGGGCAGGGCGGGGTCCTCGGTGCGCGGTCCCGCGTCCTGGTACGGCGTTCTCGCCCGCTGGCCGGCCATGCGCACTTCCCTCGCTCGTTTCGGCTGCCGCGGCGCGTGCGCGCCGCTGTGCGTGCCGGGACGCGTTCCGTCCTGGTGGCGGTTCCCAACTTCTACATGGCTGTAGAAGTTGGGCTGGAGCATACAAACCCATTCCAGCAAAGTCACCCGCCGTCCTTCGGCAGCGGCCGAGCGCCTGGTGGGCCGTCGTTAGGATGGTCATGATCCCCCGCCACGTCGGCACACCATCAGGAACGCGTCAGAGGAGCAGAGCGTCACCATGTTTGAGAGTCTGAAGAACCTCGCGGACAAGGCCACCGACCTCGCCCGCGAGCACAGCGGCGTGCTCGGGCAGGGCCTGGACAAGGTCGGCGACGTGATCGACGACCGCACGGACGGCAAGTACAGCGGCCAGATCGACACCGGCGTCGAGAAGGCCAAGGGCTTCCTGCGCAACCTCGACGGCGAGCAGAAGCCGGCCGAGTAGCCTGCCACCGGGCACGGTCGCCGGCACGATCGGCAGTACGACGGTCGAACAAGGGCACGGGCACCCGGGGAGGGGTCGGCAGCGATGAGCGAGGGGCAACAGGGGTCGCGCTGGGGGCGCTGGCTGGTCGTCGGCGTACTCGTCGCGGCCGGGTGGGGCATCGTCCACGGCGGTGACCACCCCACCACGGCGTCGTCCGGCGCCTCCCCGTCGGCGACCCCCTCCCCGGACGGTGCCGGGCCTTCCGCGTCCGCCCCGTCCGCGTCCGCCTCGACCGCGCCGTCGAAGCCGTCGAAGCCGTCCGGCCGCTACGACCCCGCCGACTACGCGGCCCCGGTACGCCGGTACGCCGCCGAGGCCGGGGTCAACCCGCAGCTGCTGATGGCGATCCTCTACAACGAGTCGTACAAGCCGCACGACCCGGAGCTCGAACGGGCCTGGCAGCGCGGCAAGCCCGAAGCCTCGTTCGGCATCGCCAACATGCACCGCGCCGCCTTCGACGACACCAAACCCGGCCGCCCCTTCGCCGACCGCCAGTGGGAGGAGCTGCCGGACGACCGCGACCTGGCCGTCCAGGCGGCCGCCTGGCACCTGCACGACCTGGCCGGGCAGCTCCCGGCACGGCCGAGCGCGCCGCTGAACCACGACGAGCTCCTCGCCCTCGGCTACAACGCCGGCGCGGGCAACATGCTGGCCTTCGCCCGGGGGGTCAAGGTGGGCTCCCAGGCGCAGTCCTACCTCGACCGGCTGCACGACAACTGGGCCAAGTCCGGCACGGCCGTCCAGTAGCGCGGTCTCCCCGGGCCCGGGGAGACCGCGCTGGGTATCAGCTGGCGTCGAGGCGGGCGGCCCACTGCGCGCGCCAGGCCAGCGCGTCGGCGACGCCCTCGGCGATGCCCCGCCGCGGCTGCCAGCCGAGCAGTTCGCGGGCGGTGTCGACGGCCGCGTAGCAGCCGATCACGTCGCCCGGCCGGGGGCCCGCCTCGCGGACGTCGAGCGTCGCGCCGACGGCCTGCTCGAAGGCGGCGATCAGCTCGCGGACGGTGGTGCCGTCGCCCGTGCCGACGTTGATGACCCGGTAGCGGTCCTCGGCGCCCTCGGCGATCACCTCGTCGAAGCGGAGCAGCGCCGCGACGTGCGCCTCGGCGAGGTCCCGCACGTGGACGTAGTCGCGGATGCCGGAGCCGTCCCTGGTCGCCCAGTCGACGCCGGTGACGGTGAACGGGGTGCCGTTGGTGTGCGCCTCGATCAACTTGCCCAGGGCGTGGGTGGGATTGAGGTCCTGGAGCCCGCTGCGCAGCCGCGGGTCGGCGCCGATCGGGTTGAAGTAGCGCAGGGAGATGACCCGCTGCCGCTCGGCGCCCTCCCCCCTGGTCCAGTCCTGGAGCACCTGCTCCATCATCAGCTTGGTGCGCGCGTAGGGGCTGTTGGCCTCGACCGGGCTGCTCTCGTCGACCCGTGCGTCCGGGATGGGCGCGTAGATGGAGGCGGAGCTGCTGAAGACGACGCGGGTGCAGCCGTGGCGCTGGAGGGCGTCGAGCAGTTCGATGGTCTTGCCGACGTTCTCCCGGTAGTAGTACAGCGGCCTGGCCACCGAGTCCGGGACGACGATCCTGGCCGCGCAGTGCACGGCGGCGTCGATGTCCGGGTGCTCGGCGAAGATCCGGTCGAGCAGGGCCACATCGGCGACGTCGCCCTGGTAGAACACCTTGCCCTCGACGAACTCGGCCCGGCCCTTGGACAGGTCGTCCAGGATGACCGGGGTGATGCCCTGGTCGAGGAGGGCGAACACCACCGAACTGCCGATGAATCCCGCGCCGCCGGTGATCAGGACCTTCTTCATGCGCGGACGCTCCCTTGCGGTCGGCCGGGCGCCCGGTGGCGCCCGGTGACCTTTGGGACGGTGGTTCGCGCTCGATGGTTCCGCCGCCGGGCTCAGCGGTGGGCTCAGCGGTGGGGGCGGCGGCGGAGCCAGAAGCCGGTGGCGACCAGCACGACGGCCGCGACGGCGGTGCCGATCGCGGCCCAGGTGGCGGCGTCGGGCGTGGTGTCGGAGGGGGTGTCGCGGGCGGCGGAGCGGGCCCGGGCGGCGCTGTCGGCGGCCGGCGGGGCGGTCGGGGCGGTGGGTGTGGGCGCGGGAGTGGGTGTGGGCGCGGGAGTGGGTGTGGGCGCGGGAGTGGGTGTGGGCGCGGGTATCGGGGCCGGGGCGCCGGTCGTCGCGCCCGTCGCCCCCGGCAGCGGAGGGTCGCCGATCACCGCGGCCTCGACGTCGAGTTCACCCTCGCCGTGCCCCGGCGAGGGAAACGCGCAGTCGACGCTCACCCGCCAGTGCCCGGCCGGGAGGATCTCCCGGGTGGTGTACGTCCCCGGCTCGCCCGGGACGGCGACCAGGCGCCAGGGGCCGACCGTGCGACCGTCGGTGGCCGTCGCGGCCAGCGTGCCGGTGAACTCCCCGGTGACCGGGTCGTGGTCGTTCTCCCAGGTGGCGACGGTGCTGACGCGGCCGTTCCGCTGGCCGGAGACGTCCAGGTGGACGGTGTCGCCGTGGGCGGCGACCGGCACGGCGGCGGGCAGCACGGCCGCACCGGCGAGGGCGAGGGCGGCGACGAAGGGTCGGGTTCGCATGGCGGGCAATCCTCGTGAGGGGTGAGGGGCAGGGAGCGGTGACGCCGGGTGCGGGCGCCACCGGATGGTGGCGGCGCCCGCACCCGGCGCCGCCGGACGGTCTCAGGAGGCCTTCAGCAGCGGCCGGTTGTTGCACGGCCGGCCGTTCGGGCTGCTCGAACTCCCCCCGGGGGCGTGTCTTGTGGATCAGGCCGGGCCCGCGACGCCTGGGCACGCACCTCGCCGCGTTGTCGTCGGTCGCCGATGCTCCGCATGGACTCCCTCCTCCGCCTTACGATGCACGCACCCAGACGCCGCGCGCTGATCCGACCTGATCCACAAGACACGCCCTAACCGACCACCGTAGTACCAGCGGCCGTCGAGCCCGAGCACCAGCGCGCCGCCACCCGCCGTGAAGTGAACCGGCCGACGCCGGAGGCGAGTTGCCGCTACGGGGGGCGCGGCTCCGCGCTCCGGCGTCCCATCGCGTTTCCCCTCCTCGTGCGAGGTGCGGGCGCCCTGCCGAGCGGGGGCCCGCACCTTCCGGCACTCAGGAGAGCGGTGGGCCGCACGGGAATAACGAAAACCTCTTGCGGAATTCGGCCGCTCGCACACGGCGGGCCGGGTCGCGCGGAGCGGACGACACCGGAGGGGGCGGGCCGGGAGCCCCCCGGGGACTGCCCCGGACGTGACGGTGCCGGGAAGCGCACTCGGGGGGTGTGCGCTCCCCGGCAACGGGGTGGTGGCGGCCACCCGGCCGGAGTCCCGGGGCCTGGGCTCAGACGGCCGTGACGGGAATGCTAGGGCGTGTCACAGGGCCCTGACCAGAGTCCTGAACTGGCCAATTCCCGCCCAGGACATGCCAGCTGGAGCCGATGACTGACGCACCGTCAACAACCGGCCAGGCCGCCGACCGGCCACCGGAACCGGTCAGGCCGCCACCCGCACCGGGGCCGCCTGCGCCGCCGCCCGCCCGCCGGCGCAGCCGCCGTGCAGCCGGGCCAGCCCGGCGACCAGCCCCGCCCGGTCCCCGGCGAGCCACAGGCGCAGCGCGGCGGACAGCGCGGCGCTGGCCGGTCCGCTCGACGGGCCGCCGGTCCGCGCGATCCGCTCGCCCAGCAGCGGCAGCAGGTCCGCGATCGGGGCGGGCAGCCAGAGGGTCAGGGCGCAGGGGGCGGGCCGGGCCAGGACGCGCCGCAGTTGCAGCGCGGAGGCGTCGTCGTGCAGCGCGGGGATGACCTCCAGCAGGCCGTCGACCACCACCTCGGAGACGTCCCCGCCGTGGCCGCGGGCGAGGGCCCGCAGCAGCGCGCGTTCGGCGGCGGTGATCCGGACGGTCAGCATGACCTCGTCGCAGTCCATGGTCCCGGTTCCCCTGTCGTGGAAGTCGTGGCGGTCGTGGCGGTCGTGGCCATCGGGGCCGGTGGGCCCGCCCCGGTGGTTCTCCTGCCCGTCAACGAGGCTCCGCTACCGGCGTTATCAGGCCGTAGTGGCCGTCGTAGCGGCGGTAGAGCACCCGGGCACGGCCGTCGCCGGGGTCGGCGTAGCAGACGAACGGGCCGCCGGTCAGCCAGAGCCGCCGGGCCGCCTCGGTGAGGTCGAGCGGGTCCGCCGGGTCGGCGTCCGTGGACCGGCCCGCCCCGGGCGCGCCGCTGAGCGGGCAGCGGTGGACCAGCGCGTCCCGGCCGGTCACGGCGTCCGCGAAGAGGTGGAACGGCCGGTCCAGCGCGAGCAGTTCGCGGGTGGCCTGCTCGGGGGTGCGGCGGGCGAGGACGACCTCCTTGCGCCGGGCGATCCGCCGTTCGGCGAGCGGGCGGGCGGCGTACTGCGGGCGGTAGGCGCTCTCGTGGGCGGCGGCGAATCCGATGTCGCCCTGCTCGCGCAGCCGGGCGGCCCGGCCGGCGAGGGTGCCCAGGGCGACGTCGACGGCCTCGCGGGCGGTGGCGGCGGCGAGTTGCACCCGGACCGGACCGGCGCCGGCCAGGTCGACGTGGGCCTGCGCGAGGGCGGGCCGGGTCATGGCCCGGTCGCGCACGCGGGTGAGCCGGATGCGCAGCGCGCGGGTTCCGGGGCCGAGCCCGGCGGCCGTCTCCAGTGCCTGCGCCCGGGCGTACTCGGCGTTCTCGCGCGGCAGCTCGCCGCGGATCTCCACCCGGACGTCGAGGGCGGGCCGGTGGCGCAGACTGGTCATCAGGGTCCTCCTTCTCCCGGACCATGCTGGCCCTCGGGCGGCCGGGCGGCGAGGGTCCAAAGACCCTGCGCGAGGGGCCCGGCCCGGATCTTTCCGGTGGGGCCTTCGCCGCAGGTCAGCACCGCGTTCCGGGGCGGTCGGGGCCACTGCGGATGATCGACCGTTGGAGTGATCCACCCGCGTTCGGCGCAACGCCCGTCGAACCGGCGCGTTTGCCATGACGTGCGCCCCTCCAGCCGGGGCACGCGCGGATCCGCGCGAGCCGGCCCCCCACCACCCGGCCGGCCCGTCGGGGCCCCCGGTACCGTCCGCACCGGCTCCTCTGATGAGAGGTACTGACATGACCCTGCTGACCGAGACGCGGCAACGGGACCTCCCCCCGAGAACCGCACCCACCGCACCCCGCACCACCCGCTCGGCCGTCCCCCCGCTCGCCCCCGGCGCCGTACCCGGCCTCGGCCACGCGGCCGCCCTGCTGCGCGACCCGCTCGGCTTCCTCGGCTCGCTCTCCCGGCACGGCGGCGTCGTCCGGATCCGGCTCGGGCCGCGCACCGTCTGCGTGGTCACCGACGCCCCGCTCGTCCACACCCTGCTCGTCGCCCTCGCCTACGACTGCCCGCGCGGCGCCGTCCAGGACACCCTCAAGACGGCGTTCGGCGACGGCCTGCTGATGTCCGAGGGCCAGGCCCACCGCGACCGCCGCCGGATCATCCAACCCGCCTTCGGGCCGGACCGGATGGCCGAGTACGTCGCCGTGATGCACCAGGTCACCGAGGAGCGGGCCAGGCGCTGGCACCCCGGGCAAGTCCTCGACGTGGCCAAGGAGATGAACCACCTCGCGCTGGAGATCGTCACCCGCTCGCTGTTCGACGCCCGGCTGAGCGAGGATGCCACCCTGGCCTTCCACCAGGCCCTGCCGGACCTGGTGAAGGGCCAGATCGTCCAATCCCTCTACCCGCACCCGGCGCTCGCCCGGCTGCCGCTGGCGGTCAACCGGCGCTTCGACGCCGCCGTCCGGGTGCTCAACCAGGTCGTCGACCAGGCCGTCAGGCCGACGGGCACCCGAT
The DNA here is from genome assembly GCF_042720685.1 of Kitasatospora sp. NPDC058492. Lineage (NCBI taxonomy): Bacteria > Bacillati > Actinomycetota > Actinomycetes > Kitasatosporales > Streptomycetaceae > Kitasatospora > Kitasatospora sp. NPDC058492. Next base: position 6,454 of record NZ_JBHXMU010000103.1, read on the forward strand.
CCGCCGAGCGGGGCGGCACCCTGCCCGCCCTGCTGCGCGCCGCCACCGACCCGGGCACCGGCCGGCCGCTCACCGAGGCGGACGTCCGGTCCGAGGCGATCACCATGTTCGGCGCGGGCACCGAGACCGTCTCCACCACGCTGACCTGGCTCCTCGACGAACTCCTGCGCCACCCCGAGGTGGAGGCCCAGGTGCTCGCCGAACTCGACGAGCACCTGCCCGCCGGAGCCGCCCCCACCCCCGAGGCGCTGGCCAGGCTCACCTACACCCGCAGCGTCACCCAGGAGGTGGTGCGGCTGCACGCGCCCAACGCCTTCCTGATGCGCACCGCCCAGGTGCCGGTGGACCTCGGCCCGTACCGGATCCCGGCCGGCACCGAACTGCTCTACAGCCTCACCGCACTGCACCGCGACCCGGACCGCTACCCGGACCCGCTGCGCTTCCGCCCGGAGCGCTGGCAGTCCGGCGGGGCCGGGCGGCACTCCTTCCTCCCGTTCGGGGCCGGCAAGCACAAGTGCATCGGGGAGGCCTTCGCCTGGGCCGAGCTGACGGTCGCGGCGGCCGCGATCCTGCGCCGCTGGCGGCCGGTGGCCGTCCCCGGCGCCCGGGCCCGGGAAGTGGTGTGGACGACGGTCCAGGCGCACGGGCTGCGCGTGCGGCTGACCCCGCGCGGCGCCCGGGTGCCCCGCCCGGACAGCCCGCCGGACGACCGGGTGGGAGAGGGCCGGGCGGGGGACGACCGGGCGCGGGACGACCGGGCGGCCGTCGAGGCCCCGCCGGCGGCCCGCTGCCCGGTGAGCATCCCCGCCCCCGCCCCCGCTGCGCCCCAACTCCCGCAACGGTCCGGCGAACTGCGCACCGCCGCGGCCCGGCACGCCGCCTGGGTGGTCGGCCGCAACCTCCTCACCCCGCCCGAGATGACCCGCTACGGGGCCTACGCCCTGCACGAGTTGATCGGCCACGCCTTCCCCCGCGCGCACGGCGCCGACCTCGATCTGCTGGTGGACATGCTGGGCTGGTTCACCATCCTCGACGACCGCTTCGACGGCCCGCCCGGGCGCCGCCCCGTCGAAGCCCGCGACGTCGTCGACCCGCTCATCGACGTCCTGTACCGCACCGGGGCCGATCGGACGGGCGCCTCCGCGCCGGTCGGCGCGGGCCCGGCGCCGCGCTCCGGCGACCACGTGCTCCGCGCCTGGCACGACCTGTGGAGCCGCCAGGCGCAGGGCATGTCCCCCAACTGGCGCGCCCGGGCCGCCCGGGAGTGGCAGGCCTGCCTGGAGACCTTCCCCGCCGAGGCCGAACACCGCGCCCACGGCACCGTCCCCGCCCTCGGCCTGCCCGAGACCATGCGGCTGCGCCGCCATGGCAGCTGTCTCTACCCGTTCATGAACATACTGGAACGGGTCCACGGCGCCGACGCCCCCGCCGCCCTCCACGCGGAGCCCGCACTGCACCGGCTGCGTGCCAACACCGCCGACGCCGCCACGCTGATCAACGACCTGTACTCACTGGAGCGGGAGGAACGCCAGAGCGCGGCCGCCTTCAACACCGTCCTCGCCCTGCAACGGATCCGCGGCTGCACCCGCAGCCGGGCCGTCGGCGCCGTCCGCTCCCGGGTCGCCCGGCTGCGGCGGGAGAACGACGCGCTGCGCAGCGACCTGCGCCACCGCCACCCGGCCGGGCGCTGGTACCTGGACGGCACCCGGGAGCTCATCGAGGGCGTCCAGGCCTGGACCAGCACCAGCGACCGCTACCTCGTGACGGACAGCCCTCGGACGTAGGCCCTGTCCGGCCGGTCCTGGCCGGACAGGACGCAGGAGGTGCCTACTTGCGGCCGCCGAGCGCGAACAGCAGCAGCACGAAGCCGGCGAACAGGTGCGTGGCGAAGATGTAGATGCCCGCCCGGATGAGCATGGCCTTGCGTCGGCGCTTCTCCTCGCGCGTGCCGTCGCTCGTGCTCTCGCTCATGGCGGGGGTTCTCCTCGGGTCGGCCGGCCGGGTCGGGCGCGGGTTCAACGGTCCCGACGGGCTCGAAGGGTTCAACGGGCTCGATGGGCTCGAAGGGCTCGACACGCTCGACCGGCCCGAGGGCCTCGGCGGGCTCAACGGTGCGGCCGGCCGCCGGGCTCGCGCAGTTCGGTGAGCAGCGCGCCCTGGTCGGTGATCAGCTCGGTCAGGATCCGGCGCGCGGCCCGCAGCAGCTCGGCCACGTCCGGGGTGCTGAGCGCGTACACCACGGTGTTGCCCTCGCGAGTGGCGGCGACCAGTTGGGTACGGCGCAGCACCGCGAGCTGCTGGGAGAGGTTGGAGGGCTCGACCTCGATCTCGGCCAGCAGCTCGCGCACCGGCCGGGGCCCGTCCTGGAGCAGTTCCAGCACCCGGATCCGGACCGGATGGCCGAGGGTGCGGAAGAACTCCGCCTTGGCCTGGTACAGCGGGACGGGCATGGTCCGCGTCCCTCCCTCGGGTACGGCTCGGTGAGCGTGCGGCCGCGTCCTCACCGGCGGCCGGCAAGCATCATCGCCACAGATGAAGATTTCTTCAAGTCGTCACAGTGGGCGCCCAGCCGTCGGCTGGCGGCCGCCCGGCCCGCCAGGGCCGCCCCCGAGTGGTCCACGTCACATCCGGAGGGCGCGCGGGAACGCCGGAAGCCGAGCCCGGGACGCTGCCAACTCCCGGACTCGGCGGTCATGGTGAGGTTCCGTCAGCAGAGTACAGGTACATCCACCTCGACCGGGGCCGGCCCCCGCCAGATCGACTCGACGGCGAAGGTCGCATGGAGGGTCGAACCGCACGGCACGGTGACGCTGACGCCGTCGACCCGCACGGTGGCGGCCGTGAACACGGCGCGCCCGCTCGCCGAGCCGAGCGACTCGCCGCCGACCACCCCGGCCGACAGGCGGGTGAGCAGCTCCTGCGACTTCGGCGGCCACGGGGTGTCCGGAGTGGGCGGACCGGCCAGGCCGATCTGCCCGTACAGCACGACGCTGCCGCCGGTGACCTCGGCGCAGACCTTGGTCGACAGCCCGGCCTGCAGGCCGTTGTAGCCGCAGGTCGTCACCGTGGCGGCGGTCTCGGCGGCGGTCTCGGCGGCGCCGCTGGTCGACACGGCGAGCGCCGGCACCGGCGCCGCGAGCAGGGCGACGACGCCGGCCGCGCCCGAGGCGATCCGGGTGATGCGGTTCATTGCCTCCTCCTTCGGAGGGTACGAGGAACGATCAGAACAGGTGAGGTAGCACATGTGACATTTCACATGCGCCATGAAGAGACTTTGCCATGCGATTCCCATGCCATGACCGCGATTCCGCCTTCGAAGTGCCGAGCAGACCGAAACCAGACCTTTGATGGCGTAATCCCACCCCGGAGGGTCGGGCTCCGCGCACCTGCCACGGCCGGCCTCCCCGGTGCCCGGCGCGGGGCCGGTCGCCCGCCTCGCAGGCGTCGGCCCGGGGACGGCCCGGACGGCGTCCGCGCCCACGGGCGGGCCACCGGTCGGCCGCCGCCGGCTCAGTCCAGGGAGGCCCGCAGGGCGTCGACCCGGGTGACGGCGGCCGCGAAGGCGGCGCGGTCGAGCCGGCCGGAGTCCAGGGCGTCGGCGAGGGCCGTGGTGGCGTCCTCGGCCTGCTGAGGGTCGCGGGCGGAGCAGAGGATCAGGTCCATCCCGGCCTCGGCGGCGGCCACCGCGCGGTCGCCGGGGCCGCCGTACGGGGCGAGGGCCTCGGCCTCCAGGGCGTCGGTGACGGTGACGCCCCGGAAGCCCAGGCGGCCGCGCAGCTCGCCCTCGACCACGGCGGGCGACATCCCCGCCGGGCGGTCCGGGTCGAGCGCCGGGTAGACCGCCCAGGAGGCCATCACCAGCCGGACGCCCGCCGCGATGGCCGCCCGGTAGGGCTCCTCACCGCGGGTGCGCAGCTCGTCCAGCGGCACGGACAGGGTGACGGGGCGGTCATCGGTGTTCTCGCCGTTGACTGCCGAGCCCAGCCCGGGGAAGTGCTTGGCGGTGGCGGCGACGCCCAGGCCCTGCTGGGCGGCGAGGAAGGCGCTGCCCAGCTCGCCGACGCCGGCGGGGTCCTGACCGTAGGAGCGCTCATGGCGGTCGATGAAGTTGCCCGGGGTGTCGTAGACGTCCAGCACCGGCGCGAGGTTCACGTTGAGCCCCGCGTCCGCGAGCGTCCCGGCGGCGCCGACCCCGGCGCGGCCCGCCGCGCCGAGCGGGTCGGGCTCCGATCCGGTCCGGCGGGCGGAGAGTTCGGGCGCGCCGGGCAGGCGGCGCACCTTGCCGCCTTCCTGGTCGGTCATCAGCAACAGCCCCTCGGGCACCGGCGACTGCGCCGCCGCCTGCCGCAACTGACCGACGGCCTCGGCGAGTTGCGCCGGGCTCGTGACATTCTCGGCGAACAGGATGACCCCGGCCGCCCGCCCCTCCCGAATCGTCTGCAGCACGCCCGGCGGCGGTGTCGGACCGGCGTAGGAGAGTACGATCCGGCGCCCCGCGAGCTGCCGCGCGTCCTGATCGGCCATCTCCGCCACCACCGTCCCCTCACCCGGGGCACTGACCCGCCCCGGTATCGACCCCGGCACGTCCGGTATCGAGGCCCGCACGGATATTGGTGCGGACGCCGGTGCGGACGCCGACACCGACCCGGCCGGAACCGGCCCGAGCGTGGCCGCCAACACCACCAGCATCGCGCCGAACTGGACGGTGCGCCGAAGCACGGCCATCACGCCTCCCTGAGGTCGGCAGCGGGATACGGCCCGTCAAGGCACCCGAGGCCGTCAAGGCACCCGAGCCCGTCGCCACCATAGCCCGGACCCCGGAAGAGCACACCCGAGCCCGCGCGGACGGGGGACCCGGGTGCCGACCGCCCTCAGACCTCAGCCCTCAGACCTCAGCCTTACCGGCGCAGCAACCGCCCCAGGACGGCGATCCCCTCCGCGATCTCCCCCGGCGCACCCGCCGCGTAGCCGAGCACCAGCCCCGGCGGGTACGGCAGGCGCGCATGCCAGGACAGCGGCTGCACCTTGACGCCCTCGGCGAGCGCCGCCGTGGCCAGTTCGGTGTCCGTGCAGCGGACCCCGGCTGGCAGGGTGAGCATCAGGTGCAGGCCGGCCGCCGCGCCGTGGACGGTGGCGCCGGGGAGGTGGGCGTGGACGGCGGCGATCATCGCGTCCCGTCGGCGGCGGTGGCGGTGGCGCAACAGCCGCAGGTGGCGGTCGAGTTCGCCGGACTCCATCAGCCGGGCCAGCACCAGCTGCGGCAGCACCGGGTTGCCCAGGTCGGCGAACCGCTTGGCCTCCAGGACGGCCTCGCGCAGCCGCGGCGGCACCAGCAGCCAGCCGGTGCGCAGCGCGGGGGCGAGCAGCTTGGAGATGCTGCCCGCGTAGCAGACCTGCTCCGGCAGGGCGGCGCGCAGCGCGGGGACGGGCGGGCGGTCGTAGCGGTGCTCGGCGTCGTAGTCGTCCTCGATGACCAGGCCGCCCTCGCCCGCCCAGCGCAGCAGTTCGCGCCGCCGCTCGCCGCCGAGGACGACCCCGGTCGGGTACTGGTGGGCCGGGGTGAGCAGGACGGCCGGGGCGCCGGTGGCGCGCAGCGCGTCGACCCGGACGCCCTCGGCGTCGACCGGGACGGGCGGGGTCGCGGCGAGCCAGTGGGCGAGGTGCTGGCGGGCGCCGAGCGAGCCCGGGTCCTCGACGGCGACCTCGGTGACGCCCATCCGGCCGAGGGCCCGGCCGAGCAGGGCGAGGGCCTGGGCCGTCCCGGCGACGATCAGCACCTCGTCCGGTTCGGCGCGGATGCCCCGGTTGCGGGCCAGCCAGTGGGCGACGGCCCGGCGCAGTGCGGGGGTGCCGCGGACGTCGCCGTAGCCGAGGTCGGCGGCGGCGAGGCCGTCGAGGACGGCGCGTTCGGCACGCAGCCAGGCGGTGCGGGGGAAGGCGGCGAGGTCGGGCACGCCGGGCGTGAGGTCGATCCGGGCGGGCGTGCCGCGCAGCAGGTCGAACACCTCGGGGTCGGGGTCGGCGTGGAACAGGACGGGCTCCGGCCGGGCGCGCGGCGGGGCCGGGGATGTGGCTGACAACGAGGGCGCGGCCGACAACGGGGGCACGGGCGGCGCCGGAACCGCGACGACGACGGTGCCGCCCCTGCCCCGGCCGGCGATCTGGCCCTCCTCGGCGAGGCGCCGGTAGGCGTCGGTCACCACTCCCCGGGAGACGCCGAGTTCGGCCGCCAGCCCCCGGGTGGCGGGCAGCCTGCTGCCCGTGGGGAGGCGGCCGTCGGCGATGGCCTCGCGCAGTCGGCGGGCGAGCCAGCCGGTCAGGCCGCCGGGCGGGGCGTCGGCGGTGTCGAGCTGGAGGAAGTCGGCGCCCGGGTCCGCCTGTTTGGACCTGCCGTCCGGTGCTTCTTTGGACCTGTTCACCGGGCCATTGTGGCGTGAGGGTGGGGCCATGACCACGGAAACGGCACCACTGAACGACCGGCAGGACGCCGAAGGCCCCGGCCACAACTACGCCCCCGGCTACGTCCACGGCTACTCGGAGACCGAGGCGCAACGGCTCGGCGACCAGGCGGACACCCTCGCCGAGCTGCTGCACGCGGGCACCGCGTACCCGGCGGGCAGCCGGGTGCTGGAGGCCGGCTGCGGGGTGGGGGCGCAGACCGCGCACCTGCTGGCCGCCAGTCCCGGCGTGCTGCTGACGGCGGTGGACGTCTCGGCGGAGTCGCTGGCGCAGGCCCGGGCCCGGGTGGCGGCCGAGGCGCCCACCGCGCGGGTCACCTGGCACCACGGCGACCTGCACCGACTCCCCTTCCCGGACGGCGCGTTCGACCACGTCTTCGTGTGCTTCGTGCTGGAGCACCTGGCCGATCCGGTGGCCGCGTTGACCGCGCTGCGGCGGGTGCTGCGGCCGGGCGGCACGATCACGGTGATCGAGGGCGACCACGGCTCGGCCTTCTTCCACCCGCAGGGCCCGGCGGCCCGCGACGCGGTCGACCTGCTGGTGCAGCTCCAGGCGGCGGCGGGCGGCGACGCCCTGCTCGGGCGCCGCCTGTACCCGCTCATGACGGAGGCCGGCTTCCGGGACGTGGTCGTCCGCCCCCGCACCGTCCACGCCGACGGCGCCCGCCCCGCCCTGGTCGAGGGCTTCACCCGGCGCACCTTCGTCGCGATGGTCGAGGCCGTCCGCACCGAGGCGCTGGCCGCCGGGCTGACCACCCCCGACGCCTTCGACCGCGGCATCGCCGAACTGCGCCGCACGGCCGAGCCGGGCGGGACGTTCCACTACACCTTCTTCAAGGCGGTGGCGGTCAACCCGTAGGCCGGTCGGGCGGGGAGGTCCGCCCGCCTGCCCGCCCGCTCACTCCGGGCTGTCGCCGAGGGCGGCCAGGAGGGTGCGCATGGCGTCGACGAGCGCGGCGGTCCGGGGGGCGTCGAGGCCGGCGAGGAGGAGCCGCTCGGTGGCGAGGTGGTCGGGGAGGGCGCGGTCGATCAGGGCGTGGCCCTCGGGAGTGAGCCCGACCACGCGGCTGCGGCCGTCCTGGTCACTCTGGGTGCGGGTGACCAGGCCGCGGGCCTCCAGACGGTCGAGGCGCTGGGTGATGGCGCCGGAGGTGACCATGGCGGACTGCATCAGTCCGGTGGGGGTGAGGCGGTAGGGCGGGCCGCTGCGCTTGAGGGTGGCGAGGACGTCGAAGGAGGCGGCGTCCAGGCCGTGTTCGCCGAAGGTCCGGTTGAGCTCCGCGTCCATCAGGCGGTAGAGGCGCTTGAGTCGGCCGATCACCTCCATCGGGGAGACGTCCAGGTCGGGGCGCTCGGCGGCCCACTGCGCGACTACTCGGTCCACATGATCTGCATCTGCCACAGGTTCAGGGTAGGGGATTCCGCCGCGATTCCTTAGCGATGAGGTAACTGTGAGCCACGTCACCCCGTCAAAGCGGCGAGAGATGCCTTAGCGCTGAGATACATTTGCTTAGTGCTAAGAAATCGCCTCGGAATCGTGCTGGTGACGGCGATAGCCCCCGCCGTCTGGGGGTCGACGTACATCGTCACCACCGAACTGCTCCCGCCCCACCGTCCACTCCTCGCGGCCGTCCTCCGGGCCCTGCCCGCAGGACTGCTGCTGATCGCCGTCACCCGCCGGCTGCCGAAGGGCAGCTGGTGGTGGCGCGCACCGGTCCTCGGCGCGCTGAACATCGGCGCCTTCCTCGCCCTCCTCTTCATCGCCGCCTACCGCCTCCCCGGCGGGGTCGCCGCCACCGTCGGTGCCGTCCAGCCGCTGATCACCGCCGGACTCTCGGCCGCGCTGCTCGGCGACCGGCTCACACCGCGCACGGTGATCTGCGGCATCGCGGGGATCGCGGGCGTCAGCCTGCTGGTCCTGCGGGCCAACGCCCAGCTGGACGCCGTCGGCGTGGCCGCCGCGCTCGCCGGCGCGGTCGTCATGGCCACCGGCGTCGTCCTCTCCAAGCGCTGGGTCTCCCCCGCCCCGCTGCTCGCCACCACCGGCTGGCAGCTCACCGCCGGCGGACTGCTGCTGGTACCGGTCGCGCTGTTCGTCGAGGGCGCCCCGCCGTCCCACCTCACCGGCGGCAACCTGCTCGGCTACGGCTACCTCAGTCTGATCGGCGCGGCGCTCACGTACGCGCTCTGGTTCCGCGGGATCCGGGCACTGCCGCCGACCTCGGTCTCCTTCCTCTCGCTGCTCAGCCCGGTGGTCGCCACCGCGATCGGCTGGCTGGCCCTCGGGCAGGACCTCAGCCCGCTCCAGGCGCTCGGCGCACTGATCGTCCTCGGCTCGCTGATCGCGGCCCAGACCCGGCGACTCCCCAGCACCACCGCGGCCTCCGCGCCCGCCGTACCCACCGCGCCGGCCGCCGCGCCGCCCGTCCGCGAGAACGCCTGACCCCGTCCCGCTCCCCGCCGAACTCCCCTCCGCACGCCCCGATCCCCGGCCAGCAGCCGCTGGCACCCACCGCACCAGGAGAACCTCCATGCACATCACCGTGTTCGGCGCCACCGGCAACGTCGGCAGCCGGGTGGTGACCGAGGCGCTCGCCCGCCACCACCGGATCACCGCCGTCCTGCGCGACCCCGCCAAACCGCACGGCCTGCCGGCCGCCGTCGCCCTCGGTGTCGGCGACGCCCGCAACCCCGAGGACGTCGCCCGCCTCGCCGCCGGGCAGGACCTGGTGATCACCGCCACCCGCCCGGCGCCCGGCAGCGAGCACGAGCTGTCCGCCGCCACCCGGGGCCTGCTGGCCGGTCTCGCCGGAACGGGCGTGCGCCTGATGGCCGTCGGCGGCGCGGGCAGCCTCACCCTCCCCGGCCGCGGCGGGACGGCTCTCGCCGACGACCCCGGCTTCCCCGCCGAGCTCCGGCCGATCGCCCGGGCCTGCCGCGAGCAGCTCGACCTCTACCGCGGCGCCGACCCGGACGTCGACTGGACCTACCTGAGCCCCGCCGCCCTGCTCGAACCCGGCGAGCGCACCGGCCGCTTCCGGCTCGGACGGGACGAACTGCTGGTGGACGCCGAGGGCGCCTCGGTGATCTCCATGGAGGACCTCGCCGTCGCCCTGCTCGACGAGGCCGAGCAGCCCGCACACCGCCGCACCCGCTTCACCGCCGCCTACTGACCTGGGGCGTGTTTCATCATTCCCGCCGGGCGCGCGCCGCGAATGATGAAACACGCCCTGGGGCGATCCTCCGCGTCCGGGGTGTACCCAGCACCACCCCGGACACGGAACCCCGCATGATCGACCGTCAGGGCGGGCTCGGACAGGATCATTCCCGTGAACACCAACGCATCGAACACCACGGCCTCGCACACCATCACGCCGAGCACCACCGCGCCGAACACCACCGCCTCGCACACCCCGGCGGCCGGCGCCCCCGCCTCCCGCACCCGGCGCGCCGCCGTGGCCGTCGCCGCCGCCGTCCTGGCCGGCCTCGCCGTGCCGGCCACCGCCAGCGCCGCCCCGGACGCCGGCCGGAACCCGGGCGACGCCGAGGTCGCCCCCGCCCGCTACACCCACCAGACCCTCGCCTGGCAGACCTGCGCCAAGCAGCCGGCGCTGGACTGCGCCACCATGACCGCCCCGCGCGACTGGCACCACGCCGACGCCGGCGCCGACGTGACGATCGCCGTCTCCCGGCACCGCGCCGGCGACCCGGCCAAGCGCAAGGGCACGCTGCTGATGGCCGCCGGCGGCCCCGGCGCGTCGGGCCTGCTGCGCCCGGCGAACCTGGCCACCGCCGCCCCGGCCGTCGGCGCCGCGTACGACATCGTGGGCTTCGACCAGCGCGGGGTCGGCGAGAGCACCCGGGCCGTGTGCCAGACGCCGGAGGAGTTCCAGGACTTCCTGGCCGGCGACTTCCGCGACCAGTCCCCGGCGGCGATCGACCGGGTGGTCGCCAACTCCAAGAAACTGGCCGCCAGTTGCCAGGAGCGCACGGGCGACCTGCTGCCCTACCTGAACACCGAGCAGACCGCCCACGACATCGACCTGTTCCGCGGCCTGCTCGGCGAGCAGAAGCTCAGCTACTTCGGCCCGTCCTACGCCTCGATGATCGGGGCCTACTACGGGACGCTCTTCCCGCACCGCGTCGAGCGGATGGTCCTGGACAGCAACATCGGCTTCGACGGCACCTGGGAGAAGTTCGAACTGGGCCAGCCGATGAGCTTCCAGCGCCGCTTCGACGAGGACTTCGTGCCGTGGCTGGCGGCCCGCGACGCCACCTACCACTGGGGCTCCACCCCCGAGGAGGTGCAGGCGCACTGGGAGCAGCGGCGCGCCGCGCTGCACGACCGGCCCATCACCGACGGCTCCCTGACGATCGGCCCGAACCAGTTGGACAACGGCGCGATCAGCGCGATCTACGAGCGGGACACCTTCCCCTTCCTCGCCCAGGCCCTGACCGCCGTCGACGACTGGCAGGGGGCCGACCCCGCGGCCAAGGCGATGGCCGGGCGGCTGTTCGGCCAGTACCTCAGCCCGGAGTTCCTCGCCGAGTACTTCTCGGTGACCTGCAACGACACCCCGTGGACCAAGGACATGGACACCTGGGTCCAGCACGGCGCGGAGAACACCGCGCGCTACCCGCTGGTGGGCGCCCGCACGCTGGCCTTCAGCGCGGTCTGCGCGGCCTGGCCGACCGCGCCCGCCCCCAAGGTCAAGGTGACCGGCGCCCACCTGCCGACGGTGCTGATGCTCAACTCGGTGCACGACCCGGCGACGTACTACGAGGCGGCGCTCGGCGCGCACCGCGCGCTGCGCGGCTCCAAGCTGGTGACCGTCACCGGGAGCGGCGACCACGGCCAGTACCCCACCGCCAACTCCTGCGTCACCAACGTCGTCGAGAGCTACCTGCTCGACGACCGCGCCCCCCAGCACGACCTCGTCTGCCCCACCCCGCAGGCGGGTTGACCCCGGGCGCGACCTCGTCCGGCGGGCTGGCCCCAGGGTCTCAGGGTCCGTACGGCGGCGGTCAGGCCCTCAGCCTCGACCGGAGCCAGGCGAAGGCGGCGGCGAGCCCGGCGAAGCCCCCGACGGCGAGCTTGATACCGGCCTTGGCGACGATCCAGCCGACCCAGGGGACGCTCCAGCCCAGCCAGTGGAAGACGGCCAGCAGGACGACGGCGCCGCAGAGGGCGGCGAGCACCGTGACGGCCACGGCGGCGGCCCGCGAGAGCTCTCGTGGGCCGTCGCCCGTCGTGTCCTGCGACTGGTCGCCCGTCAGCTGCTTCGTGTCCCCATCACCCATGGGGATCATCCTACGGATTCCTCACCGGCTTCCTCACCGGCGGGCGCGATGGGTGTCGCCGAGGTGCTCGCCGGTCTCGTCGTCGGGGAAGCTGACGGCGAGGGTGACGCGGTACTCGTCCACGTCCTCGCGGTGCCCCGGCACCCGGGCCCAGGCCAGCGAGTGCACCTCGGCCCCGGGGGCCTGCCGGCACCAGGCGGCGGCCTCCTCCAGTACGCGGGCGGCCGAACGCCCGGTGCACACCACGGCGGTGTACGCGGCGACGGCGAGGTCCCCACCGCTGCGGGCGACCCGCGAGACCGCCCGGACGGCGGCCGCGGCCTGGGTCAGGTCGCGGGCCAGGTCGTCGACCACCCGAGGGGGGGCCGGCAGGACGACCGCTCCCTCGGCGACGGTCTCGGGCAGGTTCGCGCTCACAGTCCGGGCCTCCATCCGCATGGTCACGGGGCACAGCATGCCGGGCGGAGATTCCTGGCATGCCCTTTTCACCAGAACGTCACCCGTCCAGGGGCGAGTTGGGGCCGCCCCCTGGCGTCCGCACGCCCGCCCTGGTAGGGAAACGCCCGCCCGACGGCAGGCATCCACGCAGGTCAGGAGGGTCGACGGCGGGCGCCGCCGGGGAGCCCGGAACGACGCGCACGCACCACCCCCGCGCCCCGGACCGCCGGTCCGGGCCCCTGCACGCCCGGCCCACCACCGGCACGCCCCCGGTCAACTCCCTTGGCAGAAAAGGGAGATGCCGCCGACACCCGACCCGGACACCCCTCCGGCGCCGCCACCGGGTCGGCGGACGGAACCTGCGGGGGACGCGCGCGCACGCCAACTCGCTTACCCGGCAGGGCCGTCGGCCCGCCCGGCCGCGGCGCGGATCCGGCCCCGACCCGAGCCCGAGCGACAGTTCCCCCGCCCCTGGTGACGTGCGGCTTGTGACGCCGGTGCCGGGCCGGGGCAACCTCCGGCCACCCCTGTCGCGTCAGATCGTCGTGATACTAATCGTTGCGACTGTGGGAGCCGCCGGCCGGCGGCAGGCACGATGACGGCGGTTCATCCGTTCCGGGAGGGCCGGGACGGCTACGGGGAGGGGCACGGTATGACGGCGAGGTTCGGCAAGGTGCAGGGCGGGCGCGGGCTGCGGCTCGGCAAGCGGGTCACGGGGACGGCTGCGGCCTTCACCGCACTCGCCGCGCTGACGGGCTCCCAGGTGACGGGCTTCGGGCTCGCCCCGGTCGCGGCCGCCGACGCCGTGACGGCGCCGGACACCGCCGGCTCACCGGCCGGTGGCGGCCCGACCGCCGGCGCCGGCAGCACCTTCGGCACCGGCCTCCCGGCCGACGGCGGCGGCACCGTCCAACTGCCGCAGCCGCCCGGCACGGTGCCCGGCGCGCCCACCGCCGGCCCCTTCGCCGCCACCGGCCCGGCCCTGCCCGCGACCGTGCTCGCCGCCTACCGCCAGGCCGAGGCCTCGGCCGCGCAGCGCTCGCCCGGCTGCCACCTGCCGTGGCAACTGCTGGCCGCGATCGGCCAGGTCGAGTCCGGCCAGGCCAACGGCGGCCAGGTGGACGCGGCGGGGACGACCCTCACCCCGATCCTCGGACCGGCCCTGGACGGCAACGGCTTCGCCGCGATACCCGACAGCGACGGCGGGCGCTACGACGGCGACGCGCGCTGGGACCGCGCCGTCGGACCGATGCAGTTCATCCCCTCCACCTGGGCGACCTGGGGCACGGACGCCAACGGCGACGGCAAGGCCGACCCGAACAACATCTTCGACGCCGCCGAGAGCGCCGCCCGCTACCTGTGCGCGGGCGGGCGCGACCTCGCCGACCCGGCGCAGCTCGACCGGGCGATCCTCAGCTACAACAACTCGGGCGAGTACCTGCGGACGGTCCGCAACTGGATGGCGCACTACGGCAGCGGCACCGTCACCACCGTGCCGAACCGCCCGGCCTCCTCGACCCCGCCGGCCTCGCTGCCCTCCCCGCTCCTGCCGCTCGTGCCGCTGCTGCCCCCGACCGGGACGACGCCGGGCGCCACCGCCGGGACGCCAAGCGCCCCCGCGACCACCCCGACCCCGGGCGGGCAGCCCTCACCGAGCGCGCAGCCGACCTCGCCGGCCCCGACGCAGTCGTCCTCCGCGCAGCCGACGACGGATCCGAGCACCACCCCGACGGGCACGCCCAGCAGCACGCCGCCGTCGACCCCGCCGGCCACGCCGTCCGGCACGCCGTCGACCACTCCGTCGGGCACCCCGTCCGGAACGCCGACCGGAACGCCGACCGGCACCCCCACCACGACGCCGACCACGACGCCGACCGGAACGCCCACCGGCTGCCCGAGCCCGACGGCCACGGCCACGACCACCCCGACGGGCAGCCCGTCCCCGACGGCCACCCCGACCGGAACGCCGACCGGCACCCCGGCCACCCCCGGATGCGCCACGGCGACGCCGACCCCCGGCGGCACCCCCACCCCGGGCGGCACCCCCTCCTCCGCCGCCCCGAGCACGACCCCCAGCGCGGGCCTCTCCCCCTCGGCCGCCCCGCCGACCCGCTGACACCGCCTCATCCGCCGACGGCCCGCACCCCAGGTGCGGGCCCTCCGCGTTCCCCCCCCCCCCCCCAAACCACCCGCGAACGAGACCCAGACCGAGCCCCACCCCCGATACCACCCCGCGCCGGCCCCCGCCCCCCCCCCGCGCCCGCCCCCCCGCCGCCCGCCCCGCCACCATCGGTCTGTCCACCGCC
>NZ_JBHXMU010000104.1:0-20723 GCF_042720685.1 Kitasatospora sp. NPDC058492
AACGTGCTGTGGGCGCTCCTGCGCGACAACCGGATCTTCACCTCCGCCCCACCGGTCGCGCAGGCATCTTGACTTCATCATTGAGACTCCAGGGGCCGAACAGGCCTACGGGCGGACCGTACGGACTTCGACCGTCCGCCGGGCCGGGGCGCCGGGCAACCGGGCCGGGGCCGTTCGGGCGACGCGTCGAGGGCGGTGGAGGCGGGAAGCCCGGCGCGAACCGGTTCGCGCCGGGCCCGCGCTCGTTAGGATGAACGCGTGCCCCGCCGGCTACGGGGCGCGGCATCCGGAGGGAGTGGGCCGTCATGGCAGACGAGAGGCACGCCTCGGCGGCCGCGGAAGCGCCCGTCAGACGGCGCGGCCAGGGCGAGTTGGAGGCACAGGTGCTCGCTGTGCTCCAACAGGCGCCCGGCCCGGCCACCGCGGGGTGGGTCCAGGAGCGCCTGGAGGGCGACCTGGCGTACACCACCGTGATGACCATCCTGTCCCGGCTGCACGCCAAGAGCGCCGTCTCGCGGTCCCGTTCGGGCCGCTCCTACCTGTGGCAGGCCTCCTCCGACGCGGCCGGGCTGGCGGCCCTGCGGATGCGCCGGATGCTCGACGGAGAAGCGGACCGGGACGCCGTCCTGGCCAGCTTCGTGAGCGCGCTGCTCCCGCACGACGAGGACCTGCTGCGGGCGCTGCTGGACGCCGCGTCCGTCGATCCGGCAGCGGCCGACCGTGAGAGCTGACCCGTGGGCTTCTTCGTCTTCCTCCCGCTCATCCTGCCGCTGACCGCGGTGCCGATCGCGCGTCTCACCGAGCAGCACCTGCACCCGCGCGGTGCGGCCCGGTTGATGACCGTGATCAGCGCGGTGATGGCGGTGTGCAGTGTGCTCTGCCTCGGCCTGATCGGCGTGGTGGGCACCGCGCAGATCCCCGGCAACCCGCTGCCGGACAGCTGGTCCGACCCGGAGGTGCGGGCCGCGCTGCCGTACCACGAGACGTTCGGGACGGCCGCGATGTGGCTGCTGGTCCTGGTGGCCGCGGCCTGTGCCCGGACGGTCGGCCGGCACCTGCGGGTGCGCTCCCGGGCCCGGCGGGCGCTGACCGGGCTGCCGGCGGGGCCGGAGTCGGCCGGCGACCTCGCGGTGCTGCCGGACCGCAGCCCGTACGCGTACGCGCTGCCCGGTTCGCCGGGGCGGGTGGTGGTCTCCACCGGGATGCTGGCCGGGCTGCCCGAGGACGAGCGGGAGGCGCTGCTCGCGCACGAGCGGGCGCACCTGCGCCACCGCCACCACCGGTACCTGCTGACCACCCAGCTGGCCGCCTGCGTCAACCCGTTCCTGCGGCCGCTGCAGTACGCGGTGGCGTTCAGCGCGGAGCGCTGGGCGGACGAGGAGTCGGCCCAGGAGGTGGGGGACCGCCGGATCACCGCGCGGGCGGTGGCCCGGGCGGCCCTGGTGTCGCACGCGGCGCCGGCGCCCGGCTTCGCGGCCTTCGCCGCCCCGGCGCCCGCGCCCGGCCCGGTGCCGCGCCGGGTCGCCGCACTGCTCGGCCCGGTGCCGACGTCCCGCAACTGGCCCCCGGCGAAGACCCGGGCGGGCCTGGCCGCGATGGTCGCCGCGGCCGGTACGGCGGCGTCGGCGCTGTGCGCGCTCAACGCCGCCGTGGCCCTGCTGGTGGTGCTGAAGGCCGTCACCCCGCTGTAGATCAGGCGGTGGCGAGCGCGTCCAGGGCGGCCTCGGCGTCGGCCAGGGACTTCGCGGCGAGCGGCTGCAGCCCGGCCAGGGCGGGGATGTCGTCGGCGCGGGTGAGTTCGGCCGGGACGATGTGCAGGTGCTCGGCCGGGACGCCGAGCCTGGCGAAGTAGGCCCGCAGGTACGGGGTCTGGAAGTCGAAGGCCTCGCGCGGGGTGCCGGGGCCGTAGCCGCCGCCGCGGGCGGCCGCGACGACGACCCGGGTGCGGCGCAGCAGGCTCTCGCCGGTGGCCGGGTCGGTGTAGACGCCGGGGAAGCTGATCCGGTCGATCCAGGCCTTGAACACGGCCGGGACGGTGAGGTTGTACATCGGCACGCCGAGCAGCACGGTGTCGGCGGCGAGCAGCCGGTCGACCAGCGGGTGGGTGAGGGACCACTCGTGTTCCTCGTCCGGGCCTTCGGCGAGGGCGGCGACGTCGGAGGCCGGGATGGTCCCTTTGCGTTCGACGCGGCGGCCGAGCATGGCGTACCCGGTGCCGATCGCGGCGACCGGCTCGGCGGCGAGGTCCCGGTAGACGTACCGGCCGGCGGAGCCGTGCCGGGCGCGCCAGGCGTCGGCGAACCGGGCGGTCAGCGCGCGGCTGACCGAGTCGCCGAGGCTGATGCTGGAGTCCAGGTGCAGCAGGGTGGTGGTGGTCACAGCGTTCTCCCGTCACTTCGGTGCTGGGTGGATCGTCATCGGTGTGACGGGCGGGGCCGAGGAAAGGTGACCGATGGACCGGGACGAGGTGCTGGCGGCGCGGTTCGAGGCCGAGCGGGGGCGGCTGCGGGCGGTCGCCCAGCGGATGCTCGGGTCGACGGGCGAGGCGGAGGAGGCCGTCCAGGAGGCGTGGCTGCGGCTGGACCGGGCCGGCCCGGACGAGGTGGACAACCTGCCGGGCTGGCTGACCACGGTGGTGTCGCGGATCTGCCTGGACGTGCTGCGGGCCCGCGCGGTGCGCCGTGAGCAGGCGGCCGGCGACGCGCTGCCGGACGGCCTGCCGGATCCGGCGGCCGGCGCGGGGGCCGAGGGAGCGGATCCGGAGCGGGAGGCGCTGCTGGTCGACTCGGTGGGCCGGGCGCTGCTGGTCGTGCTGGATCGGCTGGGGCCGGCCGAGCGGGTCGCCTTCGTGCTGCACGACGGCTTCGCGGTGCCGTTCGAGCAGATCGCGCCGATCGTCGGCCGGAGCCCGGTGGCCGCCAAGAAGCTGGCCAGCCGGGCCCGGCAGCGGGTGCGCGGGGCGGCCGCGCTGCCGCCGGAGCGGCTCGCCGGGCACCGGCGGGTGGTGGAGGCGTTCCTGTCCGCCGCCCGGGGCGGGGACCTGGCCGCGCTGCTGGCGGTGCTGGCGCCGGACGTGGTGCGTCGGGCCGATCCGGCCGCGCTGCCGGCCGGGCGTTCCCTGGTGGCCCGGGGCGCGGAGACGGTGGCCCGGGAGACGACGGTGTTCGGCCGGCGGGCCCGGTTCGGCGCGGTGGCGCTGGTGGACGGGGTGCCGGGGATCGTGATCGCCCCGGGCGGGCGGTTGCGGCTGGTGCTGCGGGTGGCGGTGGCGGACGGCCTGGTGGCCGGCTACGAGGTGGTCGCCGACCCGGCCCGGCTGGCCGCGCTGGAGCTGGCCGTGCTGCCGGAGTGACCGGGTCGTGCCCCGGCCACTCCGGCAGCTCAGCCCTCAGCCGTCCAGCTCCTCCCGGAGCCGGCGGAACTCGGAGGCCAGCGCGTCCAGCGTGTAGTGCGCGTTGAGCCCGCTCGGGTTGGGCAGCACCCACACCGCGGTGTCGCCGATGCCCTCCGGCTGGAGGCCGATCGCGGCCCGCCGCTGCCCGAAGGCCGTCCGGTAGGCGCCGATGCCGAGCACGGCCAGGACGCGCGGGCGCAGCCGCAGCACGCGCTCGGTGAGCGCGGCGCCGCCCTCGCGCAGTTCCTCGGCGGTCAGTTCGTCGGCCTTGGCGGTGGTGCGCGGGGCGACGTTGGTGATGCCCAGGCCGAGCGCGGGCAGTTCGCCCTGTTCGTCCGGGCGGAACTGGCGCGCGGTGAAGCCGGAGCGGTGCAGGGCGGGCCAGAAGCGGTTGCCGGGGCGGGCGAAGTGGTGCCCGGTGGCGCCGGACCACAGGCCCGGGTTGATGCCGCAGAACAGCACCCGCAGTCCGGGCCCGGTGACGTCCGGGATGGTGGTGTCCTTGGCCGCCTGGAGCTGTTCGGCGGTGGGCTTCACGGGAGGGAGGGGCTGGTTCGGCACCCGGCCAAGTCTGCCCGCTCCCTGATGAGCCGGGTACGCCGGTTCCGCAGCCGGCGCAGGCCCAACACCACCGCCGCCGCGTACGCCCAGCCCGCGAAGATGTCCACGATGAAGTGCTCGGCGCCGTACACCAGGGTGAACGCCATCGCGAGCGGATACGCGACCAGCAGTGCCCGCAGCCAGGGGCGGGCCGTCGGCCAGAAGAAGAACAGCAGCATCGCCGGGTAGGCGGAGTGCAGCGAGGGCATCGCGGCGACGTCGTTGGCGAACTGGCTGCCGTTCTCGACCAGCGAGTTGGCCTGCGGCAGCCCGCTGGTGGAGATCACGTCCCACACGACCCGGGTGAGCCCCGGCAGGTGGCCCTCCTGGGCGACCAGCCACGGCGGGTCGGCCGGGTAGAGCAGGTACGTGGCGAAGCCGGCGAAGGTGAGCAGCAGGTAGCAGGCGAGCAGTTGGCGGAACCGGTCGTGCCGGCGCCGCCAGAGCACCGCGAGCAGGACGAAGACCAGGAAGAAGTGCGAGAGGTAGACGACGGTCGCCGCGTAGTCGTACCAGTGCGGCGAGCCGGGCGTCCACAGCGCGTGCTGGAGCCGGACGGTCCAGGTCTCGCCGAAGCCGAGCACCTCGTCGGCGCGCAGTTGCGGCAGCCAGTGCGGGGCCCACGGGGTGTGCGCGCCGTAGCCGCGCAGCAGCGAGTACGTCCAGACCGCGGCCATCACCGGCACCCAGTCGCGCAGCACCAGCAGGAAGCCGCGGCGGCCGTGCCCGCTGTGCACGGCCGCCGTCAGCAGGGCACCGATCAGCCACAGGAACACCACGTCGTTGGCGAAGGCCATGCCCTGGGTGCGCAGGAACCAGAAGAGCGCGGTCAGGTAGACCGGCCAGGCCAGCAGCCGGAGTCTCGACAGGCCGGTACGACGGGGGCGGGCGGTCAGGGGTCGCAGTCGCCTGGCCCGCGCCGGGGTGGGCGGGGCCGGGCTGAGCAGCTTGGTCATGCTCACCGAAACTACCAACGCAAACTTGGAGGACGCTGGGTGAACCATGACTGCCTCGTAAGAAAATCGCACAGCCGGGCTGCCGTTCTGACGGCGGAGCAGCGGGGTGACGGCCCCGTCATGAGACGAAGCCCAGCTCGTGCGGGGTGTAGTCCTCGGTGGTGAAGGGTCGAGGCACGGTCGGGTCCTCCTCGAAAGCCGGGCGGGCTACTTGCGGACGGTGTCCTGCAAGTTGAGGTCGTCGATCTTGTCCTGGATCTCGGCGAGCCTGCCCGGGCAGTACACCGAGAGCACGATCGCCTCGGCCCGCACCGCGTCGCGGTCGGACAGCACCGGCCGTTGGCCCGGCCCGTCGGCGCCGTTGGACATGCCGGACGTCCACTGCGCCTGGGTCAGCGCGTTCGACGGGTTCGCGCAGACGGCGCCGCCGTCCTCGCCCAGGGTGTGCACGATCTGGTCCCGCGCGGGCACCGGATAGCCGGCCGAACCCAGCGCCCGGGCGAGCTGCCCGGCCTTGCGGTCGGCCTGGTCGGTGGCGTGCAGCCGGGTGAACGAGAGCAGGCCGGTGATCAGCATCGCGACCAGCAGCCCGATCGCCCCGAGGTAGATCCAGCGGTGCCGGGAGGCCATCAGGCTCGTGGTCATGCCGCACCGCCCGCGGCGCCGCGCAGCTCGGCCGACTCCTGCGCGGCCAGCTCCGCCGCCGCCTCCGGGGAGCGCCAGCCGGGCTTGCGCAGCCGCAGGAACAGGTACGGGACCAGCAGGCCGAGGACCAGCAGACCGCCGCCGACGATCCCGATGTACGTCCAGACGCTGCCGCTGCCGAACTGCGAGGACGGTACGAAGCCGATCGCCATCGCGCACGCCGAGGCGAGCAGCCCGACCACGCAGATCGGCACCAGCGCCGGGGCCCGGTAGCCGCGCGGGTGGTCCGGCCGGGTGCGGCGCAGCCGGATCGCGGCGGTGAACATCAGCAGGTAGACGATCAGGTACACCTGCGTGGTGATCACCGAGAAGATCCAGTACGCACTGGAGACGTTCGGGATCAGCGCGTACAGCAGGGCGATCGCCGTGGTGACCACGCCCTGGGCGACCAGCAGGTTCTGCTGGACGCCCTCCCGGTTCAGCTTCTGCAGGAACGGCGGCAGGTAGCCCTCCTGCCGGGAGATCATCAACAGGCCCTTGGACGGTCCGGCCAGCCAGGTCAGCATGCCGCCGAGCGAGGCCGAGATCAGCGCCACCGCGATCACCGGGGTGAGCCAGCCGATGTCGAAGTACTGGAAGAAGGCGTCGAAGGCCTGCATCACGCCGGCCGTCAGGCTCAGCTCGCTGGACGGCACCACCCAGCTGATCGCCAGTGCCGGCAGGATGAAGATCAGCAGCACCATCGCGGACGCGGTGAACATCGAGCGGGGGAACTCCCGCGCCGGATCGCGCAGCGAGGAGACGTGCACCGCGTTCATCTCCATGCCGGAGTAGCTGAGGAAGTTGTTGACGATCAGCACCAGGCTGGCCAGGCCGGTCCACTGCGGCAGCAGGTGCGCGGAGTCCATCGGCGCGGCGGAGCCGTTGCCCTGGCCGAGGAAGACGAAGCCGAGCACCACCAGCAGCGTGCCGGGGATCAGCGTGCCGATCACCAGGCCCATCGAGGACAGGCCGGCCACGGCCTTCGTCCCGCGCGAGGAGACCCAGACGCCGGTCCAGTACAGCACCATGATCACCACGGCGGTGTAGGGGCCGTTGCTGGCCAGCCTCGGGTTCACCACGTACGCGATCGTCGACGCCACGTACGCCAGCAGCGACGGGTAGTAGAAGATCGTCATCGCGAACTGGCACCAGACGGCGAGGAAGCCCAGCGGCTTCGACAGGCCCTCCGAGACCCAGCGGTAGACGCCGCCCTCCCAGCCGGACGCCAGCTCGGCGGAGACCAGCGCGGTCGGCAGCAGGAACACCAGCGCCGGGACGAGGTAGAGGAAGACGCAGGCCAGGCCGTAGACGGCCATGGTCGGGGCGGAGCGCAGGCTGGCCACCGAACTCGTGGTCATCAGGGCGAGCGTCAGCCAGGACATCCGGGGGGCGGTGACCACCCGGGCGGCCACCGAGCCGGTCCGCCCGCGGGTGGTCGGGGCGCCGGGGCTCCCCCGGTCACCAGGGCCTCCCTGGCCGCCGGGGTCTCCCTGCTCACCAGGGTCGCTCGGGTCGCCGGACCTGCTGGAACCGTCGGGGGCAGCGGCCTCGCCGGGGCCGCCCCGGCCGGGCGAGGGCGCGTCCGTGGAACCCATCTGTCCTCCTCCGGTACGGCCCCGGTCGGCTGCGCGACGTCCGGGCGGGAGGCGCCCCGGGCGCGGACGCCGCCCGGGAAGGGCCCCGGGGCGGGCCGTACCCGGCCAGTTCACCCGGTTGCCGAGGACGCCGCATGCGGCGTGCACCCGCACGGGTGAGCGACTGTCAGGGGCGGGCCGCCGGATCCTGCGGGGCCGGCCAGGCGGCGCGACGCAGCGTACGGCTCACGGTCGCGGGCAGCAGGGCGGCCGCGAGCAGGACGCTGATCGCGGTCAGCGCGACGGCGGGGGAGAGGTGGTCCAGCAGCAGGCCGCTGCCGAGCGTCCCGGCCGGCATGCCCGCGGTCAGCAGCGTCATGGTCGCCGCGATCACCCGGCCGCGGAGCTCGTCCGGCACCTGCCGGAACACCAGCAGGTCCAGCATCACCCGCAGGGCCGGAACGCCGATCCCCACCACGAACAGCGCGGCGAACACGGTGACCACCCCGCCCGGCAGCAGCGGCGCCAGCGTCACCGGCACGGCGGTCCAGGCCACCAGCAGCAGCAGGACGCCCGGCCCGGCCAGCCGGTGCAGCCGGGACACCAGGACCGTTCCGGCCAGCGCCCCGACCGCCTCGCCGGCCAGCGCCAGGCCGATCCCGGCGCTGCCCGTGCCGCCGTCCCGCAGCAGCACCATCACCGGCAGCATCAGGGCCGTCCCGGCGAGGTTGACCACCAGCAGGACGGCCAGGGCGGAGCGCAGCAGCGGGGAGGCGGCGAGCAGGCGGAACCCGGCCAGGGCGCCGCCGGACTCGGGGGCCGGCTCCGTGCCGCCCGGTTCGCGGTTCGGCTGTGCGGTGGCTTCGCCGCTCGGCTGCGCGTCGGCTTCGCCGCTCGGTTGTGCGGGGGCGGGGCGGCCGGGGAAGCGCACCACGAGCGCGGCCACCAGCGCGAGCAGGGAGGCGAGCGCGGTGCCGAGGAACGGCACCGCGCTGCCGAGCCCGTACAGGAAGCCGGCCAGCGGCGGACCGGCCAGCGCGGCCCCGGTCATCCGGGCCTCGTCCTGGGCGAGCGCCTGCGGCAGCTGCTCCGGCGCCACCACCGAGCGCAGCGCCAGCAGCCGGATCGGGCCGCTGTACGCGATGGTCGCCCCGACGGCGGCGGCGACGAGCAGCAGGTGGGCCAGGGTCAGCCGGTCGAAGGCCATGGCCACCGGGACGGTCGCCGTGACGAGCAGCCGGGCGGCGTCGGAGGCGATCAGCACCCGGCGGCGGTCGAGGCGGTCGGCGACCACACCGCCGTGGACGCCCAGCAGCAGGGTCGTGACCATCTGTACGGCCCCGAAGGCCCCGGCGGCGGTGGAGGAACCGGTGAGCGCGAGGACCAGCAGCGGGAAGGCGGTGTCGCCGATCCGCATGCCGAGCGTCGCGGCGGCCTGGCCGGCCCAGAGCGCCTGGAAGCGCAGGTTCCGTCGCAGCGGGACGGGCGACGGGGCCGCCTCGGCCTTCGCTAGCGCCTCCTCCGCCGTCTTTGACTCGTCAGCCGCCGTTCTGTTCCCCGCCATGACCCACCCCGCCGTTCGCGCTTCCGACATCATTCACGTTGACGTGAATGATGTCGGAAGCATGATTGGTTGCGCAAGGGTGAGCGCTCACCAGAGCGTGATTGCGTGCGGCGCGGCCGATCTGCCAAGGTGGTGCCCGTGGCCGAGCACGATCTGGAACCCGCCGACGGCGGCGAGCAACCCACCACCTGGGTCAAGGAACGCCAGGTGGCCGACGTCGCCGTGCTCAAGGCACTGGCCGACCCGTTGCGGCTGGCCATCCTCGGCGCCCTGAAATCCGGCGAGGAACGCCCGCTCACCGCCAAGGAGATCGCCGCCGCGCTCGGCGAACCGCAGACCAAGCTCTACCGGCACATCAAGCAGCTGGAGAAGGCCGGGCTGGTCATCGTGGCCGGCACCCGGCTGGTCTCCGGCATCGTCGAAAGCCGCTACGCCGCCGCGCAGGAGTCGATCCGGCTCGCCCCGGAGATGTTCACCGCCGACTCCCCGGGCCGCTCCGAGGCGTACGACGCCATCCTGGCCGCCATCGACCGGGTCCGCGGCGACTTCCGGGCCCAGGTCCTCGGCGGGCGGCTGGACTTCAGCTCGCCCCGGGACGGATCGGTCGGGCCGCCCGGCCTGTTCGTGCACTCGACGCTGCGGCTCAGCCCGGACCGGCTGATCCGGCTGCGGACCCAACTCGCCGCAGTCATCGACGAACTGAACGCGGAAGCGCCCAGCACGGCCGAGGACGCGGTGGACGTGACGGTCTTCACCCTGCTCTACGGACTCCAGCCGGGCACGGAATCATAAACTCCGCGCCGACTGTCGGTGCGGTGGGACACGATGACCGGCATGTCCTATGAACTCCAGGCCCTGATAGGAACATTCGAGCTGCTGGCGGTGGCCGCGGCAGAAACCTCGGCGGCCCGGGTGGTGCCGCTGGCGCAGGGGCTGGCCCTGATACCGGTCACCCCCGCGGTACTCTCCGCCCTCCAGACCGACGGCGGCTCGACGAAGCCCGCCGAGGCGGCCGGCTTCGGCTGGCACCCGGGCGGCTTCGAACTCCGGCTGGCCGCCTGGTCCAAGGCGGGCCCGATCGCCTGCGTCGAGGCCGAGTACTTCGGCGGCAGCGGCACCCAGCGCGCCGCCGTCTGGGAGAACGGCCGGATCGTCCTCGGCCCGCTCACCAAGGGCGAGTTCGAACCCTTCCCGCCCGAGGGCTCCCCGATCTCCCGCGCCCTGCGGCGGATCGGCGCCCGCACCGAGGCCGGCCGGGTGGACGAGTTCGCGTCCGTCGGCCTGTCCGCCCACCGCGGCACCAGCGGCTGGGCGGCCGCCGACTGACCTGTCGTCGGGTGGCTCATCGTCGGCCAGCTGCCGCGCGCCGTTCGGCGTAACTGCGGTGGCTGCGTCAGGAATGCTGCCCCACCGTGTGGAGCAGGCGATCCCGCCTGACTCGCACTTGAGAGGAAGCAGTACCCATGCGTGCCACCCGGATGGTCGCCGCGCTGATCGCGGCCCTCGCGCTGACCGTGGTCACCACGGCGTCCGCCGCCGGCCACGAAGCCACGGCCCCGCGCACCACCGTCGCCTCCGCCCCGAACCCCGCCGCCATCCCGGCGCCCGCCGACGTGGCGGTCTCCGCCCCGCTCCTGCCGGCGGACCTGGCCCTGCCCGCCGACCTGACCCTGCCGGCCGTTCCGGTGCCCGCCGTCCCCGCCCTGCCCGCGACCCCGGACCCGAGCGCGGCCCTCGGGGCTCTCGGCGACGTCATCAACCAGATCGCCGGCCTGCTCGCGGAGACCACGTCCACCACCCCCGACCCCGCAGCCGTCCAGCAGCTCGTCGCCACCCTTCAGGCCACCCTGCAGAGCCTGATCACCCAGCTCCCGGCCGCCCCGACGGCGACCGCCCCGACCCGGGCCAAGACCTCCGGCCCGGCCGCCCTGCTGGACCAGCTCGCCACCCTGCGCGCCCAGGCCCAAGCCCTCGCCACGGCCACCCACCCCCACCCCGCCGCCGGCTGACCCCATCCACGCGAAAGGCCCCGCCCCCGGGAGCTCAAACTCCCGGGGGCGGGGCCCTTCCGCACAACCCTCCAGGGGTCAGAGGTAGTTCACGTACTGCACGAGCGTCGCGCTGACCTGCTGTTTTCTGCCGAGCATGGCACTGACCTGGGAAAACTCTTGTCGGGAGTTTTCACTGGTCAGCGCCGTTTCCGCCCGCATGTGCCCTGGATGTGCCCTCGTTTCGCAGCACTTCGCAGGGCTGGAAGGTGAGAGATAGCGCTCGGGCTGTGGCGTTCAGTCGTCCAGCCCGAGCAGGGTGCCAACGCTGTTGTCGAGGCCTCCAGTAACCGATCCCTACCTGGATGGCCAAGATCGGGACAAAGGATTGCCGCCGGGCGTACCGTGTCCGTCAGCCGTGGAGGGAGGCCAGCCATCTCCGAGTTCGAAGAGCTTCATCATCTTGGCCATCTGGGGTATGGAGGGCTGGAGCTGGTCTACAGGCTGGTGCGGGAGGAAGCCCGACGATTCCCCGTACTGGCTCCTGCATCGGGGTGGCAGGTTGCCGACTGGGAGGACTTGCTCGGCGACTTCCTTGCGGACCGGGTCAAGGCCCTCAATGCCGACCTGCTGAGCCGCGCAACCGACGATGCTTCGATGGGTCGGATCCTGCGCAGGTCGATTCGGAACTGGTTGATCGACAGGGCCCGCCAGACGGGCCTGGGCGCATTGCGCCGCCGATTGGAGGCAGTGCTGTCCTCCGAGCCAAACTTCGAGCAGGTTTCCGAAGGCGAGTCCGGAGCCAAGCGATGGAGGCTGGCGGGAAGCGGATGGAATCCATGGTCAGGCGCCACCGGTGACCTGACAACTGCCTCTCATGCGGTCCAGACAGTGAAGATACCGAAGTGGTCCAGCACAACGCGTCGGGCACCAATCGCCGACAAGACGTCGCTCGTCGCCTTGGTCACTGCTGTCCTTAGCGCGGCTGCTGGATCGATGGAGATCGCTCAGTTGGTCGCGGTCTTCGCTGCACGGTTCCCGACCGTGCTCGACCCGGTGATCGTGACCACGGGGGACGAGTTCGAGGGGATTCACCGAGACGGAGCCCCAACGCCTGAAGAGGTAGTGGTTGCTGCCGAAGCAGAACTCGACACCGCCGTCACCGCAGTGGAAATCGTGGGGACGTTGTCACCGGAGGAGCGCCTCCTTGTACCCATTGCCGACCAGCAGGCTAGGGTCCAGGAGCTGTTGGGATGTGGCAGGAGTCAGGCATCCCTAAAGGTGAAGCGCCTTCGGGAGAAGCTCAGGCAGCTGGTTGGAGAGCATGACGTTCACGGTGTGGGACTGGAGGTGATCAGGCTGTGCACCGAAAGTCACGACGTGGAGTGACCTCGTGGTCCCTCGGACACCGCGATGGTTGTGACGTCAAACATGGGTGGAGCTGTTCAGCCATGTCAGCCGGGAGGACTCCATGAGTGGACCAGGTGTACCCCAGCGCTTCCTTGAACTGGCCGCTGTGGCCATGGCACCACAGCAGTTGTCGAACGAAGGGCTTCGTGCCAGGTTCGGTGGTCCCGAGAAAGTCTGCCTCGCGGCAGGGCAGGTATGGCGTGCATGCTGGGAGGAGACCAGTCTCCTCGTGCTGATCCTGGAACTCGCGACCCGCGAGGTTCACGCTGTCCCGGTGACGATCGACCCTCCGGGTGAAGATGCAGCGAGCCTCGTGGTCGATGGCCACCGCACTGTGTTCGAGGTAGAAACAACGGTGTGGGCAGGGCTGGCTGGGCCAGTTCCTACGCGTGTCCTCGACCGCGTAGTCGATTCTTGGGAACCTGATCTCGTGGCGTGGGCTGCGGAGACGGCCGCCGGCGGAGCACCCTCCGTACCCGCGGGAGCCCGACAGGGCATCGCCCCTGTGTCGGTCTTCGACGCTTCCGAAGACGTACGAGCTGTCCTTGAAGATGATCTCGAAGCCTTGCGGATGGCGCCTGGCCTGCCTGCGGCAGAGGGATCGGCAAAGGTCGTATCGCTCGGAGAGCTACTGAAGGGCCGCCTCCCCGACCTGCCGGCTCTGGGCACAGCGTTGGGGCTCTCTCAGCCGGAAGTGATGAGGATCCTGCGGGGTTCGACACCCCTGGCCCCGGGACAGGCCGAGGGGGTCGCAAAAGTGACAGGCCTGCCGGTTGAAGCGGTCGCCGCTGCGGTACGCCCCCTCCCACCGGCTTTGGTAGCAGCGGCGGAGCATCCCCGCTGGCGACAGACCTGGAGGAGCAGGGCCCAGCGGCTGGGCGTCAGTGAAGGGGATGCGCGCCTCACGGGTGGCTATGGGGCGTTCGCGCTGGCTGCCCGCGAAACTGGTGGCGCAGATCCAGACTGGGAAGGTCGACTCCGGCAGTTCCTGCGCGGTGAAGACCTTGCCGGATCGGGTACGTAATGCGGCGCCGCTTCGTAGAGGAGGCACCGCCGCAAGCGCGGGCCATGATCGCCGCAGTCGAGAGGATCCACCCAGGCTCTCTTGCAGCGCTGCGCGAAGATCCACTGACCGAGCTGAACTCCTGGCCAGACCTTCAGGTCGTGACGGCACCTGAGGATGGGGAAGGCCGATGCTCGGTTGCCGGCAGTTATATGGATCAGACAGATCCGCCGACGCTTGTGGTTGGCACCTCCCGGTCGTACCGGCGCCGCGGGTTCACTGCGCTGCACGAACTGGGGCACCACCTGCAGCAGACCGACCCCGGCCTCGGCCAGGCTCTGTTTGCTTGGCAGGACTCGGAAGTCTTCGAGGATGCTGCATGCGACGCGTTCGCAGCTCGGGTACTGATTCCAGACAGCGAGATCCCCGCGAACGTGCGGCTACGGGGGCCGTCCGCAACGGATGTCGTCGAAATGTTCCGCCACTCGCGGGCGTCGCGTGAGGCGTGCTGCGTCCGGGCGGCGGAATATCTCGCGGGTGGTGCTGTGCTCCTGCTCGACGGCGACGGCACCACGATCTTCAGCATCTCCCGCAGTCTGATCCCCCCAGCCCGGGGTACTGATCAGTCCGGCAACCCCCTTGTCGAGCGAGCGCTGCGGACCGGGACTACGGCACAGCACGACAGGACGTACGTGGAGTATCGCTCAGGCAAGCAAAGTGAGTTGCTGTACGGACAGGCTGCCTGGTGCGACGAGGACTACCTCGTTGCGGTCCTCGTTCCGGACAATGCCCCCTGGCGCAGGTACTCGGCCCCGCGGCCGGGCACCGGTGCTTCCTGGTACGGCACATCGTGGGTCTGCGAGACCTGCGGAGAGGCGTTCGAGGTCAGCACCGCGCCGTGCGAACACTGCGGCGTCGCTACATGCCCCGACTCGCACTGTGGCTGCGTCACCGCCCGCATGGGTAAGGACCGCGCCTGCGACCGATGTTTCCTTGTGCTGGCTCCGAGCCGGTTCGATGGCGCCAGTGTCACCTGTCGCGACTGTGCTTGACCGCTCTTCCGGTAACAGGTGAACCTTGGCCGGACGATTCTAACGATGTGACGTCAGGTGTTGGTGAGCAGCTACAAGGCTGTTCGGCCTGCTGTGGCGGGTCTGAAGCCGGGGCTCTGACGCCCAGTAGTGAGAATCGAGAAACTGATGGGACGCACCCAAGACATCCTGGACGACATTCGCTCTCAGATCGACGCCCACGCCGAGCCGCTCGCGGCGGCCCGAGAGCGGCTGGCCCTGGTCCGCTCCACGGCCGAGGAGTTCCCCGGCTCCTTGCGGACCTACGCCAGTGGATCACTGGCGCAGCACACCTTCATCCACCCGGTCGGCGACGGAGACGGCGGACTCGTCCTCGATCGCCGCGTTTACCCGGGACTCGGGCCTGACGGGGGTGGCGAGACCCCTGCCGACATCTCGGCCAAGCTCTGCGGACTGTTGGGCCCCGCAGTTCGCGAGGTGTATCCCAATGCCCGGTGCGGGACCTCCAAGCGCGGGCCAAAGCTGACGTTCGGTCAGTCGGTGGACGGGCAGGACCCCACCGTGGACCTGGTCGTCGCGCTGACCCGCAAGGATGCGCCGGGGCTGTGGATTCCAAACCTCAAGAACAACACATGGGAGGCCTCCGACCCCGAGCATCACGTCAAGTTGTTCACCTCGGGAGGCGCCTCCCTCCAGCGCACCCGACGCCGGGTCGTGCGTCTGCTGAAGGCGTGGAACAAGCAGTACTCCGTCCCCGGCTTCTCCTCCCACAACCTGACTGTCTGGGCCTGCGAGTTCATCGAGCCCGGGATGGGCATGGTTGTCGCGCTGAGCACGGTCCTCGCGAAGGCGGCCCGCCGGGTCGACTCTGGCAGCGCCACGGTCGACCCCGCGGGGGTATCACCGAACGTTCGGCTGCTTGTCCCGCGCGACACCGCCTCTCGCAGGCTGCGTACGGCGGCTACTGCCCTGCAGGAGGCAATCGACCACGACGATGATCGCGACGCTGTACTCTCCGCCCTCTCCAAGGCCTTCTACAAGTACATCGACGATCCGTCTCCCAGCAGCCTCGCTCTGAAGATCAGTGAGCTGCGGCGGCCAGGCCCTCTCTCCACCGCAACCCTTGGGCTCGGTGGCCTTCCCGCAGCCATCCCCGCCGTCCGTTCGTTCGGCGTCCTACCTGAGGGCCGGTGAGCCGGCGAACGGCGTGGCAAGAGCCGGCCTGGTTCACCAGGCCGGCGCTTCGCTTCGCCTTCCAGCGTGGTATCGAAACCTGTGGCGTGACTACCAGAGCCGTAAAGCCCCCGCATCGGTACCGTGGCGGTTTCGCCCTTGCAGTGCCCTTCGACCTGCCGGACATTCCCCGACAGACCATCACCATTGCGTTTGGTCACTACCCTTCCCAAGTGCCGCACATCTACAGTGACGGACCGAGCGAGTCGCCGCACCGGTACAACGACGGCGCCCTCTGCATCTGGTACCCGTACGACCCGGCGGAGCAGCGGTGGCTGCTCCGCGACGGACCAGCGGTCCTGCTCGGCCTGATCGCGGCGCACTTGCTCAAAGAGGAGTGGTGGCGTCGAACTGGTGAGTGGCCGGGGCAGGAAGCCCCGCACCGCATGCTCGAGCCCAGCGTGTAGTCGAACCAGGAGGGGCGGCATGACCTCGCCAACCCCGGCGCTGCCCTCTCCCGCCCTAATCACGGTGACCACGACACCATCTGTTCCGTTCCCAGCCCCCGGACCCGCAACGACTGGGGGCGGGGTGCTGACATCTGCGGTAGTTTCCGGGGTCGTCCTCGCAGCCGCTCTCACCGCAACCATCAATCTGTGGCTCGCCCGAAGCCGCTCCCGAGAAGAGGAGCGCATCCGCCTGCGAACGGCTTTCGCAGAAGCCTTTGTCGCATACACCGCCTACAGGGAGATGCCCTACGCGATCCGTCGTCGACACGTCGACCAAGCCGCAGAGGAGCGGGTCCGCCTTTCGGAGATCCTCCGTGAGACCCAGGCCCAACTCGCTTACCACCTTGCTTGGACCGGTCTTGAGTCGCCTCCCGTCGGCGAGGCCTACAAGGACCTCATACAACACCTCCGCCGGACTGCCGGCACGGCCATGCACGAAGCTTGGGAAGCACCAGCCATCACAGCCGATGCACAGATGAACATCCCGCTGACCGTCATCGACCTCAGTGAACTCGCTCAGTACGAGACCGCCTACCTCGATGCCGTCCGTATCCACCTGCGTGATCTGCTTCCGTGGTGGAAGCGCCTGTGGGGTTAACGCATCCGCCTGGGCCGAGGCAGCCAGGTCGCAATGGGCTCAGTAGATCTTTCCGGTACCTCCAATCTGGATAGATAAGCCGTCATTCGTCGCATCGACGAATAGGGGAAGCGCGCCCACCTCAAGTCCGAGCTCAATGCAGATCGCGCGGTGAAGTGCATACTCGATCTCGCCGCGGTCGTACGGATCGTGTTCGGTCGCGCCAGGGTGGGTGCTCGGCCAAAGACCGTCGGCCACATCGTCGGCCCACGACTTAACCCATCCGTAGAGCATCTTTGCCTCCCACGAAGCCTCTTCGGCAGCGACCCGGGTGAGGCTGTCCAGCGATCGTTGTGCCCGTCCACCATCGTGGCCGCACCTGGTGATGAGGGTGCATCGCAGTGCAGGTGTGTCGGAGCGGACGTCATCCCAGCGTTGATCGGCTATGGACTCCGTCCAGCAGTCAATCGCCGCTTGGAAATTACGATAGGCGTCGAGTAAGTGAACTCGGTCTGCGGATCCCCGAAGGCCGGCCTTGTACTGCCGCATCGCAAGCCGATCAATGTGGCCTTGATCGTAACGAGTATGGCAGTTCGGGCAAAGTATGATCATGTTGCTGAACTCGTGTGTACGGATCTCTGACCATGGAACTATGTGAGCCATTTCTACGGGGGTCGCTCGACAAGTAGGAATCGCGCATCGATGCCCCGCTTCGACCAGGAGGGCGCGCTGCAGTTCGCGCGGTACAGCGTGACGTCCGGCAGGCATACGGCGAGCTTACTCAACTGCTCTGACACGACGCCCTCTTGGCGTTCCGCTGGCTGTGAACTCGCCAGTGCTCCGCCCGCGGGGATGGCGCAGGCCCACCGCTGTGGTTCAGGCCAGCGAGGCGATCGTCTGCTGCGCCAAGGCCGCGATGGCGACCAGGCCCGGAACGCCACCGCAGTGCTGGTACACCGAGTTCATGAGGACGCGTAGTCCGACAGGGTCCTCTCCGGCTCGGTGAAGGCGTTGCTCGACGGCCGAGATCTCTTCGAGGCAAGCTTGCGGCTGTGCCAGCTGTACAGAGTGCTGTTCGACGGCCTCACGCAGCTGCTGCAGGTGCCGCCGTGCTTCTTCGAGTGCCTCATCGGCAGAGGCGGCCACGTGCTGGCTCTGCGTGGTGTTCTGTGCGCCCGGCGCATTCTGGATGTTGCCCGTGATGTTGCCCCCGGCACTGATGCCGCCATGGGCGGGAGACGGGTTCGGGCGGGGCTCGCGGCGGAAAGGCATCATGCCTCCTGGCTCTGGAAGGTGCCGGCGGCACCGGGTGCGTTCTGGATGTTGCCGGTGATGTCGCCGCCGGCCATGACGCCGAAGTTGTAGATGGCCGTGGCCTGCGCTTGGTAGGACCGGGTGTCGATCTGATGGTTTCCGAGGAACGCCTCGACCGTGTCGAAGACCCTGCTCTGCACCATCTGCACGTAACGGCGGGCGTCCTCGTACATGTGCATCTCGTCGATGTACCGAGTCGAGTACGTCTCACGGAGGCTCACAGGGCCACCCTGATCCAGCGAAGGCTTCGGCGGCGCGACACGTGTGGAGATGAGACGGTTCGCTGCACCCAGCAGGTCACCCAGGGCCTGGAGCCACGCGGTCCGCTGCCAGCGCCACGACGCCGGGGAGAGTGGGCTCGCCGACGCCGCGAGTGCGCTGTTGAGCGGTGGCATGAGATGTGGGCGGACGGTGACCCGGAGGAAACCACTCTCGTAGGCGAAGTTGACCAGGATCGAGGCAGCCATCTCACCGCCCCACGAGACGATGCGCGCCCACAGATAGCGGCGAGCGATATACGGTCCAGGCCCGCCGTCAGGGTGCCCGGCGGCGAGAGACTCCATGCTCTGCCAGGTCGGGTCGTCGAGCTGGCCCCACCGGTTGGCCGAGACGGCGGCAACGCCCAGCACCTCGATGTTGGCGAACGGGTGCCCAGGGGCGTGGGACGGAGCGGGGTCGATAAGGCGACCGGCCACGAAGGCGTAGAGCTCCTCCACCGTGAAGTTCCTGAAGGAGGTAGCGGTGTCCTGTGGGCCCGATTCGGCCAGTTTCTCCATCTGTACCGGGATACGGGGTGACGATGCTTCCTCGCTCTGCTCAGGCTCCTCGGGTGGACGTCTCGGAGCCGGCTCCACATCGATGCCGATCGATGCGGTGGACCAGATCAAGCGGCCGGCCCCGATGAAGTGTTCCTTCGGAGCGCTCTTGCCTCGCCACTCCCGGGTGTAGGGCAGAGCCCATGACTGGAATCGCCTCTCCAGGAAGTGTGCCGTTCCGGCAGGCCGGGAGTGGCGGCCGGCCATGAACTCCGATGGCCGCATCCGGTAGAGCAACTGCTGGGCTGCGAGTCGGTCCAGGTAGAAGGCCAGCCACATGCCCGTGACGGCAAGTCCGATGGCCCACTCCGGCGACACCAACCGCAGCAGACCGACGGCGATGCCGGGGACCGCCAGAAGCGCGATCAAGGGCCGTCTCAAGTAGCGGAGGCGCTGCGCGCGAAGACAGTGGCCCAGTACCAGGGACTCGTCGTAACCGAACGACGGTAGTGGGCGACCGCTCGCAATGCGCCGACGGACCCAGCTGACGTACTCCTCGCCGACCAGTACCTTCGGTTCCCCCTGCTCCTCGCCGCCAGCCGAAGAGGCTGCGCCGGAGCCCTTCCCTCGCCCTCCGCTGATCTTCGCCACCAGGCGGGCAGAGAGACCAGCCAGATGGTCGGGTCGCATATAAGCGATCGCCGAGAGCCTGCGGGTCACCTCCGAGAGCCCCGGAGCAAATGTGTGCGTAGATGCCGACCCAACTGGGACGCCTGGCCCATCGCTCAGATGGTCGCTGTCTTCCCCCGACCCTGACCCGTCGAATCGCCTGGCAGAAGCGGTTGTTTCCGCCCAGCCCCCTAACGTCACCCGGTCACCCCCCGAAGCCAGATGATCACAGAAAAACTTGCGGGATGACCGTACCAAGCAGCAACGGGGCGTATCCGCCGAACGAGAAAACAGTGTGTGCTCGCGCTGCAGGGCTCGTCGAGGAAGCCCTCGACGAGCCCTGCAGGCTTGACGTCATGGCATCGCTGCCTCCCAGCCGTAGCGCGAGAAGGCGGGACCGCCATCGCGGTAAGCGGCGAGCGCTTGCGTGGCCGTGGGAAAGGTCGGTTCGGGGAGGTGGCCGGAGGGAACCCAGCGGGCGGTGAGGTGCTTGTCGGGTTCGGTGTTGGTGAGGTCGCCGGTCCACTTGTCGGTGGCGAAGACGAAGAGGACGAACTGGCCGGCCTGGTCCCAGCCCTGTTCGACGTGGATGACGTGGACGAGTTCGAGGTCGGCCGGGTCGACGAGCAGGCCGGTCTCTTCCTTGAGTTCGCGGGCTGCGGCCTCGTCGAGGGGTTCGCCGGGCTCGGCTTTGCCGCCGGGGACGGTCCAGGACGGGTGCGGGGACCAGTTGCGGGCGGCGTAGTGCAGGGCGGCGATCGTGTCGGTGTCCTTGTCGTGGACGATCACGCAGACCGCGTTCCGGCTGTTCATCACGCTGTTGGGCGTCACGGTGTCCACTCCTTGTCGAAATGCCGGAGGGCATCGGTGGTCCAGGTCGGCCTCACGGTGTGCCAGCTGAACCGGTAGTTGTTGGTACCGAGGTAGGGCGCGGTGAGGACGTGGTGGAACTCGCACCACGCGGCGAACTCGCCCCAGGTGCAACCGGGCAGGCCGCGGTGCTGCGGGTGACGGTTGTAGGTGTCCACGGCCTGGCGGATGGTGGCCTCGGGCAGTGGGCCGGTGGTCATGGCAGTGGTGACGACGATCTTGGCGAGGTCGTAGCCGAAGGGCGCGAGGGTGAGGGAGTCGAAGTCGATGACGGCGACCCTGGTGTTGGTGGTGAGGAAGTTGCGCGGGTTGGCGTCCTTGTAGAAGGCGGCGGGCATCGTGGCGGCCCGCTCCAGCCAGCCGTCGATCGCCTCGCGGGTCAGGGCCGAGCCCGGCACGGTGCCGGTCGCCAGGAGCTGGTGGAGGCGTTCGCGACGGCTGTCGGCGAAGCCGGCGAGGGTGACGTCGCCGCTGGTGTGGGGCGTGTCCAGACGGGCGGCGTGCAGGTCTCGGGTGTGGGCGGTGGTGTGCTGGTGGCCGAGGAGGCCGGCCAGGGTTAGTACTGCAACCGCATCTGGGCGTGACTGTGGGTGTAGGTGTTCGTTGTCTTGACTGTGTGCCTATGGGTTGACGGTTGAGCAGGTTGAGT
>NZ_JBHXMU010000105.1:0-20061 GCF_042720685.1 Kitasatospora sp. NPDC058492
CCGCATCGTCGACGAACTCCACCACCCCACCGCCGACACCGTCCTGGACCGCATGCGCCGCTTCGACGCCAAGGGCCGCACCAGCTAGAGCATCCACCAGCCAGGGCCAGCCAGCCCAGCCGCCGCCCCTACGCGAAACCCAGGACACCCCATGTACCGCACCGCACTGCGCAACGTGCTGGCCCACAAGGGCCGACTCCTCATGACGGCGCTGGCCGTCATGCTCGGCACCGCCTTCGTCGCCGGCACCATGGTCTTCTCCGACACCTTCGGCAAGGCCATGCGGGACAACAACTCCAAGAGCTACTCGGACGTCTCGGTCCAGGTCGTGGACTACTCGGCCGGCTCCCGCGCCGGCGCCAAGCAGAAGAGCGAGAGCGGCAACGCCTCGCTCACCGACACCACCGTCCAGCAGCTGGCCGCCCTGCCGGGCACCGCCAACGCCCGCGGCGTGGTCAGCGGCTTCACCGGGGTCGCCGACCGGAGCGGCAACCTGATCGGCCAGTTCTGGGCCGCCAAGGGCGCCAACTTCGCCCCGGCCGCAGACGGCAAGGACCCGCGCTACCCGATGGCCGAGGGCCAGGGCCCGAAGAACGGCAAGGAGATCGCCCTCGACCGCAAGACCGCCGACAAGGCCGGCTACAAGATCGGCGACACCATCCGGATCGCCATCAACGGCCCGGTGGTCGAGGCGAAGCTCACCGGCGTCTTCACCACCGACGACCCGGTGGTGAACAGCGGCGGCACCCTCACCCTGTTCGACCGCGCCACCGCCCAGCAGCTGCTGCTGGAGCCCGGCCACTTCAGCAGCATCGTGCTCACCGCCAAGCCCGGCACCAGCGAGGACGCGCTGCTCGCCCAGGTCCAGCCCAAGGTGCCGTCCGGCCAGCACTTCGACGTCGAGACGGGCGCCAAGCTCAAGGCCGACGAGCAGGAGATGATCACCAAGGCCACCGACAGCATGCGCACCATGCTGCTGGTCTTCGCCGGGATCTCGCTCTTCGTCGGCATCTTCATCATCGCCAACACCTTCACCATGCTGGTCGCCCAGCGCACCAAGGAACTCGCGCTGCTGCGGGCGATCGGCGCCAGCCGCAAGCAGGTCACCCGCTCGGTGCTGGTCGAGGCCCTGGCGATCGGCACCGTCGCGGCGCTGGCCGGGCTGCTCGCCGGCATCGGGATCGGCGCCGGCATGCAGGCCCTGATGAGCCAGCTGAACGAGAACATGCCGCACGGCACGCTGGTCATCAAGCCGCTCACCATCGCGGTGACCCTGGCCGTCGGCGTCCTGGTGACGGTGCTGTCCGCCCTGCTGCCGGCCGTGCGCGCCTCCCGGATCGCCCCGGTGGCGGCGATGAGCAGCGGCGACCAGCCGACCAGCCAGAAGAGCCTGCTGGTCCGCAACGCGATCGGCTCGGCGCTCACCGCCGGCGGCCTCGCGCTGATCGGCTTCGGCGCCTCCACCGGCAACGACAGCGGCCGCCTGCCGGTCGGCCTCGGCGCCCTGCTCGCCCTGATCGGCGTGTTCGTCCTGCTGCCGCTGCTCTCCCGCCCGGTGGTCGCGCTGATCGGCCCGCTGCTGCGCGGGCTCGGCGGCACCCCGGGCAAGCTCGCCCAGCAGAACGCGGTCCGCAACCCGCGCCGCACCGCGTCCACCGCCGCCGCGCTCACCATCGGCCTGACCCTGGTCAGCGGCCTCACCGTGATCGGTGCCTCGGTCGGCGGCGCGATCGACAAGGCCGTCACCAGCTCGATGAAGTCCGACTACATGGTCTCGGGCGCCAACCACATGAGCCTGTCCGAGCAGGTGCCCGGTGAGATCGCCAAGGCCCCCGGGGTGGCCGCCTCCTCCGCGGTGACGACCGCCAGGTGGGAGCTCGACGGCACCGGCGTGACGATCACCGGCATGGACGCCGGCTCCTTCGACCAGCTCGCCGAGGTCAAGCTGACCAGCGGCGCCACCGCCGCCCTCGGCCAGGGCAAGGTCCTGGTGGACCAGGAGCTCGCCACGAAGCTCCACGTCACCGCCGGCTCGACGATGGCGGTCTCCTACCCGGACCAGTCCACCGGCCAGCTCACCGTCGGCGGCGTGTACGAGAAGGGCGGCATGCTCGGCTCGGTCCTGCTGGCCAACAGCGAGGTCGCCAAGCACGAGGCGAAGCCCTACATCACCGACGTCCTGGTCAAGGGCAAGGACGGCGCCACCTCCGCGCTCAAGCAGTCCCTCAAGGACGCCACCGGCGCCAACCCGGTGATCGACGTCAAGTCCAAGCAGGACGTCCGCGACGACTTCAGCCAGACCATCACCTTCGCGCTGAACCTGATGTACGGCCTGCTGGCGATGTCCGTGCTGGTCGCGATCCTGGGCGTGATCAACACGCTGGCGATGTCGGTCTTCGAGCGCAAGCGCGAGATCGGGATGCTGCGGGCGATCGGCCTGGACCGCCGGGGCATCAAGCGGATGGTCCGCCTGGAGTCCGTGGTGATCTCGCTGTTCGGCGCCGGCATCGGCCTGCTGCTCGGCTGCTTCATCGCCTGGGCGATCAACGGCACCCTGAAGTCCAGCCTGAGCGGCCTGACCACCGTCCTGCCGTTCGGCCAGCTGGCGCTGTTCCTGGCCCTGGCCGGGGTGGTCGGCCTGGTCGCCGCGATCTGGCCCGCCCGCCGGGCGTCCAAGCTGGACATCCTGGAGAGCATCAAGACCGACTGACCGCCCCTCACGGGCCCGCCCAGCGGGCGGACGACGAGAAAGGGCCCCTGCCGGAGGGTTTCGGCAGGGGCCCTTCTACTTCTGTACTCCGCCCGGTCGCACGGCCGGCTGAGCACCACGGAGGTCGTGGTCCGGCGACACTGCCGGGCGGAGGGCCTCCGACTCATACCCCGGTGCTCCCACACCGGGGTCGCAGTCGCTTACTTGCTGGCGAGTTCCTTCTCGGCGGCCGGCTTGGCGGCCTCCACGGGCTTCGTGGGCGCCGTGACCTCCTGGATCGGCAGGCGCGGCTGCTCCATCTGGGAGAGGCCGACCATCTCGCGCTTCAGGAACATGGCCAGCGTCCAGTCGGTGAAGACCCGGACCTTGCGGTTCATGGTCGGGACCATGGCGCCGTGGTACGCGCGGTGGAACCACCAGGCCAGGCGGCCCTTCAGCTTGACCTTGCCGAAGAGGATCGCGACGCCCTTGTGCAGGCCCAGGCCGGCGACCGCACCGAGGTTCTTGTGCTCGTAGTTCTTCTGCGGGAAGCCCCGCATGCCCGAGATGACGTTGTCACCGAGGACGGCGGCCTGGCGCACGGCGTGCTGCGCGTTCGGCGGGCACCAGGCGCCCTCGCCGGAGGCGAGGTCCGGGACCTGGGCGTTGTCGCCGGCGGACCAGACGTAGTCGAAGCCCTGGACCTGGAGGGTCGGCGCGGTGTCGACGTGGCCGCGCGGGCCCAGCGGCAGGCCGAAGTTGGCCAGCACCGGGTTCGGCTTCACGCCGGCCGTCCACACGATGGTGGAGGCGTCCATCTCCAGGCCGTTCTTCAGCACCACGTGCTGGTCGACGCAGGAGTCCATCGAGGTCTCGATGTAGACCTCGATCTTCCGCTCCTCGAGCTTCTCCTTGGTCCACAGACCGAGGTCCGGGCCCATCTCCGGGAGGATGCGGTTGGCCGCCTCCACCAGGACGAAGCGCATGTCGTCACGGCTGACGGTCTTGTAGATCTTGGCGGCGTCGCGCGCCATGTCCTCGACCTCGGCGATCGTCTCGACACCGGCGAAGCCGCCGCCGATGACGACGAAGGTCAGGGCCTTGCGGCGGACCTCCTCGTCGGCGGTGGACTCGGCCTTGTCGAGCTGGGCCATGACGTGGTTGCGGAGGCTGATGGCCTCCTCCACCGTCTTCATGCCGATGCC
This sequence comes from Kitasatospora sp. NPDC058492, assembly GCF_042720685.1. Lineage (NCBI taxonomy): Bacteria > Bacillati > Actinomycetota > Actinomycetes > Kitasatosporales > Streptomycetaceae > Kitasatospora > Kitasatospora sp. NPDC058492. The sequence continues at coordinate 3,895 of NZ_JBHXMU010000105.1, forward strand.
GTGCTCCGCCAGACCCGGGATCGGGAAGGTGCGGGAGACCGAGCCGGTCGCGACGACCAGGTACTCGAAGGGCAGCTCGTAGCTGTCGCCGGCCGCGGGCTGGATGGTGGCGACCTTGCGGGCGTGGTCCACACCGGTGACCGCACCGGTGAGCACCTCCGCCTTCTTGAGGGCGCTGCGCAGCGGCGCGACGAGGTTGCGGGGCGCGACGTTGCCGCCGGCCGCCTCGGGGAGGAAGGGCAGGTACGTCATGTACGACCGCGGGTCCACGACCGTGACGGTCGCTTCGCCGTAACGCATCTTCTTGAGGATGCGCATCGCGGCATACAGGCCGACGTAACCACCGCCGACAATGAGGATGCGAGGACGCTCCGTGGTGCTCATATCCGAAAGTATCCAGCACCGTCCGGAGCAGCCTTCGTGAGCCCGGTCACAAGCTTCTGGACACCCCGTGCTACACTGCGCGGCCGCAAATCCGGGCCCAGCGCGCCGGCTCACGGCCTTGGGCGCCCCCTCGTGGGCGCACGCCGGAATACCACCCTGCTGAGCAGCAACGATCCGTACGGCGCCCGGGTTCCCGCTCGTGATTTCGATTTTCAAACCTCAACCGAGGCTTGACCTGCGATCCAGGGGTCGTCACGGCGAGCAGACCTTCGGTCCCACATTTCGGACGTAGCGGGCGAGCGGGTGCGACGAATGACTGGATCGCCATGTGAAGAAATTCACGAACTTTCCCGCACCGGTCCGGGCGCGCCCCGGCCCCGGACCCCCGAAAGGGGTGCCGGGGCCGGTCGGGTAAGGCCCGCAGGAGGTCAGGAGGCCATACTCCAGGCGATGCCGTCCAGGATGTCGTGCTCGCTCACGACCACCTCGGCCGCGCCCGTCCGCTCCATGATCTCCAGCAGCTCCAGCGCGCCGGCCGCGATCACGTCCACCCGGCCCGGGTGCATCGACGGGATGGCCGCGCGCTCGGCGTGGGTGGCACCCAGCAGCTCACGGGCGATCCCGGCGACCCGCTCCCGGCCGATCCGCGAGTGGTGGATCGCCGCCGAGTCGTAGGCCGGCAGGTCCTGGGCGATCGCGGACACCGTGGTGACCGTCCCGGCCAGGCCCACCAGGGTGGCCGCGCCGCGCAGCGGGACGACCTCCTCGGCCTTGTCCAGCTCGGCCCGCACGTGCGCCCGGGCCGTCTCGATCTGCTCCGGCGAGGGCAGCTCGGCGCCACCGAAGTGCCGCTCGGTGAGCCGGACGCAGCCGATGTCCACCGAGCGCGCCGCCTGCACGTCCGCACCGCCCAGCACGAACTCGGTCGAACCGCCGCCGAGGTCGAACACCAGGTACGGCGCCGGGAACTGGCCGCCGGTCAGCTCCTTGGTGGCACCCACGAAGGACAGGTGCGCCTCCTCCTCGCCGCTCACCACCTCGGGCTCGACGCCCAGGATCGCGCGCACGCCCTCGACGTACTCGTCGCTGTTCTCGGCGTCCCGCGAGGCGCTGGTGGCGACGAAGCGGGTGCGCTCCGGGCCGACCCCGAACCCCGCGATGACCTCCCGGTACTCGCGGCAGGCCGCGAAGGTGCGGGCCAGCGCGTCCGGGTGCAGCCGGCCGGTCTGGTCCACGCCCTGGCCCAACCGGTTGATGATCATGCGGCGGTCGAGGTCGGTGATCTCCCCGGTGGCCGGGTCCAGGTCGGCGACCAGCAGCCGGATCGAGTTGGTGCCGCAGTCGATCGCGGCCACCCGGGTCATGCTCACGCGGACTCCCCGGGGTCGGACTCCTCGGCGGCCCGCTTCTTCGCGGCGCGCTCGGCGGCCTTCTGCTGCTTGGCCTCGATCACGGCCTGGTGGTCCTGCTCCTTGGCCCGGTTGCGGGCGACCCGCCCACCGGCGGCCTCGACCTCGGCCGGGGAGACGCAGGGGCCCTTGGCCCACCAGTCCTCCAGCAGGCCGATCGCCTCGTCGCCGAGCGGGTTGACGCCCTCGCCGGCCGCCAGCGAGTGGCCGACCAGCACGTGCAGGCACTTCACCCGGTCCGGCATGCCACCGGCGCTCGGGAAGCCCTCCAGCACCTCGATGGCGTCGCGCCGGGCGATGTAGTCCTCGTGCGCCTTCTGGTAGGCGGCGGCCAGCTCCGGGTCCTCGGCGAGCCGGGCGGTCTGCTCCTTCATCACGCCGTCCGCCTCCAGGGTGCCGATCAGCGAGGCGGCCTTGGGGCAGGTCAGGTAGTACAGCGTCGGGAACGGCGTGCCGTCCGGCAGTCGGGGGGCCGTCTCCACGACGTCCGGGTTGCCGCAGGGGCAGCGGTGCGCCACGCCGCGCAGGCCGCGCGGCACCCGGCCGAGCTGGGCGGCGATGGCGGCGACGTCGGCGTCGGAGACGGCGGGGTGGTTCTCAGTGGTCATGGGGGGAGGTGTCTCCAGCGGGGGACGGTGGGAGCGGACGGGGGGAGGCGGGGGCCGGGGCGGCGGCGTCGGTGGTGTCGGCGGCGTCGACCGAGTCCCAGATGCTGGCGTACCAGGGCTTGGCGGCCCGCGCCGAGCCGCCGGACGCGCCGTCGGAGGCGGCCGAGCCGGCGGCGGCAGCGGAACCGGTGGCGGACGCCGAGGGCCGGGCGGCGGCCGGACCGGCCGGATCCACCGCGATGTACGGGGTCTCCCCCGGCATCGCGTAGTGCAGCCGGGCGCGGGCCTGCGCCTTGACGTACTCGGGGTCCTGCCAGCGGGCCTTCTCCCGGCGCAGCTGCTCGACCTGCTGGCGGGAGCGGTCGGCCTTCGCCTGCTGGGCGGAGATCTCGGCGCGCTGGGAGATGAACTGCCGCGTCGGGTAGGCGAGGATCGCCACCAGCGAGCAGAGCACCAGGACGAGGACGGTCGCCCGGCTCGTGAAGCGAGGCCGGGCCGCCAAGCCCGGGATCCTCCAGCCTGCCATCTCCCGTTCCCCTCCTGGTCGCGACGGTGCCCCGCCGTCCACCCTACGGGGTGAACGGCGGGGCACCGGTCAGGCGTGCTCACCGGTCGGCGGAGCGACCGTGCTCGCCGCTCCGAGGAGCGGCTGTGCTTGCTACTCCGCGGAACGGAAGCGCGGGAAGGCGCCGCGGCCGGCGTACTCGGCGGCGTCGTCGAGGATCTCCTCGATGCGCAGCAGCTGGTTGTACTTGGCGACGCGCTCGGAGCGGGCCGGGGCGCCGGTCTTGATCTGGCCGCAGTTGGTGGCGACGGCCAGGTCGGCGATGGTGACGTCCTCGGTCTCGCCGGAGCGGTGCGACATCATGCAGCGGTAGCCGTTGCGCTGGGCCAGCTCGACGGCGTCCAGGGTCTCGGTCAGCGAGCCGATCTGGTTCACCTTCACCAGCAGCGCGTTGGCGGTGCCGGTCTCGATGCCCCTGGCCAGGCGGGCCGGGTTGGTGACGAACAGGTCGTCGCCGACCAGCTGGACCTTGTCGCCCAGCTTGACGGTCATGGCCTTCCAGCCGTCCCAGTCCGACTCGTCCAGCGGGTCCTCGATGGAGACCAGCGGGTAGGCGTCGACCAGCTCGGCGTAGTACTCGATGAGCTCGGCGGCGGAGATGGCCTTGCCCTCGAACTGGTAGGCGCCGTCCTCGTAGAACTCGGACGCGGCGACGTCCAGGGCGAGCGCGATGTCGCGGCCGGGCACGTAGCCGGCCTTCTGGATGGCCTCGGTGATGAGGTCCAGGGCCTCGCGGTTGCTGTCCAGGTTCGGCGCGAAGCCGCCCTCGTCGCCGAGGCCGGTGGACAGGCCGCGCTCCTTCAGCACGCCCTTGAGGGTGTGGTAGACCTCGACGCCCCAGCGGACGGCCTCGGAGAAGGACTCCGCGCCGATCGGGGCGATCATGAACTCCTGGATGTCGACGTTGGAGTCCGCGTGCGAACCGCCGTTGAGGATGTTCATCATCGGAACGGGCAGCACGTGCGCGTTCGGGCCGCCCAGGTAGCGGAACAGCGGCAGGTCGCTGGCCTCGGAGGCGGCGTGCGCCACGGCCAGCGAGACGCCCAGGATCGCGTTGGCGCCGAGCGAGGACTTGTCCGGGGTGGCGTCCAGGTCGAGCATGGCCTGGTCGATCAGGCGCTGCTCGGTGGCGTCGTAGCCGACCAGCTCCGGGCCGATCTGCTCGATGACGGCCAGGACGGCCTTCTCCACGCCCTTGCCGAAGTAACGGTTCTTGTCACCGTCGCGCAGCTCCAGCGCCTCGAAGGCGCCGGTGGAGGCACCCGACGGGACAGCGGCACGACCGGTGCTGCCGTCGTCGAGGCCGACCTCGACCTCGACCGTGGGGTTGCCACGCGAGTCGAGAATCTCACGGGCTACGACGACATCGATGGACGGCACGAGGCATCTCCTTGCGGAAGCAGGGTCCGGCTGACGTTGGGTGCTGCCGGCGGGACGATTGCGGAGTCGTTACGACCAGAGCCTAACCGCCCCGGCCCCCGGGGCCGCGCTGGCCTCGGTCCCGTCTCAGCGTGTGGCCCCGCTACCCACCAGTAGTTCACCTGCTTGCCTGATCGAAGCGGGCGAATACGGGGGAATGCGGGCGAAGGGGGACGGCGCCCGTCCCCCTTCGCCCGCAGGGCGCGGGCCGCTCAGCCGAGGTGCAGCACCTGGCCGGGCATGATCAGGTTGGGGTTGCCGCCGACGGTGCCGCGGTTGCCGTCGTACACCGACTGCCAGCCGCCGGACACGCCCTGGGCGGCGGCGATCGTCGACAGCGTGTCGCCGGCCCGGACGGTGTAGTCGTGACCGCCCTGCGCGGCGGCGGGCTGCGCGGCCGGGGCGGACTGCGCGGGCTGCGCGGCGCGGGGCGCGTACTGCGGCTGGGCGGCGGGCTGGCCCGCGTACTGCTGGTAGACGCTCTGGTGGCTGGTCCAGTACCAGGCGCCGTTGTTCTGGTACCAGTACACCTTCGCGTCGGCGTCCCAGCCGGCCTTGCCGGAGAAGCCCTGGGTCTGCGGCTGCGTCTGCTGCGGGGCCTGCTGGACGGGCTGCTGGGCGGCCGGCTTCGGGGCGGCCTGCTGGACCGGCTGCTGGGCGGGCTTCGGGGTCTGCGCCTGCTGGGTCGGCTTGGCGGCGGACTGCTTGGCGGGCTTGGCGTCCGTGGAGGTGTCCACGGAGGCCGGGGCGCCGCCCTTGCTCAGACCGGCCTTCTGGGAGCAGACGGGCCAGGCGCCCGGGCCCTGCGAGGCCAGCACCTTCTCGGCGACCGAGATCTGCTGCGCCTTGCTGGCCTGGTTGGCCTGCGGGGCGTAGGAGGTGCCGCCGTACGCCTTCCAGGTGCTGGGCGTGAACTGCAGGCCGCCGGAGAAGCCGTTGCCGGTGTTGATGCTCCAGTTGCCGCCGCTCTCGCACTGGGCGACGGCGTCCCAGGTGGAGGCCGGGGCGGCGGAGGCGCCGGTGGCGGTGAGGAGCGGCATCGCGAGTCCGACGCCGGCCACACCGGCGACGGCGATGGCCTTCTCGGTCTGGGTGCGACGACGGTGGCGGCCAGTTCCAACGAACAGCATGACGAGGTCCCTCTCCGCACGCCTGCGAGGTGAGCTGTCGGGTTCGGACCGGGAGGTGGCCCGGCCGCCGAAAGCGGAAACGATTCCGCTCGGGCGGCTTCACCCCAAGCCGTTGGGGAACGGCAACAAACCTGGTTCCCCCGCCCCTGCCCAGGGTCTGGTCGGTTTCCCGTGACGCGGCGGGCAGGATTCGGCGTTCCGCGCACGAGGTCCGCAGCTGCGAACTCCAGGGAGAGTAGACAGATCATCAGACCAATAACAAGCTCATATCACCGATATCACACACAAATTACGGCGCGTGGTCAATCGCCTACCAACGGCGGCGGTATGTCCGGATTAATGCGGGTTCAGACCCGGCTCCACGACCCGCCGGAGACGCGCCGTCAGCGTGTCGGAGCGTCGGCCGGCGTGACCGGCGCGTGCGGAGAGCGGGCCTCCGGAGTGAATTCGACCGGGAGTTCCCGCAGGCCACGCATGATCAGGCCGCCCCGCCAGCGCAGGTCCTCCGGGTTTTCCACGAGCCGCAGGTCCGGCAGCCGGGAAAGCAGCGTGGTCAGTGCGCTCCGCCCCTCCAGGCGGGCCAGCGGGGCGCCGATGCAGTAGTGGATCCCGTGGCCGAAACCCAGGTGCGGATTGTCCGTGCGGGCCAGGTCCAGGGTGTTCTCGTCCGCGAACCTGGCCGGATCGCGATCCGCCGCGGCCAGCACCACCAGCACCGGATCGCCCACCGGGATGTCCACCCCGCCGATCGACAGCGGCCGCGTCGCGAAGCGCCACGTCGCCATCTCCACCGGCCCGTCGTAGCGCAGGAGTTCCTCGATCCCGGTGTCCAGCAGCGCCGTCTCGCCGCGCACCACCGACTCCTGCAGCAGCCTGCGCTGCTCCGGGTTGCGCAGCAGCGCGTACGTGCCGTTGCCGATCAGGTTGACGGTCGTCTCGAACCCCGCGAACAGGAGGATGAACGCCATCGCGGCGGCCTCGTTCTCGTTCAGGTGCTCGCCGTGGTCGCTCGCCCGGATCAGGCCCGAGATCAGGTCCTCGCCCGGATCCGCCCGCTTGCGGTGGATCAGCTCCAGCAGGTACGCCCGCATCCGCTTCACCGCCCGCCCCACGCCGCCGCGTTGGCCGCCTCCGTGGCCCGGCTTCGTGTGTCGCAGCATCATCCCGGCCCAGTCCCGGAAGTCGTCCTGGTCCTCGGCCGGCACGCCCAGCAGGTCGCAGATCGCGTAGATGGGGAGCGGGAACGCGAACTCGTGGATCAGGTCCGCCGAACCGCGCTGCGCGAAGCCGTCGATCAGCCGGTCCGTGAGCTGCTGCACCCGCGGCTCGAACTCCGCCACCCGGCGCGGCGTGAACGCCTTCGACACCAGCCGGCGCAGCCGGGTGTGGTCCGGCGGGTCGATGTTCAGCAGATGCGTCATCAAGTCCGCCTGGCGCTCCCCCGGAATTCCCACCCGCCCGGTGCGGTGCGCCTGCTCGCTGTGGTGCGCCGGGTTCTTCGACAGCCTGCTGTCCGCCAGCGCCTGCCGCGCGTCCGCGTAGCGGGTCACCAACCAGGCCTCCACCCCGCTCGGCAGCGTCGTGCGGTGCACCGGGGCGTGCTCGCGCAACCAGGCGTAGGCGGGGTACGGATCGGTGGCGAACTCCCAGGTGAAGAGCTGCGGGGCGGCGGGGTCGGGCTGCACTGGCATGCGTCGACCGTATCCGGTGGGTCGGGGCCGCACCGCCTCCGGCGGCCGCGACCGGCGGAGCCGGATCGTCGACACCCGGCGGACGGCCCGCCAACGCTCCGTGGACGCCTCGTGGACGGTCCGTGGACAGCTCTTGGACAGCTCTTGGCCGGGCGGCGGGCGTGACCCTGGTCACCTGAGGGGTAATCCCTGTTGCGGAGGGTCAGGACCTGCCTACGATCCTCCGCAGAAATCGTGGGCGCCGGTGCGGTGTCGCCCACAGGGAGGAGCAGACCATGCGGGTCAGCGGGTCAGTCGTCGTCATCGCGGTACTCGACGGCGGATCGGGAGCCGAGCTCGCCCGCCGGTTCGCCGCCGCCGGAGCCGCCGGAGTGCTGATCGCCGACCAGCGGGCCGGCGTCGCCGAGGACCTCGCCACCGAACTCGACCGGCCGGGCTGCCCCGTCGTCGGCGTCGGCGGCGACATCCGCCGCCCCAGCGACATCGCCGCCCTCGTCGACACCGCCGAGAAGCACCTCGGCCCCATCGACCTGTTCTGCGTCGCCGGCCCCGACGGCGAGCGGATCGTCTCCCTCGCCGAACTGCCCGCCCGCCTCGACCTCGAACGCCTCGCCGAACTCCTCGCCCTCGTCGGCGAGGCCATCGGCGAAGTCGTCCCCCGGCAGCGGCGGCCGATCGAGAACACCGCCACCGCCGCCTGAGGCCCCGCCCGGGCCCGCTACTCGCCGACCGGCTTGAGGCCCTCGGCCGCGCGCACCGCGTCCCGGTAACCGCGCGCGGCCGAGCGCAGCGCCGCGTCCACGTCCACCCCGGCGTCGTGCGCCCGCTGGGCCACCGCCAGCAGCAGCCGGCCCGCCGACTGCGCCGTCAGCTCCGCCGGCAGCGCGTACGGCTCGTCCGGCACGCCCGCGAAGCCCGCCCGGCGCACCCGAGACACCAGCTTCGCCGCGTACGCCAGCGACGGCAGCCCGGCCGGCACGCCGTCCAGCACCGACTCCCGGTCCGCCTTCTCGGCCGCCTTCAGCTGCTCCCAGTTCGCCTCCACCTCGGCGGCGCCCTCCGCCTCGACGTCCCCGAACACGTGCGGGTGCCGGTACATCAGCTTCTCGACGATGTCACCGGCCACGTCGTCGATCGAGAACGCCTCCTCCGGGTGCTCCTCGGCGATCCGGGAGTGGAAGAACACCTGGAGCAGCACGTCGCCCAACTCCTCGCGCAGCGTCTCCCGGTCCCCCTCCTCGATCGCCTCGACCAGCTCGTACGCCTCCTCGACCAGGTACTTCACCAGGCTCTCGTGCGTCTGCTCGGCGTCCCACGGGCAACCGCCCGGCGAGCGCAGCCGGTCCATCACCGACACCAGGTCCAGCAGCCGCGCCCCCGGCAGGTCGTACGACCCCGGCAGCACCTCGATCTCCGGCACCTCACCGGCGTGCTCCACCGCCAGCCGCGCCAGCGCGTCCGTCAGCCCCGGATCCCCGTCCGGGCTGCCCAGCCACACCGTCGGCCCGGCCCCGCCCGGCTGCCCGGTCAGCAGCCGCGCCAGCGCCGGCGCCGACCCCGCCGCCACGACCTCGACCTCCACCCCGGCCTGCCGCACCGCCGCCACCTGCGGATGCCCCGCGTCCGCCGCCAGCACCCGCCCCGCCGACCGCAGTGCCTCCCACGCCGGCCACGCCAGCAATCCGGGGGCCACCCGGTGGGTGGTCGTCAGCAGGATCAGCTTCGCGTCCGGAACATTCGTCGTCACACCCCGAACCTACCCGCCGCCCGCCCGGGACGGGGACGGGGCGGGCGGCGGGCCCGACGGGACCCGCCCCTCCCGCCGGGCCTCGCGGGCGCTACTTCTTCGACCCCGCCAGGTCGTCGAACATCGCCGACAGGAACTCGCTGCACCAGCCCAGCAGCTCCCGCCCGACCAGCGGCTTGCCGCCGATCCGCCCGGTGCTCGGCCGCGGCACCAGCAGCTGCTGGGCGGCCGCCTTGACCTGGCTGCGCGGGTAGAGCCGGTTCAGCCGCAGCTGCTGGGACTCCCGCAGCTCCACCGGCCCGAACCGGACGTTGGCCCCCTGGAGGGTGATGTCCGCGATGCCGCACCGCCGGGCGTACAGCCGCAGCGCCGCGACCAGCAGCAGGTTCTCCACCGGCTCGGGCAGCTTGCCGTAGCGGTCGACGAGCTCGCCCCGGACCTGCTGGATGTCCGCCTCCGAGTTGACCGCCGCGATCGAGCGGTACGCCTGCAGCCGCAGCCGCTCGCCGGGCGCGTAGTCGTGCGGCACGTGCGCGTCGACCGGCAGCTCGATCTTCACCTCCAGCGGCTCCTCCTCCGGCTCGCCGCCGTTCGCCAGCGACTCGCGGAACTCGGCCACCGCCTCGCCGACCATCCGCATGTAGAGGTCGAAGCCGACGCCCGCGATGTGCCCGGACTGCTCGCCGCCGAGCAGGTTGCCGGCGCCGCGGATCTCCAGGTCCTTCATCGCCACGTACATGCCGGCGCCCATCTCGGTGTGCTGGGCGATGGTGGCCAGGCGCTCGTGCGCGGTCTCGGTGAGCGGCTTCTCCGGTGGGTACAGCATGTACGCGTAGCCGCGCTCGCGGCCCCGGCCGACCCGGCCGCGCAGCTGGTGCAGCTGGGAGAGGCCGAAGGTGTCCCCGCGCTCGACGATCAGGGTGTTGGCGTTGGAGATGTCGATGCCGGACTCCACGATCGTGGTCGACACCAGGACGTCGAACTCCTTCTCCCAGAAGTCGACGACGACCTTCTCCAGCTGGTTCTCCCCCATCTGCCCGTGCGCGGTGGCGATCCGCGCCTCGGGGACGAGGTCCTTGAGCCGGGCGGCCGCCTTGTCGATCGACTCCACCCGGTTGTGGATGTAGAACACCTGCCCCTCGCGCAGGAGTTCGCGACGGATCGCGGCCGAGATCTGCTTCTCGTCGTAGGGGCCGACGAAGGTCAGCACCGGGTGCCGCTCCTCCGGCGGGGTGGTGATGGTGGACATCTCGCGGATGCCGGTGACGGCCATCTCCAGGGTGCGCGGGATCGGCGTCGCGGACATGGTGAGCACGTCGACGTTGGCGCGCAGCTTCTTCAGCTGCTCCTTGTGCTCGACGCCGAAGCGCTGCTCCTCGTCGACGATGACCAGGCCGAGGTCCTTGAACCTGGTCTCGGAGGAGAACAGCCGGTGGGTGCCGATGACGACGTCCACCGAGCCCTCGAACAGGCCCTCCAGCACGGCCTTGGCCTCGCTGTCGCTCTGGAACCGGGAGAGCGCCTTCACCGACACCGGGAAGTTGGCGTACCGCTCGGCGAAGGTGGAGAAGTGCTGCTGCACCAGCAGCGTGGTCGGCACCAGCACCGCCACCTGCTTGCCGTCCTGCACCGCCTTGAACGCGGCGCGCACCGCGATCTCGGTCTTGCCGTAGCCGACGTCGCCGCAGATCAGCCGGTCCATCGGGACGGACTTCTCCATGTCGGACTTGACCTCGGCGATGGTGGTCAGCTGGTCCGGCGTCTCCGCGTACGGGAAGGCGTCCTCCAGCTCGCGCTGCCAGGGGGTGTCCGGGCCGAAGGTGTGGCCGGGGGCGGCCATCCGGGCCGAGTACAGCTTGATCAGGTCGGCGGCGATCTCCTTGACCGCCTTCTTGGCCCGCTGCTTGGTCTTCGCCCAGTCCGCGCCGCCGAGCCGGTGCAGCGTCGGGGCCTCGCCGCCGACGTACTTGGTGACCTGGTCGAGCTGGTCGGTCGGCACGAACAGCCGGTCGCCGGGGTGGCCGCGCTTGGCCGGGGCGTACTCCAGCACCAGGTACTCGCGGGTGGCGCCCTGGACGGTGCGCTGCACCATCTCGACGTACCGGCCGACGCCGTGCGCCTCGTGGACGACGTAGTCGCCGGCGGCCAGGGCCAGCGGGTCGATCGCGTTGCGGCGCCTGGACGGCATCCGGCGCATGTCCTTGGTGGAGGACTTCTGGCCGGACAGGTCGGTCTCGGTGATGACCGTGAGTTTCAGGGCCTCGTCGACGAAGCCGTGCTCGATCGAGCCGCAGGAGACGTAGACGACGTCCCGGGTGGGCGCCTCGGCGAGGTCGGCGACCAGCCGGGCCGGGATGCCCTCGTTGCCGAGCACCTCGGCGAGCCGGGAGGCGGGCCCGTGGCCCTCCGTCACCATCACGACCCGCCAGTCGGCGGCCAGCCGCTCCTTGGCGTCGGCGATCGCCCGGGCGGTGTCGCCCCGGTAGGCCTCGACGGCGTGCATGCCGAGGGTGAGCGTGTTGGCGTCGCCGTGCCAGTCAGCGGCTCCGCCGCGGGCAAGCACCTCGTTCACGGTGGACTCGCTGGTCGCGAACGGGCTGACCGACCACCAGGGCAGGCCGATCTCGGCGGCGTGCTCGCGCACCTCGGCGAGCGAGCGCAGCGAGGCGGCGGAGACGTCGATGGTCTCCAGGTCGATCGGCCGGTCCCCGCCGGCCGCGGCCGCCACCCAGGAGGCGTGCAGGAACTCCTGGCTGGTCGCCACCAGGTCGGAGGCCCGGGTGCGGACCCGCTCGGGGTCGCAGACCACGGCGACCGAGCCGAGCGGCAGCACGTCCATCAGCAGTTCCATGTCGTCCACCAGGACGGGCGCCAGCGACTCCATGCCCTCGACCGCGATGCCCTCGGCGATCTTGTCCAGGATCTCGGCCAGCCCGGGGTGCGCGGCGGCCAGCTCGGCGGCCCGCGCCCGCACCTCGTCGGTGAGCAGCAGCTCACGGCAGGGCGGCGCCCACAGGCCGTGCTGGGCGATCTCCAGCGAGCGCTGGTCGGCGACCTTGAAGTAGCGGATCTCCTCGACGTCGTCGCCCCAGAACTCCACCCGCAGCGGGTGCTCCTCGGTCGGCGGGAAGACGTCCAGGATGCCGCCGCGGACGGCGAACTCGCCGCGCTTCTCGACCAGTTCGACGCGCGCGTAGGCGGCGGCGGAGAGCCGCCGGGCGACCTCCTCCAGGTCGTGCGACTCGCCGCGCTGGACGGCCACCGGCTCCAGCTCGGCCAGCCCCTTGACCTGCGGCTGGAGCACCGAGCGGACCGGCGCGACGACCACCTGCACCGGGCCGGCCGCCGGGTCGTCCGCCCGCGGGTGCACGATCCGGCGCAGCACGGCCAGCCGGCGCCCGACGGTGTCCGAGCGGGGCGACAGCCGCTCGTGCGGCAGGGTCTCCCAGGCCGGGTACTCGGCGACCGCGTCCGGCGGCAGCAGCGAGCGCAGCGAGGCGGCGAGGTCCTCGGCCTCCCGGCCGGTCGCGGTGACGGCGAGCACCGGACGGCCCCGCTCGCCGGCGGCCTGGCCGGCCAGCGCGCGGGCGAGCGCGGCGATGGCGAACGGCCGGGCGGCGGGCGGTCCGACCAGGTCCAGGTGGCGGCGGCCGCCGGCCGCGGCTCCGGTGGCGGTCGCCGCCTCGATGGCCTCGGCGAGCGCCGAGTCCCGCGCGACGACATCGAGCAGTCCGGTCAGACTCATCAGGGTCTCTTCTTCGTCCCGTGGCTGGTGCTGCCTCCGGGCGGCAGAGGCCTGCCGGGGCAACGCGAACGGCCCGGCACGCCGAGCGGCCGGGGGTATCCAGCCTACGCCGCGGCACGGACGCACACGCGGCGTACGGCCCGGCGGGGCCGGGCGGGAACGAACCACCGTCCGGGGCGACGAACGGCCCCGGACGGAGCCCGCGACCGGACCGCGACCGGACCGCGGACGAACCACTGGACGGAACACCGGACCGGCCGGTGGACGAACCGTCCGGCCCCTGGTCAGATTCGGCTCCGCGATCTGCCACGAACTGGACATACTCCTGTCACTGCCTGTCCATGGAGATCGCGCACCATGGTGAATGTGCCCGCCGCACCCAACCGTGGGGGATGGCTGTGGCGGCACTGTCGCACCCCCGATGGGGGTCGGAGGTGCGAGGCCGGGCGACCCTGGGTGGGGGCGCCCGCCCAAGCGCCGGGAACCGTGGCGCCCTTTCCTGGAGGGCGCCACGGGTCTCGGCCTCACTCGTGGTCGCCGCCCTGCCGGACCGCGTTCCGGCCCGCCGCCGCCACCAGGCGTGCGGCGACTACCGGCACGACAGGTCGACGCCGTACCGCTCCTCTTCGATTCGCCGCCCCGGCCGGCTACCGGCGCCGGCCGATCGACCGCAACGCGAAGGCCCTGACCGCCCCAGCGGGAGCGGTCAGGGCCCAGGACGCGAAGCTCACCCGGCTGATCGCGGGCGAGCCGCCGGCGCGGCGGTCAGCGACGCCGGTAGCTCACCGTGTTCGGGGTGGCGTAGCCGGCACCGTCGTCCACGATGACGATCTTCGGGATGATCCGGGTCTCGTCCTGCGGCTCCTTCTCGGCGCCTTCGCCGTCGCCGTCGGCCTCCCCCGACCGGGGCGGTCCGACCGGCTTCGGCGGCGCCGCGGCCGGCACGACCGGACCGGTCGCCACCGCCCCGGCGGGCGCACCGGACGCGCCGGGCGCACCGGACGCACCGGAACCGCTCGCGGCCCCGGCGACGGAGGCCCCGCCCACGACCGGCATCCGCAGCCCGGCCGCCGGCTTCTCCCGCGCGGCCGGCGCGACGGCCTTCCGCAGGTCGGCCACCTCGATCTCGCCGGTGTCCGCCTCCGAGTCCACCGGCGCCGCGTCCACCGGCCCCGCGTCGGCGACCGCGTCCGCGACCCGCCGGGCGTCCGCCGGCCCGGCGACCGCCGCCGCCAGCCGCTCCGGCTCGATGGCGCCGACCGCCGCGCCGGTGAGCGAGGCCAGCGTGGCCTTGATGTGGTCCAGGTGCTTCTGCACGGTCTCCAGACGGCCGTCGAACTCGCCCTGCTCGCGTTCGCTCGCCGCGTTGATCCGCTCGGCCTCCCGGCGGGCCTGCTCGATCAGCTGGTCGGCCTTGGCCTGGGCGTCGGTCTCCAGCTGCTTGATCCGGCCGAGCACGGTCTCCCGGTGCTGCTCGGCCTCCTTGACGCGGCGCTCGGCGGTCGCGGAGACCTGGGCGTCCTCGGCGTCGGCCTTGGTCTGGGCCTGGGCGAATGTCTCGTCGGCCTTGCGGCGCAGCTCGGCGAGCGTGGCCTCGGCCTGCTCGCCGGCCTCGGCGGCGGCCACCCGCACCTTGGCGGCGTAGGAGGTGGCGGCGTCCCGGTCGCTGCGGCTCTCCCGGTCGGCCTCGGCCCGGATGCCCTCGGCCTCGGCGCGGGTGCGCTCGTCGGTGCGCCGGGCGGCCTGGTCGGCCTCGGAGCGGGTGGTGGCGGCGTACTCCTTGGCGGCGTGGCCGAGGGCCTGGCCGGCCTCGTAGACCTCGTCCCGGAGGTCCTCGGAGAAGCGCTCGGCCTTCTCCCGGACGGCGCGCGCCTCGTTCTGGGCCATCACCGCCAATCCGGCGGCCTGCTCGCTGAGCACCTCGTAGTCGGGCTCCGGGGCGTCCTCGGCGGCCCGGCGGATGTCGGCCAGCCGGGCCTCCATCTGCCGGAGCCCGGAGCCGAGGACGCTCAGCCGCTCCCACGCCTCGTCGCGCTGCGCGGTGAGGGCGGTGAGGGCTCGGTCGACCTGCTCGGGCGCGTAACCGCGCCGGGCAGAGGTGAAGCCGTACTCGGGGACGGCGTCGCTCATGGGCTCTTCCCCTCATGTCGCGGGCTGCGGAGCCCATGATCGGACGGAACGGACGGATCCGGAACCGGTTCGGCGTCCGGGGCCGAAATCGGACGCCTGGCGGACCGGAATACGTCGAGGACTGGACGAATAGACCCATCCTCTTGACCTATTTTGCGCAGATCTGGGCGAAACCCCAACGAGGCACAGCCACGACGGCATGCCGGAGGGGTCGTTCCAAACACCGGAACGACCCCTCCCCACCTGCGAGGATCCGCGACAACCCGCTACAGCAGGCCGTCCCAGAACTGCTCCAGCAGCACGGCCCACCACGTGTCCGCGGTCTGCAGGGCCGCCGGGTCGATCGCGGCGAGCTGCGCCTGGAAGTCGGTCGTCCAGCGACCGGCCTGGTCCGGGGTCAGCCCGTACCGCAGCCGCCACATCCGGCCCAGCAGGGCCATCGCGCGGACGAACTCCGGTACACCCGTGTTGACGAACCGGGGAGGCTGGCCGGTTCCGTCGACGTCCACGGCGACCACGTTCGCGGTGCCGTACTGGACGCAGAGCTGGCGGCCGTAGTCGTTGCCGAGCACCAGGTAGCCGCCGAAGTCCGGGGCCGCGGGCAGACCGCGCTCGGCGGCCAGCTCGGCGAGCGTCGGGATCGGCCGGCCCTCCTGCGCCTGCGCCCAGAAGAACGGGCCGAAGTCGCGCGGCAGCCCCGCCCACACCAGGGACTGCGACACCGGCTCGGGCACGCCCTGGCGGGAGACCGCGCGCTGCTCGTAGCGGAACACGTTCTGGCCGAAGGCCGCCCCGAGCTCCTGGGCGAGCTGCTGCGGCGGGAGCGGCTGGACCGTCCCCGGCGCGGGCAGCGGCACCCGGGACGGGCGGACCCGCTGGGCCCCGGAGGCCAGCTGGTGCAGCTCGTCCAGGTGGTCGAGCAGCTCGGCCATGCCGGCCTGCCGGGACGCGTGGTCGCGGCCGTAGGCGGCAGTGTGGGTGAGCCGGACGTTCGGCCAGGACGCGGCGATCATGCGGTTGCAGTAGCCGCCCGGCAGGTCGCACGACTCCAGCTCGGTGTAGAGCTCCAGCACCTGCTCCGGCGGCACGTTCAGCCGCCGCAGGTCCTGGAGGATCTTCCACTCCGGGTGCGGGGTGCCGGGCTCGCTGCGGTGCAGCAGCTTCTGCTCGGAGCCGTCCGGGCCCCGGTAGCTGAGCGCGGCGAAGTAGCCGGGGCCGACCGTCGGCACCCCCGGCGGGACGGCAGCGCCCTGCGGCACGCCGGGCACCGGCGCCGGCGGGACGGCCGGGGCCGCGCCGCCCGCGTTCGGGTAGCCGTACCCGGCCGCGGGCGCGGCGG
>NZ_JBHXMU010000106.1:0-19557 GCF_042720685.1 Kitasatospora sp. NPDC058492
CTGACCCACACCCGGCGGGGCGGGGGGGGGCCGGGGGCCCCGGGGGGCCCGGGGCCCCACGGCGTTCCGGCAGCGTCCGGAGGCCGGGCGGGCGAGCGCGGGGCGGCTCCCGCGCAGCGCCGTTTCCCCCGCGCGCATGCCTGTGACCTGCGCGTCAATCGGACATTGATTCACTTTTGATCGACTGTGAGCACCTTGGATGGGGCCGCTCCACCGGCTGGCCCCGCCCGCCCCACGACGTCGTGAAGAGAGTGCCATGCCGATCCATCTACTGCCTCAGCCGTCCCCCTCCGTGCCCGAGCAGGCGGGGTCCGGGGTCGACACCCGGGGCGCGGCCGTGCCCGTGCGGGCCGTCGGCGAGGAGCCGGTGACGGCCCGCTTCGCCGGACTGCGGCTGGTGCACGCCGCGCTGCGCCGGGACCTCGCCCGGCTGCCCAACGCCCTGCGGCTGCTCCAGCCCGGCGAGGACGACGCCGGCGAGGCGCTGCTGCGGCACTGGAGCTTCGTGACCGCGATGCTGACCTGCCACCACGAGCAGCAGGACAGCCGGATCTGGCCGATCGTGCGCCGCTTCGCCCCCGAGCTGCGGCTGCTGCTCAACTGGCTGGAGGCGGACCACCACAACCTCGACCACTCGTTCACCCGGGTCACCACGCTGGTGCGGATCGCCAGCCGGGACACCGGCAGCGCCTGGCCGGTGGCGTACGCGATGGAGGACCTGGCGGCCCGGCTGGAGACGCACCTGCGGATCGAGGAGCGCCAGTTGCTGCCCCGGATGGAGCGGGTGGTCCCGGAGGGCTCCCGGCTCGGCGGCCTGGGCGAGCTGATGGACCTGCTGCGCTCGGCGGACGGCCCGGGGACGGCGGACGCGCTGGCCTGGCTGCTGGAGGGCGTGGAACCGGCGCTGGTGGAGCGGCTGTTGGCCGAGTGCGACGACGACGTGGCCCGCAACTGGCCGCACTGGCAGGCCACCTACCAGCGCTGCATGGCGCCGCTGTGGGGCCCGGCCGGTGCGCTGGGCAGCGACCTGGGCGGTGTCGCCGACTGACCGCCGGTCCTTTTCGCGGCCCGTCGATCTACGCGCGTGGCATACCCCTGAGGCATATGCCGAGCCTCTCCGGAATCCGATACCCGCAGTTCCAACTCCCCTCGTCCCCTAGGGGATTCGACCCATCGCCCTCGGGGTCGCGGCTGTTCGGGCGCTCCGGGGCCGGCCAGGGGGTGCGTACCGCCGACGGCCGATGGCGGGGCGCGTCCGGGCGCCTACCGTCGACGCCATGACCACAGCGAGCACCCCGAACTCCCACCGAACCCCTGCCCGGCGCCGTTTCGGGCCCGCCGTCCACCGCCGGGCGCTCCTCGCCGCCGGCGCCGTCCTGGCCCTCGGCGCCGGACTGACCGCCTGCGACGGCGGTGTCGCGCTCTGCCTCGACGACGACAGCTGCGACGTCGTCGTCCGCACCGACGGCGCCGACGCCTTCAAGACCCTCCAGGTCTTCGGTGGCGACCGCACCGTGAAGATGACGGTCGGCCACATCACCGACAGCACGGTCGAGGTGGCGGTCGGCGACGAACGGAAGACCGTCGGCAAGGGCGCCGAGACCGCCGTCGGCACGGCGAAGGTCACCCTGCGCAAGGCGGACAAGGGCGACCGCTACGCCGAACTGCACGTCACCCACGGCTGACATCGCCGGCCCGCCCGCCCGCCTGCCCGCCCGACGCCTCCCTGGCGCCTCCCCGGCGCCCGCTCAGGCCGTACCGATCGGCCGGGGGTGCGGCTCAGTCGGAGGCGAGCCGGAACTCCAGGTTCCCGAACCGGACCTGGTCGCCCGGCCGGACCCGCACCCCGCCCGCGATCCGGCGCCCGTTCACGTGCGTGCCGTTGGTCGAGCCCAGGTCGTACAGCACCCAGCCGCCGCCCTCGCGCCGCAGTTCGGCGTGCCGTCGGGAGACCGAGGCGTCGTGCAGCCGCAGCCCCGAGCCGGGAAACCGACCGATCGTCAACTGCCCTGCCCCGGTCTCCGGCAGGCTCAGCCCGGGCAGCCGTTCGGTGCGCCAGGCCCGGCGCAGCCGGTCCCCGAACGCGGAGACCCGGCCGACCGTCCGCAGCAGGAAGCGCTCGACCGGGCTCCCGGTCGGCAGCCCGGTCATCGCCTCGTCCAACTCGCCCCGGCTGGTGGCGTGCAGGACGATCTCCATCCGGCCGAGGAAGGTGTCGTGCGACAGCCGTCCGCTGCCCGCTCCGTCCTTGAGCACCCCGAGCGCCTGGTCCCGTTCGGCGTCCGAGGGGCGGACCGCGCCGGAGGGCCGGACGGCGCCGGTGCGGAACTCAGGAGACGTCATGGCCCGATTGTCGGCTCGGCCGGCTCGGACTGTCCAGATCACGCCGGGTGCCGGCGCACGGTGAGTACGTCACTGCACTCCAGACGCCCGGCGCGCCACCGCGGTTCCGGGCGGCCGGGTGCCTGGGTGCCGGGGCGGGCAGAGCGAGGGGCAGGGGGTCAGGGGGTCAGCCCTTCCGGGCGGCCGCCAGGATCTTCTCGGTGGTGTGCAGGAACCGGGAGGTGACCGTACCCCGGTAGGCCTTGCCGAACAGTTCCCCGGTGACCCACTTGCCGTCCCGCAGGTGGACCACCACGTACGCGGCGCCCGGGTCGGCGCCGACCACCTCGTGGTCGCCCTTCGGCGAGAGGCGGGGGACGGCGAGGTCGGCGGGCAGCGGCTCGGAGAGGAAGGCCACGACCAGCCGGACGTCGGGCGTCACCTCGACGCCCTTGAACGGCTCGGCGGCCAGCAGCGCGGCCACCTCGTCGACCGTCCGCAGCAGCGCGGGCACCGGGTAGCCGAGGGACCGCTCCAGGTGCTCCTCGATGCGCCGGGTGAGGGCGGCGCGGTCCGGCTCGTCGGTGGTGAAGAAGACGTTGCCGCTCTGGATGTAGGAGCGCACGCCCCCGAGCCCCAACTCGGCGAAGAGCGCCCGCAGCCGCTCCATCCGCACCGTCCGGCCGCCGACGTTGATCGCCCGCAGGAACGCGATGTACGTGGTCGTGGTGGTCACCCCGCCAGTCTGGCACCGGCCCCTGACACCCGGAGGTCGCCCCTGGCGCCCGGCGGTTGTCGGTGCCCGGTGCCAGACTGGCGCCATGGTCACCTGGCAGGATTTCGAGCAGCAGGCACCCGAGCTGGCCCCCCTCGTGCGGGCCCGGTTCGAAGCCGAGAAGCACCACGTCCTGGCGACGCTGCGCAAGGACGGTTCGCCCCGGGTGAGCGGTACGGAGGTCGGCTTCGTCGGCGCCGACCTGATGCTCGGGTCGATGTACGGCTCGGCCAAGGCGCGCGACCTCCAGCGGGACGCCCGCTTCGCGCTGCACGCCCACCCGGGGGACGAGACGATGGCCGGCGGCGACTCCAAGGTCTCCGGCCGCGCGGTCGAGATCACCGACGAGGCCGAACTGTCCGCCTACGCGGCCGATCTGCCCGAGCCGCCGCCGACCGCCTTCCACGCCTTCCGGCTGGACCTGGAGCAGGTGGTGCACACCGCCGTGGGGGAGGGCCACCTGTGGGTCCTCAACTGGCACCCGGGCCGGCCGGTGCAGCGGATCCAACTGCACTGACCGGCCCCGGACGCCTCGGACGCCTCGGACACGTCGGAGGCTCCGGACGCGGCGCTGCTACGGCAGGACGGACTTGACCGCCTCGGGGGTCCGGGCCACGACGGCGTGGCCGTCGTCCGCGGTGATGATCGGGCGCTGGATCAGGATCGGGTGCTCGGCCATCGCCGCGATCCAGCGATCCCGGTCCGCCGGCTCCCGGGTCCACTTCCGCATCCCCAGGTCCTTGGCGACCTGCTCGTCGATGCGGGTGATGTCCCACGGCTCCAGGCCCAGCCGCTCCAGCACCTGCTCCAGCTCGGCCGCGGTCGGCGGGTCCTCCAGGTAGCGCCGCACGGTGTACTCGGCCCCGACGGCCTCCAGCTCGCCGAGCGCCGACCGACACTTGCCGCAGCGCGGGTTGATCCAGATCTCCATACCGGCAACCCTACCGAGCCGCCCGCCGGCCGGGCGCCAACCCGCCCGGCCCGGCGCCCCCGCCGGACGCGCACCCGGGCCGACGCCGGGCGAGCCCCCGGCCCGGCCCGGTACCTCGGCCGGACGGGAACTCCGCTGCACCCTCCGGTGGTTCACGCACCAGGAACGTGGCCTCTGGGAGGGGAGCACCGGATGGACGGCGCGGCGATCATCGAGGAACTGCTGACCAGCGAGGGCCGGGCCGACCCGTACCCGCTGTACGCGCGGGCACATGCGCTGGGCGCGGCGGTGCCCGCCGGGCCGGACACCTTCCTGGTGGTCGGCCACACCGCGGCCGACAAGGTGCTGCGCACCCCCGCCTTCGCCGTCGCGACCGCCGACATGATGGCGGAGCTGACCCCGGAATTCGCCGAGCACCCGTCGATGGCGCTGTTCGGCCGCTCGATCCTGCAGCGCAACGCGCCCGACCACCCCCGGGTCCGCTCGCTGATCGCCTCGGTCTTCACCGCCCGCCGGGTGGCCGCGCTGCGCCCGGCGGTGGAGGCGGCGGTCGCCGGGCTGCTGGACGAGATGGCCGAGCAGGGCGCCGACGGCTCGCCGGTGGACTTCATGGACGCCTTCGCCTTCCGGCTGCCGGTCGGGGTGATCTGCGAACTGCTCGGCGTCCCCGAGCGGGACCGCTACCGCTTCCGCGACCTCGCCTCCGACCTCACCGTCGCCCTGGAGTTCATCGACGACCGCTCCGAGCTCACCAAGGCTGACCAGGCCGCCGACGAACTGGCCGGCTACTTCACCGAGCTGGCCGCCGAGCGCCTCGCCCGCCCGCAGGACGACCTGGTCACCGACCTGGCCCGGATCGCCGCCGACGACCCGGAGCGGCTGCCCGCCCGAGAGCTGCTGGCCAACCTGGTGCTGCTGCTGGTGGCCGGCTTCGAGACCACCACCAACCTGCTCGGCAACGGCCTGGCCCTGCTGTTCCGCCACCCGGAGGCGGCCGCCGGGCTGCGCAGCGGCGCGATCACCCCGGCAGGCTTCACCGACGAGGTGCTGCGCTTCGACTCCCCGGTCCAGCTCACCTCCCGGGTGGCGCTGGCCGAGGGGCTGGCCGTCGACGGGCTGCCCGTGCCGGTCGGCAACGTGGCGCTTCTGCTGCTCGGCGCGGCCAACCACGACCCGGCCCGGTACGACCGCCCGGAGGTGTTCGACCCGACCCGGCGGGACAGCCAGCCGCTGAGCTTCGGCGGCGGCCCGCACTACTGCCTGGGCGCCCAGCTGGCCCGGCTGGAGGCCGAGGTCGCGGTGCCCGCCCTGCTCGACCGCTTCCCCCGGCTGGCCCAAGGCGGCGTGCCGGTCCGGCGGGACCGCCTGGTCCTGCGCGGCTTCGAGACCCTGCCGGTGATCGTCCGCTGACGACCGTCTCGCCGCTGACCGCCCACCGACCCGCCCGCCCGCCCGTCGGCCGGGGCGGGGCGGGTTCCGTCACCGTCCGTCGACCGGCCCTGACGCCCCGCTTCCGGGCCCGGTCGGCCCCGGAAACCGGGACGTTCGGCCATTCGTGGCCGGGTCCTCCGTAGGAGAGCATGGAGGGACGAACCGGTCATACCGGACCGGTCGGGCAGGAGGACTCCACCGTGCCCGTAGCACCCCGCCCGGAGCATCCGGCGGCCGTGGAACCCCGGGCACCGCGCTGGGTGCCCTGGCTGCCGGTGCTCCTGCTGCTGCTCGACCTGGCCGCCGAGGCGATCGTCCCGGACGCGGTCGCGGCCGGCTTCCTGCTGACCGCGCTGCCCGTGGTGGCGGCGTTCAGCTACGGCCCGGCGCTGACCGCCACCACCACGGTCGGCGCCCTGGCGCTGCAACTGGTGCTGGCCGTGCGGGCGGGCCACATCAACGAGCAGCACCACGTCTGGGTCTACATCGCCACGCTGCTCTCCGGGGTGATGGGCACCGCCCTGTCCTGGCAGCGGACCCGGCAGAACCGCACCCTGCTGCACGCCCGTACCGTCGCCGAGACCCTGCAGCGCACCGTGCTGCGCCCGGTGCCCGAGCGGGCGGGCGGCCTGCGGGTGGCCGGCCTCTACCGCCCGGCCCAGGCCGAGGTCCTGGTCGGCGGGGACCTGTACGAGGTGTGCGACACCCGCTTCGGCGTCCGGGTGCTGCTCGGCGACGTCCGCGGCAAGGGCCTCGGCGCCGTCCGTACGGTGGCCGACGTGCTCGGCGCCTTCCGGGCGACCGCCCACGACACCCCCGACCTGGTCGACCTCGCCGACCAGCTGGACCGTGCCGTCCTGCGCGACGCCGCCGACCGGGGCGACGACGAGCTGTTCGTCACCGCCGTCCTGCTGCAGTACCGGCCGGGCTCCGACTGCGTGGAGATCGTCAACCGGGGCCACACCACCCCGCTGCTGCTCACCGAGCACACCATCACCCCGGTGTCCTGCGCGGACGAGCTCCCGCTCGGCCTCGCCCACCTCGGGCCCCCCGACGAGCGTGGCAAGCCGACCGCCGTCGCCCTGCCCCCGGGCCACACCGTCCTGCTCTACACCGACGGCGTGAGCGAGGCCCGCGACGCCACCGGCGCCTTCTACCCGCTGGCCCCCCGCCTGGCCGCCCTCGGCACCACCTCGCCCGACCGGCTGGTCTCCTTCCTGGCCCAGGACGTCCACGAGTACGCCGGCCTGCTCGCCGACGACCTCGCCGTCCTGGCGCTCACCCCGGAGCGCCCGTAGGCCTTCCCCGGGTGAACTCCCGCAGCCCGAGCCCCCGGTTCCAGCCCTGCCCGCCTGCCTGCCTGCCCGCCTGCCCGCCCGCCCGCCTGCCCGCTTCCGACAACGCGCCAGTGGCGCCGCTGGGGGCGGCGCCACTGGTGTCGGTCGGGTGTTCAGTTGTCCGTCGTCGGTGTCAGCTGTGTCGTCCGGGTCGGCGGTAGACCATCGCGCACAGCGCCACACCGCCCAGGACGGCGAGAGCGCCGAGGGCTGCGATCAACGCGTCGGGCGCCGAGCTGCCGGTGTTGGGCAGCGTCCCGCCGCTCGCCGACGAACTCGCGCTGTGGGTCGGGCCGGCGGTCGGGGTCGTACTGCCGGACGGGGTCGCGGTCGGCGAGGGGGACGCCGACGGCGTCGGCGAGGGCGAGGACGTCGGCGACGGGGACGGGGACGACGTCGGGGACGGCGAGGAGGACGGCGACGGGGAAGGGGAAGGGGACGGTGACCCGGTGGGGGTGGTCGGCAGGATCACGCCCATGTCGAGGTCGAGGTCGCGCTGCCCTCCGCTGAGCGTGACGGTCTGGGTGATGCCGGTGGCCGGGTCGGCGTCCGAGTCCTTGGCCGGATCGGTGCCGACGCCCCGCTTGGTGACGGTGGCGCCGGCGGGCAGGGTGGACAGGTCGAACTGCACCGCGTAACTGCCGTCGGGCAGGTGGTCGAAGAGGTAGTGGCCGTTCTGGTCGGTCACCGTGGTGACCGGCTTGCCGTTCTTGTCGCGGACGGGCTGGCCGTTGCCGTCGAGCAGCTTCACGGTGACGCCGGCGATGCCCGGGTCGCCGGGCTTCTGGATGCCGGAGCCGTCCACGTCCTGCCAGACGAAGTCGCCGAGCGCGTTGTCGGAGGGCTTGATCTGCTTGACGGCGACGCCGACCTTGGCCGGCTCGGCGGGCAGCAGCTGGCGGCCGCCGGCGTCGGTGGCGGTGAAGGCGAAGCTGTTCCAGGCGTACTCCCCGTCGGGGGCGTCCACCGAGGCGACCATGGGCCAGGTCAGGGTGAAGGCCTCGCCGGAGGCCAGGCTGCCGGGGCGGCGGACCCGGAACCAGGTGGCCGTTCCCGGGCCGGGGAAGGTGCTGCTCCAGGTGGCGCCGGCGTTGCAGCCGGTCCGGTTGACCAGGGCGGCGTCGACGCACGGGTTGGGGTCGGTGGTGTACTCGATCCCCACGGTCGGGTCGCTGGTGGTGATCGGCTGGCTCAGCGACGGGGTCCAGGCGCTGCCGCGCGGAGCGTCCTGGGTGAGGACGTAGTTGTCGCCCGGGGTGGGGAGCCTGTCGTAGGCGATGAAGTCGGTGACCGGGTCGGGGGAGTCGTTGCGGACGGTCATCCGGTAGGAGATCCGGCCGCCGGGGGTGGCGCTGCCGATGCTGACGTAGTCGGCGTCCAGGTCGCCCATGACCTCCTTGTACGAGCGCAGCACGCTCGGCACGTCCACCTGGATCCGGGAGGAGTCGTGGCACATGAGCTCGGAGGTGTCGCCGTTGCCGTTGAGGTCCAGCAGGTCCGGGACGCCGCTGTCGGAGCCGGAGAACATGCAGGCGACCGGCGCGGTCGGCCGGTCGACGGTCACGTAGATGTCGTTGGTCAGCTCGCCGGAGCGGATGCTGCTGGCGACCTGGACGTCGAAGAGCATCCGGTAGGCCAGCGCGTCGTGCAGGTACATCATGTCGGGCGCGCCGGGCGGCCATTCCATCCGGACGATCTGGCGGCCGTCCGGGCCGGGGGTGACGGTGATCGACTGGGGGGCCTTGGCGTCCGGGTAGCCCGGGTCGGGCCGGGCCGAGCCCTCGACGTAGACGACACCGGCCGGGAGCACGTCGTACAGCACGAGCGGGCGGGTCAGGTCGCGACCGCTGCGGTTGTACGGGATCACCTGGAAGGTCGCCATGCCGCCGGGCGCGGAGAGCTCGCCGGCGACGGTGGTCTTGGCCGCGCCGAGGTTGGTGGCGGCGGTGACGGTGGTCGAGGCGCAGGCGTTGGCGGCGGAGGTGCTGGTGCCGTCGCCGGCGGTGGTGTCCAGACAGTTGGTCAGCGGGCTGGGGGCCGGGCGCCCGTCGTGGCCGGGGGTGACGACCTGGGCGATCACCTGCACCGAGTTGCCCGGGCTCCAACCGGTCGGGATGGGGCCGTCCCAGGTGAACCTGAGGCCGTCGAGCCGGCGGCCGGCCGGGATGCCCAGCTCGTCGCGGGCCGGGTCGCCGGCGCCCTGGACGAAGGTGATCCGGCGGGTGCTGGAGCCGTCCAGCGGGCTGGACGGGCTGAAGGTCAGCCAGGTCGGGTCGCCGTCGAGGCGGTACTGCAGGGTGAGCCCGATGCTGGTCGGGTTCCACGGCTCCAGCTGGAGGGACTGCGGGAAGAGCCAGTTGTACAGGCCGTCGGTGGTGCCGGCGCCGGGGTCGGTCATGGTCAGGCTGGTGGCCGGGCCGGAGGTGTTGGTGGCCGACAGGCTGAAGGAGTTGATGTCACCGGAGGTGACGCCGTCGCGCCACACCTTGCTGGCGGTCACCGTCACACCGGTGGCCGGGGGCCGGAACTGGCCGGTGGTGGTGCCGGCGGTGTCGAGCTTGCGTTCGGCGTCCGGCCCGATCGGGTCGCCGTACAGGTCCACGGTGTTGTCGGAGGTCGTCCCGTCCGGGAAGTCGGCCTCCGGGTAGTTGACGACCAGCACGCCCGGCAGCCGGCAGCCGCCGCGGCCGTTGCCGGAGCGGAACTCCCCGATGTCGTAGCCCCAGGTGTTGGGGCCGGGCGCGACCTGGCTCCAGCCGGGCGAGCGGCCGGTGTCCACCACGGCGCCGGGCGGCAGGGTGTCCAGCAGCCGGCTGGTGTCCAGGTCGACGTTGGGCACCAGGTCGGTGGCGCAGGCGCTGAACTGGTAGGTGACGGTGCGCCCGTCGCCGCTGGAGGTCTGGATGCCCTTGGTCACCGTGTACTGCGGCTGCACCTGGGCCTTGGTGTCGGCGGAGGCGGTCTGGCTGGGCTCACCGGTGGCCGTCATGGTGGCCGAGTTGGTGGAGGCCGCCCCGTCGGGGGTGGTGAAGTTCGGGTACTTCATCGTCACCGTGATGGTGGCGGTGGTGCCCGGACTGAGGTCCTTGAGCCTGATGTCCATGGCGCCGCCCATCGCCCCCGCGGCGGGCACGGTGGAGGCGGCCTGGTCCACCGACGAGGGGTCGGGCGTCCAGCCGACGAACTGCATGTTCGACGGCAGGGTGTCGGCGATCCGCCCGTTGGTGCACTCGGTGATGGAGCAGGTGTACCGGAGGGTGTAGGTGACGTTCTCCCCCGGGGAGGCGGTCGCCTTGTCGACGGTTTTGGTGAAAGAGATCGCGGCCTGGGCCGGCGGCGCCAGCACGCTGCTGCCGAGCAGCGAACCGGCCAGCAGAGCCAGCACCGAGGCGATCCGCCCGGTCCGGAAGTGAATGCGCATCTGGGAAGTTCATCCGACCGCCCGACCGTCCTTCCCCCGACGCAACGCACACCCCCCCACTTCCACCCGATCGGCCGCACCCGCCCGAGGGCCGCCACGGAATACGTTTCCCAGACGGTGCACTGGAGGTGGCACGCACCCTGATGCGCATCGTCGGCCCGTTCGCTGGCTGGGCCGCTACTGGCAGCCTGCCGGTACTCGGTCCGGTCTTGGCGAGAGGCGCTCATTGCGCGGCGCCCCTCGCGTGGAGAGCGCCGTTCTCGATGTCGTCTGCGTGGACGATGGTGTCCGGGATGTCCGTGAAGTGCATGAGGGCCCTGACAGAGACCTTGTAGCTGCGGCCCGCCCTCGCCACCGGGAGGGGGAACTGTCCCGCCCGGATCAGCCGGTACGCGGTGGACTCCGGGAGCCCGATCACGCCAGCTGCCTCCCGGAGCCCGATGAACGACGGGTAGAGGTCCGAGGCGTAGTAGTAGAGGTTGCTGTTGGAGAACCGCGATCGGGACAGACCCGAGGCCTTGACCGCCTGGCTGATCGACCCCGATCGGCGGCCGGCGCGCATGTCCTCGTGGAAGTCCTGCACGGCGTCGAAGCAGCCCAGTCCATGGAGAAGCGCTCCGAGCCGCTCGCCCCTGATCTGCTCCGCGACCTCCGCACTACGGATACGGCCGACGTCGATGATCGAGGACGCCTGCATGGAGTGGTCGACGACGGGAACCTCCGGTGGGGCGAAGACGTCGAGCTGGTCCGTCGTGAGCTCCGGTGAGCCGGTCTTCCCCCGCTGGAAGGCGACCTCGAAGGCCGCCTTCACGATGCGATCCCTCACAAGGCGTGGCGGAACGCCCGCAGCAGTGGCGGCCCAGACCTCCAGTGCGGTCACCACCATCGCCGAGCGGATCTCCTCGAGCTCGACCCGGAAGTCCCGGGCGATCCGGGTGGAGAGTGAACGGAAGCAGGGGACGATGCAGTCGAGGACGACCAGCCGCCAGGTGTCGTCACCGTCCAGGTCGCACAGCCTGCCCATGGCGATCAAGGACTCCCAGAGCCGGGAACTCGGAGCGGAGCGGACCCCTGCCAGGATTGCCTCGGTGCGAAACTTCGGATACGTGGGGTGCCGCTTGATGTCGCAGTCCTTGACGTTCCCTACGTGCACGCAGACCGGTTCGTCCCCGAAGATCTTCCGGGCGCTCGACTCGATCTGATGGAAGATGCCTGACATGCTGCGCGCCTCAATCCGTGGTTGTCGCCCATCGCCGGATTTCGACATCCGGTCCTCGGGTGTCCGATCTGATTCATGAGAAGAGTGGAGAGAACTGCAGAGGGCCGGCCCCTCGCCGGACGCGCCGCAGTGAACGGCGGTCGCTGTCCTCGAGGGTTCGTGGTCGAGTCCGTGCTCAGGTCGCCAGCCGCTTGGCCCGCTGGTCCCATGTCTCCAGCACGGTCATCGCATCACTGAGCCGTTCCACCGCAGTTGCGATGTCCCGGGCCGGACCCCGGAGTTCGCGATGCACGGCGACCATCACGTCCGTGATGGTCCGGAACAGGGCGAGCGTCTCTGCGCCCTGGCGGGCGGCAGCGGAGACGTCGACGAGTCGGCTCAGGAACCCCCGGTCATCGGTGCTCCAACAGGCCGGCGGGACCCTTTCGAAGAGGTCGAGCGCGGCCTGTACGGTGGCGTCGATGTCGGCCATGCGCTCGGTGAACCGCTGCGCGGACTCCCTCAACTTGGCGGCCGGGCCGGCGAGTGCGGCCGACAGCCTTTTGGTAAAGGCGAGTTGGATGCTCATCGGGCTTCCATCCCGGGCCGCACGCCGCATGTCGGGGCCGAACTGCTCGGCTGCTGCGGCGATGTCGGTGACCAGCGTGATGATCGCCGCAATGTGGTCGGACGTCGCCTCCAAGTCCGGTGCCAGCTCGGTGAACCGTTCCAGCAGGCCGGGAGGATGGTCCCCTGAGGGGGGCGTGGTCCCGGCCTGGCCGCCGGCCGGCGGCCCCTCGGCGCCAGGCCTGGCCACGCTACGGAGGGCGCGGTCGGGGATGAGCGGGTCGAAGCCCTCGCGCAGCACCAGAGAGAGCACCTCGGTCAGCTCGTTCCTGGCATCGGCCATCCCGGTGGGTGAGCGCCTGAAGGCGATGGTGTGGAACGGCGCGATATCGAACGGCAGTTGACCAGTCTCCCCGATGTGGATGACCGGTTTTCCCGTGGCGTGTCGCAGGCCGATCCCGTACATGACATCCGGATTGCCGCCGCTCACGTCGGCGATCACCAGATCGGCTGCCAGTAGCTGCCGGCAGACCTGCTCGGTGATCTCGCCGGTTCGGGAGATCTGGTCGGACCGCACTGGTCCGATGCCGAGCCGGGCACAGGCCGGCTCGACGATCGTCTCGAAGACCGGCAGGGCGGTCGCGCGAGCCTGTTGGGTGGGCGAGCCGATCTCGGTGCGCGGCTCCCCGGTCGGGCCGATTACGAAACAGCTCTGCGACTGGTCTGCTGCGCGAATCCCGGGATCGGTGAACGGTCCGGGCCCGGTCGGCTGGGCGAGTGTAAGGGCGGACGAGGTACCAGTGGTCATGCGAAGTCCTCCGACGAGTTTGGGTGTGAGGCACTGTCATGGCTGTTCGGGGAGATGCACGGTCCCCGGGCCGGCGTCACCACAGGTGACGCCGGGGCGCGGGGGACTGCCTTCACGGGTCGGTGTGCCCTGGGGGGTCGGGTGGCGCGGCGCCTGGACCGATCGGGCCGACCAGCCGCCGCCACTGCGCACGCAGCTCGTGGAACAACTCCTGGAGGCCGATGGCGAGGCCGTGCGCAGCGTGGGAGGTGCGACGTTCGCAGGAGTGCGGCGGATCGCACTGGCAGGGGAGCTGGAAGGTGATGGTGACGTTGCCCGTCAGGCCGTTCACGGTCATGCCCTGCTGGACGGATTGCACCAGCTGCTGGTAGTGGCCGGTCGGGACGGAGTCCGGTGGGTGGTCGGCTGTCGTGGACGCCGGGCCCGGGGGCGGGATTGCAGGAGGCGCCGTCACTGGCGCCGTCCCTCACGGTCCGGCGTCGTGGTGAACGAGAGGGTCACGTCCCCGGTGGAACCGTGTGCCAACGCCAGTCCCTGGCCCACGTCCTGAACTGTGCTCGTCTGCACCCGGGCCCCGGGAGCCCGGGCGGGGTCGTCGCCTGCCGGGAGCGGGCTCGGCACCGCCGCCTCGGGCGATGCACAGGGCGGGGCCGGCGGGACAGTGAGCAGGCCGCCGGACGGGGCGGGTACGTGGATCCAGGCTGGTGCGCGAAACGTCTTGCCCGGCACGGTAGCGATGATCTTGACGAACCGGTCCGGGTGCAGCGCGCAGTACCTGGCGACCACGACGTCCTGGTACACGCGGTCCGAGACGATCGCCCCCAGGTGGGTCGCGTCCGGACTCGCCTCTGCCATGACCCACTTGAGCATGCTGGCATCCACCAACCGGTGGGCCTCGTTGCGGGCCGCGCCGTAACCGTCACTCGGCCCGCCCTCGGCGGGCAGCGGGCCGCACGCGATGGCGGCGCGCAGCCGCAACTGCCGACTCCCGGGCGTGACGTTGTGGCGGGCGAGGCCCGCCTGAAGCTCAGGGAGGAACTGGTCCAGCAGCCCAGGAAGGTGCTTCGGTGAGCACCCGAAGACGAACCCGTCGCCGCTGTCGCGGAGGAACAGCTTGTTCTCCCGGACCGACTCAAGACCGGAACGGGAGAGTGCCTCGTCGGTCAGTTCGCCGATCACCGTGGCGAATTCGGCCTGGATCGAACCCGGCTGCTGGGTGAACGCCTCCTGGTCCAGAACGACGACGCCGCGGTGGTCGGGCAGCGGCATGCCCGGGAACGTGCGGTCGCCGTGGGCAGGGTTGGTCATCGAGCCTCCTGGGCGCGTGTTGTCCCGGCCGGCAGCGGATTGCCGGTCCGGCCGTCCGTTCTCGTCCGTCACAAGTGTGGGGCGGAGAAGGGCCGCGGCTTGGTGCCGTTGGCAGTACGGTGCGGGATCGAGGAGTGCTACGCGCGCGGTGAGAAGAGGTGAAGCTCGCCCGGAAATAGCTCGGAAGAGTAGCACCGGAGAGTGGAATCAGTCCGAGAATTCATCAACACCCGTCGAATCAGTGGGGCATGGGTAGGAGTGCCATATCTTTGCTGGCATGTACGACAGTGGGAATGGATGTCGCGCCCTCCTGGAGGGCACAACTTTTCGGGGCCTGACGGGTGGTTGGTGGAAGGAAATGACCGACGGATGGCGGTCCAAGGTGCTCGAAGCGGGCGATCCGTTGATCCATCAGGGTTCCGTTTCGAACGAGGTCTTCGTGGTGCAGCGCGGCGCCCTCAGGATTGAGCGGTGGGAGGACGATCGCGACCAGCCGGCGGTGCTGGCTTTCCGGGCCAGCGATGACCTGGTCGGGGAGACGCCCATGATCGAGCCGGAAGCACCGCGGACAGCCCAGGTCGTTGCGCACACACGGGTGGTGGTGCTGGTCGGGCAAGCTGAGCGCCTCAACCGTTTCCTGGTACTCAAGAAGGCTGAGCGCCTGTTGACCACATACCTTGCGCACCGAGCGCACGAGATGTCAGTGGTCCAGGGGCGCGGGGACGCGGAAGTCCGGCTGGCCACCCTGGTGCGGCCGCTCGTCCGCGACCAACTCCGTAAGACCGGAAGCCGGACCGGTCAGGTGGTACTAAAGGTCAGCCGGGATCATCTGGCTCAGGGGCTCCAGCTGGGGCACCGTAGGGCCCGGGGACTGCTGGACGACCTCTGGATCGGACGCTTCCACAGCAAGGGGATGCTGA
The DNA here is from genome assembly GCF_042720685.1 of Kitasatospora sp. NPDC058492. Classification (NCBI taxonomy): domain Bacteria; kingdom Bacillati; phylum Actinomycetota; class Actinomycetes; order Kitasatosporales; family Streptomycetaceae; genus Kitasatospora; species Kitasatospora sp. NPDC058492. The sequence continues at coordinate 15,019 of NZ_JBHXMU010000106.1, forward strand.
CGATCGACCTGGCGCGGTGGGCGGAGCGCGTGTCCGGACTGCGCGGCTGACTCGCAAGCTTTGACCTGACGGGCTGCCGATCAGCCTGAGGCGACGAAGGCGGCGCAGACCGAGTGGTTCGCGGCCCTTGTGTCTATGTGCAGTCCCGCCTGTATCTTGCACCTCCCATCAGCCTCCGTACTCGCGCAGCAGCTCGATCATGTTGCGGAGCATCGGTATCGCTGCGTCGCCGGCCTTGTCCTTGTCATTGAAGTGCATCAGCTCGTTGCGGATCTCGCGAAGATCATTGAGCCGGTCCGTGAAGGTCGCTGTACCCACTCCGGTATGCCTGCCCCGTAGCCTCGGAGGTGGGCCGCATGTCGGTGCTCTGCCCTAACCTTGACCGAATACATCAAGAGGGGGCGAGATGCCAAAGGTTCCTGAGAGCCGGCGTGTTGGACGCATGGCGGTGAACGAGGTGCGTTTGCTGCTGGAGCGGAACGGCCACATCGTGCAGGAGATCGATGGCGTGAACGATCATGGAGAGGACTTGCACGTCACCTTTGTTCAGGACGGGCAGCGGACAGCGGACTCACTGGCTGTTCAGGTCAAGGGCGGGGTCACGACGCGCACTCGGAGGGGACACCGCGTCCGGGTCGGAGACCATGGAGATAACTGGCGTGACGGCAGTCTCCCGGTGCTCTGCGTAGTCCATGATCCTGAGCGGGGCGGCCTTTTCTGGGCCAACGCGACCCGTCAGCTTCGCCGAGCCAAAGCTCTGCGGAAGACGTTGAAGTCTGTTGTTGTCCAGCGGGAGTCCGTGTTGGACGATTCCACCTCGAATTCCTTTGTGCAGAGCATGCGAAACTACCTGGCTTGGGAACGGGAGGGGGTCGGCAGGTGGGCGGACATGGCGGACGTTGAGTTCGCGCCGAGCGACATCGTCAAACCGTTCATGAACGACTGCGGCGAGCCCATGGTTTTCTGGCAGAAGCGTGGCGAGCCGTTCGCTGTGTTGCTCCATCACGACCTCGACTGGAATCCAGTGCGTATCCAGGAGCACATGCTTCGTCTCAGCCTGATCCCGTCAATCGGTAGCATCATCCTTGACAGTGCGGAAGCGCATTGGCTCATGGGGTGCTTCAAGTCCACCGAATGGTGGCGCCGGCCAATTGAACGGAGCGGCGTCGACTGACTCCCGAATGGATACTTTCCCCCGCCGACACCATTCGGGCCGTATCGCCGTGGTCCTCGACGCAGAGGTTGCTTCCTGTCCGGACTTGCTTGCCAATCGCCGTAGTGGCGCATGGCGAGTTATACAACAATCGCACACAGGGGGTGACCGGCGTGGGATAGTGGCCGGAAGTGGCATTGTTGTGTCCGGGTGGGCCAGGTGGGGGAACGTTGGCACAGTGGATGGAGCAGCTGGTTTGAGCTTCCCCCGTTGAACGGGAGGTGGTGATTACCTGGTCAGGATGGGTTCAGGCTGTTCGATGGCCACTGGTTCGGCCGTCGCCTGGTCGGCGTAGTGCTTCGCCTCGTACTCGTCCGGGCTGAGCCAGCCGAGGCGCTTTTGGATGCGGCGGGTGTTGTAGAAGCCGTCGATGTAGGCGAACAGCGCGAGGTCGGCGTCGGTGCGGGTCGCGAAGGTCGTGCGGCGCACGCACTCGGTCTTCAACACGCTCCAGAAGTTCTCCGCGAGGGCGTTGTCGAACGAGTCGCCGACCGTGCCCATGCTCGGCTCGATTCCGGCCTTCAGCAGGCGGGTTGTGAGCTTGATGGACGTGTATTGGCACCCGTGGTCGCTGTGATGGATCAGCTTGCCCGGCTCCACCGGGCGCCCGTGGAGTGCGTACTCCAGCGCGGTGAGGACGAGGTCGGCGTCCGCCCGCTCCGAGGTGTGCCAGCCGACAATCCGGCGGGAGAAGGCGTCGCGGATCGTGGCCAGCCACCACGGGCCCTCGCCGGTGGGGACCAGCGAGATGTCGGCGACCCACAGCCGGTTCGGGGCGCCAGCGGTGAAGTCGCGCTGGACCAGGTCGGGAGCGAGGTCCGCGGCAGGGTCGCGTCGGGTGTAAGAGCGGGGCCGGCGCGGGCTCACGCCTTGCAGGCCGGCCTGGCGCATCAGGCGTTCGACCCTCTTGCGGCCCACGCGGGTGCCCTCGCGCCGCAGGACGGCGTGGACGCGCGGGGAGCCGTAGGTTTCGTCGGAGTCCGTGTGGATGCGGCGGATGTCCTCGGTGAGCCTGGCGTCGTGGCGTCTGCGCGCGCACGGCGCGTCGACGTCGCGGCGCCAGCGGTAGTAGGTGGAGGCGGGGATGTGCAGTTCCCGGAGGACGGGCTCGGCCCCGAAGCGGTCCTGGTGCTCGTCGATGAGCTTCAGTACCGTCGCCGGGTCGGGTCGAGCTCCTGGGCGAAAAAAGCCGAGGCGGCCTTGAGGATCTCGCAGGACCGGCGGAGCTCGGCGTTCTCCTTGCGCAGAGTGGCCAGTTCCTCCTTCTCGGCGGTGGTGAGCCGGTCGTCGCGCTCGCCCCGGTCCGCCTCGTCCTGGCGGATCCAGTTGCGCAGGGCCTCGTGGTGAACCCCGAGGTCGCGGGCCATCTGACGGATCACAGGCTTCGGATCGGCAGCCCGGTACGCGGCAACGGCTCGCTGCCGCAACTCGGGCGGGTACTTCATCGGTGCAGCCATGGCAGAGGCTCCCTTCTCACGGCCAATCAGGCCATGTCCGGCAACCTTCCGCACCTCGGGGGAACCTCAGTTCAGGCGGTGGACGAGGTGCTGGCCGGAGAAGGCCGCGCCGGTGGTCGTACCGAGTCTGCGAGGCACACGCGGGTCGGGGACGTGCACTACCTGGAGGACGGGTGGTACGGGCTGCCCGCCTATGTGAGCCGAATCGACCCCGACGACCTCCAGGACATGCGGCTGACCACCGGGGCCGGGCCCGACGATCGGCGGGGTCGGTCGTTCACCGTCCTCGGCTGGCGGGTCGAGTCGGAGCGGGTTCGCCTCCAGGTGGCGGCTCACGCGCCCCGGAGCGGATTGTCGTTGTGGGCGGTGCGGCGCCCGCCCGATTTCCTGCTTCGCTCACTGCGCGACGCACTGGCGGCCTTGCCGGACACCGGACTCGCGGAGCGGCTGGTCGGCGGCCGGATCGACGAGGTCGCGCCTGTGGAGAGTTCGGCTTGTGGTGGCGTCCTGCAGGGCGGACAGGCGCAGGCGTATCTGGCCTGCACCTCGCCGGGACTGCGGCTGGTCTGGGGGCCGCCCGGTACCGGGAAGACGACCGTGCTGACCCGGGCGTTGAGCGACCTGGCCCTGAGGGGCAAGCGGGTCCTGCTGGTCTCTGGCACCAATGTCGCGGTGGACAACGCGCTGGAGGGCGTACTCAAAGAGCGCTCTTCGTTGCCGCCTGGTCTGATGGTCCGGGTCGGCTCTCCCGCGCTTCGCCAAGTGGCCGAGGACCCGCGGGTTTCGCTGCCTCTGTTGGTACGGGCGAAGGTGGCGGAGGCCGAGCAGGCGGTGCAAGGGATCGCTGAGCAACTCGCCACCCTGGCGAGCGAACCGGCGCTGACCGAACTGCGTGAGAGCGAGACCCGACTCGTCGGCTTCGATCCCGACACGTACGAGCAGGCCAAGAGTCGCCTTGCCCACGGCGTCCTGGTGGAGCGCCTCGCGACCGAACTGAAGGCAACCGAGGCCGGCGAGGCGCACGCCCGGGCCCGGAGCGGGCATGCATCCGGAGAGCATCAAGAGGCTCGGGGGCGTTGGGAGAGCTGGGCACCTCAGCGGGCCTTGCTGGAACAAGTGGCGTGGTGGTCGGCCGAGATCGAGAAGGGAGAGGAGAGCCAGCAGCAGCTGCGGGCGGCACTGTTCGACGCCGAGGCCGCGCTGGCCGCTCTGGACACGGAGGAACGCGAACTCGACGGGCGGGGCCGTCTTCGGACCAGGCGGCGGCGTGGCGAGATCCAGCGCGAACGAGCTGAGCAGATCCAACGCCGGGTTACCCTCCAGCAGCAGGCTGCCGATGCGGCCCAGACTTACTCTGCCCACCATGAGGTACTGCGTCGGCGTAGCGCTCAGGCGCAGGCTGAGGCCCATCCCGTCGATGAGACCGCGCTGCGCCTGCAACGGTCCTTGATCGATTCGACCGCCGTGGCCCAGACCAAGGTGGACCGAGACCTCGCGCTCGCTCAGCAGACGGCGCAGGCCGCCGGACACCGGCTGCGGACGGCCCAGCCCGGGGACGCCGATCTGGTGGCGACTTCCGATCGCGCCGGACTCCCCCGGCTGGCTGCCCGGCTTGGCGAACTGCGGGCCTCCTGCGCCGGAATGCTGTCCAGGCAAGGCGAGTTGGAGCGCGAGCACGAGCAGCTGGTACGGGAATTGGCGCGAAGGCGCTCCCAGGCTGAGCCCGAACTGATCCGCGGGGCGGGGGGGGGGGGGCCCCCCCCCCCCCCCCGGGGGGGGGGGGGGGCCCGGGGGGGGGGGGGGGGGGAAGGCGGGGATGGAGTGGCTGGGGGCGGGGCGGCGCGGTCGGTAAGTATAGTTGTGGTGGGG
>NZ_JBHXMU010000107.1:0-19098 GCF_042720685.1 Kitasatospora sp. NPDC058492
AGGGCACCCGGATCCCCGACTTCGTCCTGCTGTCCGAGGCGATGGGCTGCGTCGGCCTGCGCTGCGAGCGCCCCGAGGACCTGGACGCCGTCATCAAGCAGGCCATGGAGATCAACGACCGCCCGGTCGTCATCGACTTCATCGTCCACCAGGACGCCATGGTCTGGCCGATGGTCGCGGCCGGCACCAGCAACGACGAGATCCAGTTCGCCAAGGGCGTCCGCCCCGACTTCGGCGACGACCTCGACTGACACCCCTCCCCTGAACCCCGGTCGTAGGCCCTCGACCCCCGCGAGGGCCTACGGCCGGTCTTTTTGCGCTCAAGATCTCGTGCCATTCAGGCAGGCGGCCGTTGGAGCAGGCCGCTCAGCGGGTCGCCGACGCCGACGCCGACCAGGAGAGCAGGAGGCGCAGCGCGTCGTCCGACGGGGTGTGCGGGTCGGCGGTGTAGGTGACGAGGGCCTGGTCGGGGTCGTCGGCGGGGCGGAGGGTGTCGTAGGCGAGGTCGAGGGGGCCGGCGATGGGGTGGTGGAAGAGCTTGCGGCCGGAGGTCTTGTCGGCGACCGGGTGTTCGGCCCAGAGGTGGCGGAACTCCTCGCTGTGGACGCAGAGTTGGCCGACGAGTTCGGCGAGGAGGGGGTCGTGGGGGCGGCGGCCCGCCTCCAGGTGGAGGAAGGCGACGTTCTCGCGGGCGCAGGCCGTCCAGTCGCCGTAGAGCTCGCGCGAGGCGGGGTCGAGGAAGGTGCAGCGGGCGATGTTGCGGTCCTCGACCGGCAGGGCGCCGTAGTCGCCGAACAGCGCGACGGCCGCGCGGTTCCAGGCCAGGACGTCCATCCGGTGGCCCATCACCAGGGCCGGGACGTGGTCGAGCTGGTCGAGCAGGCGCAGCAGGGAGGGGCGGGGCTGCTGCGGGGCGGTGCGGCGGCGGGGCGCACGGCGGGTGGGGCGGGCGAGGCGGTGGAGGTGGCCGGACTCGTCGGGGGCGAGTTGCAGGGCGCGGGCGACGGCGTCGAGGACGGCTTCGGAGGGGTTGCCGACACGGCCCTGTTCGAGGCGGGTGTAGTAGTCGACGCTGACCCCGGCGAGGTGGGCGAGCTCCTCGCGGCGGAGCCCGGCGACCCGGCGGCGGCCGCCGTAGTCGGGCAGGTCGACGTCCTCGGGCCGCAGCTGGGCGCGGCGGGTGCGGAGGAACTCGCTCAGGGCACTGGTCGGGTTCATAGGGATGATTCTCACCCAGAGGCGGGCGGCGGTGCCTGGCCCTGCCAGGACCAGGCACCGCCGGCACCGCACGCGGCCGGGGACCAGCCGGGGATCAAGCCGGACGTCAGCCCGCGACGGCCTGGACGGCGGGCACCAGGCCGCCGTCGACGACGATGTCCTGGGACGTGATGTAGGAGGACCGGTCGGAGAGCAGGAAGGCGACGGTTTCGGCGACGTCCTCGGCCCGGCCCAGGCGGCCGAGCGGGATGCGGGCGCGGATCGGCTCGTGGGCGGCCGGGTCGGGGATGACCGCGTGGAACATCTCGGTGGCGATGTAGCCGGGGCTGACGGAGTTGACCCGGATGCCGCGCGCGGCGAGGCCGCTGCCGAGGGTGCGGGCCAGGCTGAGGACGGCCGCCTTGGTCGCGGCGTAGACGGGGGCGTCGGGCAGGCCGCGGTGCGGGGTCCAGGAGGCGTTGAGCACGACGGAGCCGCCGCCGGCCGCCTCCAGGAGGGGCAGGGCGTGCTGAACGGTGAAGAACACGCCCTTGAAGTTGACGTCGACGGTGTGGTCGAAGTCGCCCTCGGTGACGTCGGCGGCGGGCTGGAAGACGCCGACGCCCGCGTTGGCGAAGACGCCGTCGAGCGTGCCGTGGCGCTCCCGGACGGTGGCGACGAGCCGGGCGAGGTCGGCCGGGACGGCGACGTCGGCGCGGACGGCGAGCAGCCGGTCGCCGCCGTCGAGCCGTTCGGCGGCGCGGGCGAGCCGGGCGTCGTCACGGCCGGTGATGACCACCTGGGCGCCCGCGGCGAGGAGGCGGCGGGCGGTGGCGAGGCCCATGCCGCTGGTGCCGCCGGTGATCAGGACGGTGCGGTCGGCGAATTCCCGGGGGTCGACGGGATCCCGGGTCATGGCGTTGTCGGACGGGGCGTTGTCGGTCATGGCACCCACTCTCCCGACGGCCGTGGAGCCGGGGCCAGGCCCGGCCCGACCCTGGGTCCGGAAGAACCACCCTGCACCGGGAATCGACGGCGCCACCGGGTGGTTGGGGCAGGACGACAAGCGTGTGACACTCGCGAACAGGGGTCTGACATGAAGATCGGCATCATCGGTGCGGGCAACATCGGCGGCAACCTGACCCGACGGCTGACGGCGCTCGGGCACGACGTCTCGGTGGCCAACTCGCGCGGTCCGCAGTCGCTGGCCGCCCTGGCCGAGGAGACGGGCGCGACGGCCGTACCGGCCACCGAGGCGGCGCGCGGGGCACAGGTCGTGGTGGTGACGGTGCCGCTGAAGAACGTGCCGGACCTGCCGGCCGGGTTGCTGGACGGCGCGGCCGCGGGCGCGGCGGTGATCGACACCGGCAACTACTACCCGCAGCAGCGCGACGGCCGGATCGACGAGATCGAGGACGACGGCCTGACCGAGAGCCGGTGGACGGAGCGGCACCTCGGCCACCCCGTGGTGAAGGCGTTCAACGGCACCTACGCGCAGGACCTGCTGGAGCGGCCGCGGCCGGAGGGCGATCCCGAGCGGATCGCCGTGCCGGTGGCGGCGGACGACGAGGCGGCCAAGCGCGTGGTGCGGGCGCTGATCGACGAGCTGGGCTTCGACACGGTGGACGCGGGCGGGATCGACGAGTCCTGGCGGCAGCAGCCGGGCACGCCGGTGTACGGGCTGCGCGCCGGGGTGGAGGCCGTCACCCGGGCGCTCGCGGAGGCTTCTCCGGAGCGCCCGGCGGACCACAAGGCGTGACCCCGGGAAGGCGTGCTCCCGGGAAGCCGTGACCCGCGCCGACCCCGACGGGCCCGGTCAGCCCGTGCGGCGGGCCCCCTCGGCCGGGACGGCGGTGAGGGTGCGCGGGGCGGCGTAGCCGGCCGCGCGGAACGCGGTGGTGACGGCGGCGGCGACGGCGTCGGCGGCCAGTGCGTCGACGAGGGCGATCACCGAGCCGCCGAAGCCGCCGCCGGTCATCCGCGCGCCGTGGGCGCCGGCGGCGAGGGCGGCCTCGACGGCGAGGTCGGTCTCGGGGCAGGAGACCCGGTAGTCGTCGCGCAGCGAGGCGTGGCCGGCGGTGAGGATCGGGCCGAGCGCGGCGGGCCGACCGGCATCCAGGTGGGCGACGGCGGCCGCGACGCGCTCGTTCTCGGTGACCACGTGGCGCACCAACGGCCGCAGCTCCTCAGGGAGTCGGGGCAGGGAGGCCGGCAGGGCGGCGGGCGTCAGCTCGCGCAGCGCGGGCAGTCCGAGCAGCGCGGCCGCCCGCTCGCAGCCGGCCCGCAGGGCGGCGTAGGCGCCGTCGCCGAGGTCGTGCTTGACCCGGGTGTCGAGGACCAGCAGGGCGAGGCCGGCGCCGGCGAGGTCCAGCGGGACCTGTCGCGTCGTCAGGTCCCGGCTGTCGAGGTGCAGGGCGGCGCCTGGGCGGCAGCACATCGAGGCCATCTGGTCCATGATCCCGCAGGGGACGCCGACGAAGTCGTTCTCGGCCCGCTGTGCGATCAGGGCGAGTTCGGGGGCGGACAGCCCCAGCCCGTACAGGTCGTTGTACGCGATCGCGACGACGCATTCCAGGGCGGCCGAGGAGGACAGCCCGGCTCCACCGGGCACGTCGCTCTCCAGCCGGAACTCGGCGCCGCCGACGGGGTGCCCGGCCTCGCGCAGCGCCCACACCACGGCGGCCGGAAAGGCCGCCCAGCCGGGCACCGAGCCCGGGGCCAGGTCCGCGACGGCCAGGTCGGCGACCACTCCGTCGCCCTGGGCGGACCAGAGCCGCAGCCGGCCGTCGTCGCGGCGCCGGGCCTGGGCGCGGACGGCCTGCGGGAGGGCGATCGGCAGCACGAACCCGAGGTTGTAGTCGGTGTGTTCGCCGATCAGGTTGACCCGGCCGGGGGCGGCCCACTCCCCCTCGGGGGCGTGGCCGTGGAGCTCCTCGAAGGTGTCTGCGGGGGTGTTCGCAGTGGCGTTCACGGGCGTGTTCACGGGGCTACCTCCCGCAGCCGGCGGGCCGCGTCCTCGGGAGTGATGTCGTTGACGAAGGCGTCCATGCCGGATTCCACCCCGGCCAGGAACTTGAGCTTGTCGGCGGCGCGCCGGATGGTGAACAGCTCCAGGTGGAGCGCGAGTTCGTCCTCCTGGCCGGCGGGCGCCTGGTGCCAGGCGGAGATGTACGGGGTGCGGGCGGCGCCGAAGAGGCGGTCGAAGCGGCGCAGCAACTCCAGGTAGAGGCGCGGGAATTCGGCGCGCTGCGGCTCGTCCAGGCCGGTCAGGTCGGCGACCCGGCGGTGCGGGTAGAGGTGCACCTCGTACGGCCAGCGGGCGGCGAAGGGGACGAAGGCCGTCCAGTGCTCTCCGGCGAGCACGACCCGGGCGCCGTCGGCGCGTTCGGCGGCGAGCAGGTCGTCGAAGAGGCTGCGGCCGGTGGCGGCGCGGTGTTCGGCCGCGCGCGCGGCCATCCGGGCGGTGCGCGGGGTGGTGAAGGGGAAGGCGTAGATCTGGCCGTGCGGGTGGGCGAGGGTGACGCCGATCTCGGCGCCCCGGTTCTCGAAGCAGTAGACCTGCCGGACGCCGGGGAGGGCGGCGAGTTCGGCGGTGCGGTCGGTCCAGGCGTCGAGGACGAGGCGGGCCCGCCGTTCGTCGAGGTCGGCGAAGGAGGCGTCGTGGTCGGCGGTGAAGCAGACCACCTCGCAGCGCCCGGCGCCGGGGCCGCTGACCCGCAGTCCGTCGGCAACTTCCAGCGCCGCCGCGGGGCCGGCCAGCGAGGGGAAGCGGTTCTCGAAGACGGCCACCTGGTAGTCGTCGGCGGGGATCTCGCTGTACCGGCCGTCCCGGGAGGGGCAGAGCGGGCACTCTTCGGCGGGGGGCTGGTAGGTGCGGGCCTGGCGGTGCGCGGCGACGGTGACCCAGGCTCCGGTGGCCGGGTCGAGCCGGACCTCGGAGCCGTGGGCGGGCGGGTCGAGCGGGCGCAGGTCGACGGCGTCCCGGGGGACGGCCTCGCCGCTGTCGTAGTAGATCAGCTGTCGCCCGTCCGCGAGTGTGGTCACGGTCTTGGCGGTGGGCTGGGTCAGGGTCCCGGCCATGGCCTTCTTCCCTCTATCCGACACGAAACAACAATATCCAACATTATCCATCAGGCCTGGCTGTCCGGAAGGGGTCCGCGCCTGCCATGATGGCGGTGACCGTGGCCCGCCGGACGGCCAGTCGAACGGCCGGCTGCACGAATGGCCGAACGGTCAAGCGGACCACACCGACCCGAGGAGCCCCCCGATGGCTGACAGCGCCCAACCGCTCGCCGGACAGCGCCGCGTGCTGATCCTGGAGCGGGTCCGCGCGCGCGGCGGCGTCCGGGTGACCGAACTGGTCCGGGACCTCGGGGTGTCCGACATGACCATCCGCCGCGACCTGGACGCGCTGGCCCGCCGCGGGCTGGTGCACAAGGTGCACGGCGGGGCGGTGCGGACGGAGGCGGCGGCCAGCGGCGAGCCCGGGTTCGAGACCAAGGCCAACTGGCAGCTGCCCGCCAAGGAGGCCATCGCCCGGGCCGCCGCCGCCCTGGTGCCGCCCGGCTCGGCGGTCGGGCTGGCCGCCGGGACGACCACCTTCGCGGTCGCCCGGCAGCTGCGCGCCGTCGAGGGCCTCACCGTGGTCACCAACTCGCTGCGGATCGCGGAGCTGCTGGAGGAACCCGACGAGGACGGCACCCCCGCCACCGCGACGGTGATCCGCACCGGCGGCGTCCGCACGCCCTCCGACGCGCTGGTCGGGCCGGTCGCCGACCAGGCGATCCGCTCGCTGCACGTCAACGTGCTGGTCATGGGCTGCCACGGCCTCTCGGCCGAGACCGGGCTGACCACCCCGAACCTGGCCGAGGCGGAGACCAACCGGACCTTCCTCCAGTCCGCCCGCCGGGTCGTCGTGGTGGCCGACCACACCAAGTGGAACGCGGTCGGCCTGGCCTCCTTCGCCGCACTGGAGCAACTGGACGTGCTGGTCACCGACGACGCGCTGGCGGCCGAACACCGGGCGGCGGCAGCCCAGTTGGTCGGCGAGCTGATCGTCGCGCCGACCGGGGAGCAGGGCCACCAAGCCTGACAGAGGCCCTACGGACCCGTCCGGGAACTCGCCCGCACCACCAGCTCGGCGGCCAGCTCCAGCCCGCCCGCCGGCGGCGCCTCCCCGCGCACCTGGCCGAGCAGCCGCTCCACCAGGGCGGCGGCGATCGTCCGCAGCGGGAGCCGCACCGAGGTCAGCGCCGGGTGCAGGTGGCGGCAGAGCGGCGTGTCGTGGAAGCCGGTGACCGCCACCCCCGCCGGTCCGACCGCCAATCCCTCCGCCCGGACCGCCTCGTAGACGTCCAGCGCCAGCAGGTCGCTGCCCGCCGCGAAGGCGGTCGGCCGCTCGGGCCCGCGCAGCAGTTCCCGCACGGCCGCGACGTCCGGCCGCGCCGCCGTCACCGCGGACAGGCCCAGCCGGGCCGCCTCGGCGAGGAAGCCCGCCCGCCGGGCGGCCATCCACGGCAGGTCCTCGGCGCGGCCGACGTACCCGATCCGGCGGTGGCCGAGCGCCGCCAGGTGCCGTACCACCACGGCCATCGCCGTGTCGTTGGCGATGTCGACCCAGTGCTGGGGCTGCCCCGGGCCGGTCCGTCCGAAGGTGACGAACGGGAGGCCGGCCCGGACGACGTGCCCGATCCGGGGGTCGTCGCCCAGCACGTCCGCCAGCACCAGCCCGTCGACCTGCCGGGCGGCCACCAGTTCGTCGATGGCCGCCAGCGGGCCGGCCGCGTCCTGGGCCGCGTCCTGCGCCAAGCCCTGAACCGCGCCCCCAGCCCGGCCCTGCCCCGGACGGAAGAGCAGTACCCGCTGCCCCTGCGCCCCCGCCGCGTCGACCAGCGCCTCCAGGAAGCCGGCCATCAGCGGGTTCGGGTCGAACGGGTCGTCCACCGGGGCGAGGTAGCCGAGGGTGCGCCGGGCGCCGCTGCGCAGCGAGCGCGCCGACTGGTCGGGCTGGTAGCCGAGTTCGCGGATCGCCGCGGTCACCCGGGCCAGCGTGTCCGGGCGGACCCGCTGGGGGGCGTTGAGCGCGTTGGAGACGGTCTGCCGGGACACCCCGGCCGCGCGGGCCACCTCCTCGATGGTGGTGGCGCCGCGGCGCGGTCGGGGTGTTCCCTCGGGCATCGGAGGCTCCAGGACGGCTGCTCGGGTCTGACGGGCGCTCGGTTCTACCGCTCGGCTCTACGGGCGGCGCAGGGTCAGCAGCCCGCCGCGCGGCACGGTGATGCCGCCCGCCCGGTCGAGCTCGACCTCGCCCTGCCGGACGATACGCCCTCGGGCGTCCTGCACGGTGGCCTCTGCCGTCCCGCCGCCGCCGGTGAGCCGGACGTCCGGGTCGGCGTCGGCGTTGGCGACCAGCAGGGTGCGCCAGTGCGCACCGGAGACGTCCACCGGCAGCGCGGCGTAGCGGGCCACCGCGACGGTGCCGCCGCCGACGGCCGTCACCATCGGGTAGCCGAGGTCAGGCCGGGCCGGGCGCAGCTCGCCGAGCTGCAGGGTGGCGACGTGCTCGCGGAAGACGCCGAGCCAGAAGGCGATCGCCTCGCGCTGCCCGGGGCTCTGCGCGGCGAGGTCGACGGAGACCTGCGGCACCGAGAACAGCACGTTGATCAGGTGGCAGGCGATCTGCTCGGGCGGCTCGGCCGGGTGCCACATCAGCATGTCGGCGTGGACCGGGACGGGCCCGGCGGCGAGCCGCACGTCGATGGTGCGCTGCCGGTTCTCCTGCGGGCTGAGCGGGCAGTCGGTGGCGCGGACCATGGTGACGTACGGCCACAGGCCGGGGCTGACGTACGGCTGGCGGTGCTCGATCATCGCCCCCGGCTTGACCGCGGTGATCCGGCCGCGGATCGCGGCGAGCAGCCGCTCGACGCCCTCGTCCACGGTGGCGCAGTCGGCCTCGGGTCCGGCCTCCGGCGCGTCGGCGCGGGCGAACCAGTCGACGAAGTCGACCTTCAGCCCGTCCATGCCCCACTCCTCGACGGCGCGGGCGAGCCGGCCGGCCAGGAACGCGCGGACCTCGGGGTAGCGCGGGTCGGCGACGATCGCGCCCAGGTGGGCGGCGTCGGCGAGCGCGTAGCGGCCGATCGCCTCGAAGGCGGCGCTGTCCTTGCCGATGAACGGCAGCGCGTACCAGAGCAGGTACTGCACGCCGAGGTCGTGGACGCGCTGGACGTGGGCGGCGGTGTCGGGCAGCGAGACCGGCTCCCAGTCGCCGCAGTGCGCGTAGCCGCGGGTGCGGTCGGCGGTCATCCAGCCGTCGTCGACGATGATGACGTCCATGCCGAGCTCCTTGCCGAGCGCGGCCTGCGTCTCGACGGCCTTCGGCGAGACGTCCTGGTGCATCGAGTACCAGGTGGAGTAGGCGGGGCGGCGGGCGGCCTCGGGGATGGCGGGGATGTCGGCCGCGCGGCCGGCCCACCACCAGGCGGCCAGGTCGGCCAGGCAGCGCGCGAAGTGCCGGCGGGAGGTGTCGATGCGGACGGTCAGCCGGCCGGCGGCCTGGGCCCAGAAGCGGAACTCGCCGGTCTCCTCCAGCACTCCGGCGCCGGCCAGGACGTCGGCGCGCTCGGCGGCGAAGGCGCAGATCGCGAGGTCGCCGGTGCCGATCAGGGCGGCGATCGGGGCGCCGTCGGCCAGTCCGGTGCGGCGCGGGGCGCTCCACGCGGCGGGCAGCCGGCCGGTGCCGCGCGGCTCGGGCGTCCAGAACGCGGTGGCGTCCACGCACGGCACCCGCCACTCGATCCGGACGTCGCCCGCCCCCTCGGCGGTCACCTCGACGATTCCATCGCCCGCCCCGCGGGCGCTCGCGTTCCCGCTGACCCGCAGGTCCAGGCCGTCGGCGTAGAGCGGACGCAGGCCGCCGGCGACGGCGGGGGCGTGCGGTTCCCAGATCTCGGTCATGTTCAGCCCTTCGTGGCGCCGGCCAGCAGGCCGGAGATGAACTGCCGCTGGAGGACCAGGAAGAGGACCATCATCGGCAGGGTGGACAGCGCGGTGCCGGAGAGGATCGCGCCGTAGTCGGTGTTGCTCTTGTTGCCGTGCAGGGTCGCGAGGGCGACGGGCAGGGTGTGCATCGCGGGGCTGCGCAGAGCGATCAGCGGCCAGACGAACTGGTTCCAGGAGCCGAGGAAGAGGAAGATCGAGAGGGCGGCCAGCACGGGCCTCATGACCGGCACCACCACGCTGAACAGCACCCGGAACTCGCCCGCGCCGTCGACCCGGGCTGCGTCCAGGAGTTCGTCCGGCAGGCTGCTCAGCGACTGCCGCATCAGGAAGATCGCGAAGGGCACGCACAGGCCGGGCAGGATCAGCGCCTGGTAGGTGTCCAGCAGGCCGAAGTTCGTCATCATCTTGAACAGCGGCACCAGCGTGACCTGTTCGGGCACCACGAGGGTGGAGAACAGCAGGGCGAACAGCAGGGTCCGGCCGCGGAAGCGGAACTTGGCGAAGGCGTAGCCCGCGAGCAGCGCCACGACGAGGGCGCCCAGCGTCTGGACCCCCGCCACCAGCAGGGAGTTCCCGACCACCCTGAGCAGGCCGATCTTCTGCTCCAGGTGGCTCAGGTTCTCGCCGAGGCTCCCGCCGGGCAGCAGCTTGGGCGGCCAGTCGAAGACCTCGGTGTCCTTGCGGGTGGAGGCGACCACCAGCCAGTAGAAGGGGGCGATCGACAGCCCGGTGATGCCGGCGAGGAGGAAGGTCAGCGGCCAGCCGCGCAGCTTCTTGAGGGGGTTCACGCGCTCGGAGGCCTGACTCTTGGAGGTCTCGCGCTCCGGAGTCTCGCGCTTGGAGGTCTCACGCTTGGAGGTCTCACTCTTAGAGGTCACTTGTCGCGGTCTCCCATCAGGCGCATCTGGACGGCGCCGAGCACCGTCACGAGCAGGGTGAGCGCGTAGGCGATGGCGGAGGCGTAGCCGAAGTCGTAGTACCGGAAGCCGTTCTGGTACAGGTACATGGAGACGGTCAGGGTGGCGTTGTCCGGCCCGCCACCGGTCAGCACGTACGGCTCGTCGAAGAGTTGGAGCGTGCCGATGGTCGAGAGCACGACCGTGAACAGCAGCACCGGGCGCAGCGCGGGGACGGTGACGGAGGTGAAGCGGCGGATCGGTCCGGCGCCGTCGACCATCGCGGCCTCGTACAACTCCCGTGGAATGGACTGGAGTCCGGCGAGGTAGATGACGGCGTTGTATCCGGTGTAGTGCCAGGTGAGCACCACGACGACGGCCGTCCGGGCCCAGACGGGCTGGCCCATCCAGTCGACGGAGGGCAGGCCGACGGCGTTCAGCACCCAGTTGACCGCGCCGTCGTCGGTCTTGAGCAGGTAGGCGAAGATCACGCCGGTGGCGACCAGGCCGGTGACCGAGGGCATGAAGACGCCGAGCCGCCACACCGTGCGCCAGCGCACCAGCGCGGAGTTGATGCCGACGGCCATCAGCAGGGCCAGTCCGAGCATCAGCGGGACCTGCATGACGAGGATCTCGCCGGTGTTGGACAGGGCCGTCCAGAACAGCGGGTCGTCCAGCAGGCGCCGGTAGTTGGCGAGGCCGGCGTCGCGGGTGGCCGCGCCGGAGCCGGTGGTGAAGGACAGCAGCAGCGACTCGACGACCGGGTAGGCCTTGAACACGCCGAAGGTCAGCAGGGCGGGGGCGAGCAGCAGGTACGGTACGGCGGCGCGCCGCCGGCGGGACCGGCGCGGCGCTGCGGACCTCCTGGTGAGGGCGGCGGGCGGGCTGGCGGCACTCATGCGATACCGCGCCCGGTCTGCTGGGCGAGCTGCTTGGCGGCGTCCTGGAGGACGGCGGCCGGGTCGGCGCCCTTGAGGAGGACCCTGACCTGGGCGTCGCTGACGAGCTTGAGGGCGCGGGCGTAGTCACCGGAGTAGTTGGTGGGGTAGCCGCCCTCGATGGCGAGGTCGGCGAAGGTCCTGAGCACCGGCTGCCCGCCGTAGTAGGCGCTCGGCGCGGCGTACAGCGGGTCGGTGTAGGCCTCGGTGAGGGCCGGGAAGACGCCGCCCGCGTTGAACATGGCGTTCACCGAGGCCGGGCGGGTGACCGTGTACTCGACGAACTTCCAGGCGGCGCGGCGGCGCGGGCTGGAGGCGGCGACGGCCAGGTGGGTGGAGTTGACCAGGGCGGTGCGCTTGCCGCCGGGGGTGACCGCCGGGGGCTTGGCGAGACGCCAGTTGCCGCTCTGGTCGGGGATCTTCTTCTCCAGGTAGTGCGCGACCCAGGCGGGCATCGCGGCCACCCCGAGCTTGCCGGCCTTCATCACGGGCGGCCAGCTCTGGACGCCGGGGGTGTCGCCGATCAGCCCGGCCTCGTCCAGCCGCTTGACGATGGTCAGGGCGCGCACGGCCGGCTCCGAGCCGACGGTGATCTTGCCCTGGAGGTCGAAGTAGAAGGCGCCCTGCAACTGCATCAGGCCCTGGACGAAGTCCAGGTCGGGGGTGGGGTTGGCGGCCCTGTTGATGCCGATCAGGGCGACGCCGGGGTTGGCGGCCTTGAAGCGGTCGGCCACGGCGAGCAGGTCGTCCCAGGTGGCGAGGGACTCGGGGTCGATGCCCGCCTTGTCGAAGTAGTCCTTGCGGTAGAAGAAGCCGAGCGGGTTGACCTCCCAGGGCAGCGCGTAGGCGTGGCCGTCCTTGCCGCTGACGACGGGCCACAGGCCCTTGGCGAACTTGTCCTTGTGCGCGTCGGCGCCGAGCGCGGAGAGGTCGGCCAGGCCGCCGGGGAACTTCTCCAGGTATCCGGGCAGGTAGTCGCAGCCGATGTGCAGCACGTCGCCGAGGCCCTGGCCGCCGGCCGCCAGGCCGACGGTGATCTTGTCCCAGATGGCCGGTTCGCCGATGTCCTGGACGTCGACCTTGATCCCCGGGTTGTCCTTCTCGAAGGCCGGGACGATCCCGCGCAGGGCTTCGGCGGCCGTGGCCCAGGACCAGACGGTGATGTTGCCGCTGTCGGCGTCCCCGCCCGAGGCGCCCCCGGAGCCGGAGTCGCCGCAGGCTGCGAGCGTGCCGCCGGCGGTCAGGGCCAGCAGGCCCGCTCCTGAGGCTCGGAGCAGATCACGACGGGAAAGGTGTGACATTGCATTCCTCTCTGAGGGGTGGCGAGGAAGGGTTGAGGCAGGAAGGGTGTGGCGAGGCAAGAAGGAGGGGGTTTTGAACGTTCAAATACACAAAACAGACCAGAACCAAACAGGTTCGAACGGGCGGGTCACAGCAAACGCCCACCCTCCCCGCGCCGTCAAGACCTGGGCGCGGGGAGGGTGGGCTCCGAAACCGTTCTGTTATCCCCGCGCAGCGTCCGGAGCGCCGAACACGGTCCCCGGGGTGACCGGGATCCCCCGCGCCATGGCCTCGAAGTCCAGGATCGGATGGGTCAGGATCTCCTCGACCTCGTCGGTCAGGAGGTTGCCCAGGATGAACTCCTCCTCCGCACCCGACCCGAAGGTGACCACCTGCCCGCTCGACTGGATCATCCAGTTCAGCAGCTCCCGCTCGCTGCTCTCCGCGAGGTGGATCTCCCGGCCGGGGTGGTCGCGCCGGATCCCGTCGACGACCGCGCGGACCTCCTCCACCGCCACGCCGAGCCTGCGCACCGTGGCCGGCGAGGCCCGCCGGCCCCACCACTGGAAGATCACCCACTGGGCGACCGACGGGTGGGACAGCACCTCCGCGGCGAGCTCCGGCAGTTGGTGGAGGTTCTCGGCACTCGCCACCGTGTGCACCCGCACCCGGTCGAAGCCCTCGGCGTCGCACAGGGCGAGCGACTCCAGCAGCGCGTCGAGGAGCCTGTCGTCCGGGCTCCGGCGGAAGGCGCGTTGCACCTCCGGCGTGACGGCGTCCAGTGGCAGCCGCAGCGAGGACAGGCCGTGGAGCCGGGAGAGCTTCTCGGCGGTGAGCGTGTAGCCGGTGGTGTCGAGGCCGACCTTGAGACCGCTGGCGATGGCGTCGTCGATCACGTCGAAGACCGGCGGCCACAGCAGCGGGTCGCCGCCGGCCAGGACCAGGTCGGTGGTCCCGTGCGCGGCCAGCTTCCCGACGATCCGCCTGGCCTGGTCGAGGTCGATCTGCTCCGCCGCGAACGGGTTGTAGCAGCCCTGGCAGGACATCGGACAGCGGTTGTTGATCGACCAGTTGACCCGCCGGACGCGGCGGCCGGTACGCGGCCGGTCGGCCCTGCCGCGGATCCCGGCCACCAGCCGGGCCAGGCGGACGGCCTGCGGGAGGGTGGCGCCGGCGAGCAGTTCCTCGGCGCGTTCGACGGCGGCCGCGGTGGCGTTGTTCTGGAGCAGGAGGAAGGCCAGGCGCCACCGCATGGTCTCGTCCCCCCGGTCCTGGCCCAGGGCCTGTTCGACCCGCTCGGTCAGGGCCCCGAGGTAGCCGGGGGTGAAGTTGGCGGGCTCCAGGCGCCGCTGGAACGCGTCGGCTATCGAGCCTCGTTCCAGGGCCCGGTCGTAGCCGGCCCGCAACGGGTGCGGGGGCAGGATCTCCACGTGCTGCCGGGTAGGCATTCGGTGTTCTCCGGTACGGGTCAGTTCGGGGCGGACGGCAGCATGATGACCATCGAGTCGGCGGACGACAGGCCCATGCCCTCGACGAAGACGGCGTCGCGGACGAGCTGCGCGATGGCGGGGTGGGTGGGGGCGGCGAGGTAGCGGGCGGTGGAGTCGAGCGGGGTGATGTCATGCTCGGCGATCAAGGTGCGCAGCGAACCCGGCAGGTCGTCGAGGCCCTCGCGCATGTCCTCCAGGTCGAACCGGTCGGCCAGCCGCATCGCCGCCCTGCGGGCCTTGGCGAGGTTGGTCGTCGGGTCCAGGACGGTCGCCTTGGCCAGGTAGTAGGGGACGGGCTGCATCATCCAGGCCAGCGCCGCGCGCGGGTCGTCCTCGTCGCGGCCGGAACGGTCGAAGGCCTCCGACCCGAGCCCGAGGCCGTCGCAGAACCACTCGGGCCGCATGCTGATCCGGTAGTGGGCGTGACCGGCCAGTCGGAACGCCGGGAGCATGGCTATGACGGACGTCGTCTCGATCCGGAAGGTGTCGGAGATCCGCCGCATCGTCCGCCCCACCACGGCCCGGACCTCCGGCACGTCGGCCCCGTCGGCCACGACGTGGATCAGGTCGAGGTTGGAGACGATGTCACCGGTGGGCCCGGTGCGGTGGTCGCCACGGGCCAACGAACCGGTCGCCGCCACTGACATGCCGGTCACGTCCGCGAACTCGCGGGCCAGCTCCTGGAACAGCCGGGGGACGTCTTCGGGTCTCACGCGCTTCCTCGGGTGTCGGCTACGGACGTTGAGTCGACGCCATCTCTTCCAAGACTGCTCACATCATGGAGAGTTGGCGTTCAGATGGGCACCCTAACAGCGACCCGCCACAAATGGTCGCGTTTGCACCACATATCTCACACACCACAGCTGACGGACCGACACAAGCGGTCTCAACCGGTCACTCAAGCGCCGCCCGCCGCACGTAGATCGGATGGGCATCCAGCCCGACGAACGCCACCGCCCCCACCGCGCCGAAGTGGTACAGCCGGTGAGCGATCTCCCCGGCGGCCCAGGGCCCGAACCGGCCGGCCAGGCAAGCGGCCTGTTCGGCGTCCAGCGGGAGCACGGCGAGGCCGACCCGGAGGACGTCAAGGGCATCGAAGAGACTCGCGAAGGTGGTGGGCTCGGTGAAGCCCACGATCTCGACAGTCACGGAGAAGGGGAGCCCGTCGCTCACCGCACGCCCCCGATCTGCGCCCGGACGGTCTCGCCGATGCCAGCCGGCCGGTCGGCGAGGCAGTCACTGACCAGCCGCCGGGCGGCGGGGGCGGATTTGCGGTGCCGGTGCAGCCGGCACGAGCACTTCTCCAACGTTCCGGGCATGGCAGGACCTCCTCCGGGTGTGGCTCGCAGCAGGCGGCGTCGGCCGGGGAGGGGCATGGAAATGCCCGGGTGGCCGCCCGTCGGATCGCCGTGAGCGAGCAGTCGGACTACTGCCCGTAGTCTGCCCAAGACGCTCCGCAATCTGCAAGACTTCATTTTGGGGCATTCGAACGGCGTAACTCGTTCGGTTGACTTTCATTGCGAAGCGGGCGCACGGGTGCTTTCATTTCGAGCGCTGACGGTGCTTCATACTGGAAGCCAGGAAGGGGAAGGCCATGCCGGAAGGGCCCACTGGATCAACGGTGCCGCGCAGGCAACTCGGGCGGTACCTGCGTGATTTGCGCAACCGATCGCGACTCACGGTGCGGGCAGCGGCTCGCAGCCTGGAATGGTCGGAAGCGAAGATGTGGCGCATCGAGAGCGGTCACACGTCCTTGCGGAGCCTCGATGTCGAGGCCATGTGCAAGGTCTACGGCGCACCGGCCGAACTGACCGAAGCCCTGATGGGACTGGCGAAGGAGACCAAAGCCCGGGGTTGGTGGCACGCCTACGGGGATGTGATCCCGGAGGGGTTCGACCTCTTCATCGGGCTCGAAGAAGCGGCTTCGAAGATCGCTTGGTATGAGAGCGAGTTGGTTCCCGGTCTGCTGCAGACCGAGGACTACTCACGCACGATCATGCGAGCGGGCAAGCCTCACGAAGACGACGACGAGATCGAACGACGAGTCCACCTCCGTTCGGCTCGCCAGGTGCTTCTCACCAGGTTCACCGATCCGCCGGTCTTCGACGTCGCACTCAACGAGGCGATACTGCGACGACCCATCGGTGGCGGCAAAGTCATGGCGGGACAGCTCGCCCACCTGCTGGAGGTGAGCGAGCTTCCCAACGTCACCATCAAGGTGGTCCCGTTCGACGCGGGTCTGCACCTGGGCGTCTTGTCAGGCCCGTTCGGAATTCTGCGCTTCCCGCTCAACGGCGACGGCTCCGAGACGGAGCCGCCGACCGTCTATGCGGACGGATTCACCGGCGACCTGTATCTGGACAAGCCCAACGAAGTGGAACGCTACGACGCCGCGTTCACGAACATCTGGGAGACAGCGCTCAGTGAGCAGGCGTCGAAGCAGCTGATCTCCGAAGTGGCAGGAAGTTATGGACACGGTTGATCTGACAGGAGCGGTGTGGTTCAAGTCCACCCGCAGCAACGCACAATCCGCTTGCGTTGAGGTCGCGATCCTCAACGACGGCATCGTCCCCGTTCGAGACTCCAAGGACCCCAGCGGCCCGGCGCTCGTCTTCCCGGCCGACGCCTGGACGGCGTTCGTCACCGCCCTCAAGGGCGGCGAAATCCCGAACGTCTGAACACACTTGCGCGAGAAGTCGGCCGGGCCGACTTCTCGCGCAAACCTCATCAGGTCAGCACGACCGGCGTGCCCGTCAGGTCCACGCCCGCCTGGCGGAGTTCGCCGAGGGCGGTGACCGTGGTCTCGGTGGCCACGCCCGCCGTGTAGTCCAGCAGCACCCTGGTCGCGAACCCGGCCTTCACGGCGTCCAGCGCCGTCGCCTTCACGCAGTGGTCGGTGGCGATCCCGACCACGTCCACCGCGTCCACGCCCTGGCCGCGCAGCCAGTCGGCGAGCCGGGTGCCGTCCGCCGCGAAGCCCTCGAACCCGCTCTTGGACGCCGAGTGCGCGCCCTTGAAGAACACCTCGTCCACCGCGCCCGCGTCGACGGCGGGCGCGAAGGACGGGTGGAACTCCCCGCCCTCGCTGCCGACCACGCAGTGCACCGGGAAGGACTCCCGGAAGTCCGGCCGCGCCGAGAAGTGCGGGCCCGGGTCGATGTGGTGGTCCCGGGTCGCGACCACCCGCGCCCAGCCCTCCCGCTCCGGGCCCTGGACCAACTCGGCGATCGCCCGGGCCCGGTCGGCGCCCCCGCCGACCGGGACGCTCCCTCCCTCACAGAAGTCCTTCTGCACATCCACCACGATCAGCGCGCGAGCCATCGACCGGCCTTTCCTCGGGGGTACGGGATTTCGCGGCCAGCTTGACGCCTTCGAGGTGCGTGGACGAAGCAACCCGGGCTGGCGTTCACCCGGACGGGCCTGGCGCGGCGATCAGCACACCCCGGCAGCACCACCAAGGCCCGCAGCGGAGCGTTCGAGGGAGTCGGTCAGCCACAGGTAGGACAGGCCGACCGTGACCGGATCCCCGCTCGCCTCGGCCACGAGCCGCCAGTAGCGGCGCATCCGCCGGTCCCGGTCCACAGCCACGTAAGCCAGCAGGCGGCCTCGGAACTTCGGGGTGTCGCGGTCGCCGCGGACGGAGGCGTGGGCCGCGACGAACCGGTCGAGTGCGGGGCCCACCCGGGGCGGCTCACCCGCCCGTACCAGGGGCTGGGCCAGCGCGCACGCCTCGCCGATCCCGCCCACCAGCTCGTCCTCGTCGGCGATCAGTGCGGCACCGGCCCGCGCCCTGGCCAGCAGGTCTCGGCTCAGTTCCCGGTCCCCGGTGCCAGGGCGAACAGCTCGGCGAACGCGACCACCTGCGGCGGGGTCGGGTCGGCGGGCGGCTCGGGTACGGCGATCGCCACGAACGCGGTGAGCATCGCCTCCGACACCGGGGCGGCCATCGCGCGCCTCCAGAAGTCGATCAGCGCGTCACGGGCGGCTCCCCCACCCTCCATCGCGGCCAGCAGCTCCAGCCTGGCGGCCCGGTCGGCCGGTCCGGCCTCCTCGACCGCGCGCAGCGAGGCCCGCCGCCAGGCCAGGTCCGCGAGCCGCACGTCGAGCGCGGCCCGCTCGGCGGCGACGACCTCGGCCACGGAGCGTTCGCCGGCGAGCACCTGCCTGATCGAGGGCAGCCCGAGCCCGAGCCTGCGCAGCCGTCGGACCAGGCCGAGCCGCTCCACGGCCACCTGGTCGAACCTGCGGTGCCCGCCCGTGCTGCGCACCGAGTCGACGATGCCCTCGTCACAGTAGAAGCGGATGGTGCGCACCGGCACGCCGGTCAGCCGGGCCAGCTCGCCGATCCCCAACGTCTCATCGAGCAAAGGCACTTGAACCTCCACCGGACTGGAGTTCCTACCGTACCCAGGTAACCCCGAGAGAGGAGCATCGCGATGGCGATGACGTCGACGCTGGACACCGCACGGCTCGTGGAGGGACTGCGGGAGCAGACCCGGCAGTTCGCCCGCGCGGTCGCCGGAAGGGACCCGGACACCCGGGTGCCCACCTGCCCGCAGTGGCCACTGCGCACCCTCGTCGGGCACCTCGGCCAGGAGCACCGCTGGGCGGCCGAACTCGTCCGCACGGGCGGGCAGTTGCCCGTCCCCGACCCATGGCAGGCCGATCCCGGCGCCCCGGACGGGTGGGCCCGGTGGCTGCGCGAGGGCGCGGAGGACCTGGTCCGCGCGGTCCAGGAGACCGGCGCGGACACCGAGTTGCCCACGTTCTTCGGGCCACGGCCGGCGGCGTTCTGGCTCCGCAGGCAGCTGAGCGACACCTGCGTCCATCACTACGACGCCGCGTCGGCGACGGGCACCGCGTTCGAGATCGCCGACGACCTCGCGGCCGACGTGATCAGCGAGAACCTGGACCTGCTGTGCACGCCGGCCTTCGAGTCGGTCAGGCCGGCGGCGGCCGGGCTGCGCGGCCGGGGCGAGCGGGTCGGGTTCCGGCCGAGGTCCGGGGAGGGCTGGGTGATCACCAGGGCACCCGAGGCACTGCGGTGGGAGCGCGGGCCGGTCGAGGCCGACGTGGTGGTGT
Source organism: Kitasatospora sp. NPDC058492 (assembly GCF_042720685.1). Classification (NCBI taxonomy): domain Bacteria; kingdom Bacillati; phylum Actinomycetota; class Actinomycetes; order Kitasatosporales; family Streptomycetaceae; genus Kitasatospora; species Kitasatospora sp. NPDC058492. Next base: position 18,886 of record NZ_JBHXMU010000107.1, read on the forward strand.
CGGGCGCGGTGGCGGACCTCATGCTGGTGCTCTCCCGCCGCCTCCCGCCGCAGGACGACCGGGTGACGGTGACGGGCGACCGCGCCTTGCTGGACCACTGGCTGACCCACACAGCGTTCTAATACTGCAACCGCATCTGGGGGGTGTGTCCTCGGCGTTTGTAGTGGGAGTTGCGGGCGCGGGCTTGGCTTCGTCGTCGGAAGTGTGACCAGT
>NZ_JBHXMU010000108.1:0-17929 GCF_042720685.1 Kitasatospora sp. NPDC058492
CCGGACAGAACAACCGGAGGACAGCCCAGCAGGGCGTCAGTCAGTGGCAGAGCCACGACCACCAGGGACCCGGTTAGAACTATCAGTGTCAGTGGTATCGGCTAGGGTCGCGGCCATGATCGATTCGACGACGCGGGTCCGTATCGCCCGGCCCTCGCGCGACCTCGCGGCGGCCGAGCGCTTCTACGTCGGCGGCCTCGGCCTGGACGTGCTGTGGCGCACCACCGAGCGGGTGTCCGGCGAGCACGACCTGCTGATGGTCGGTCCGCCCGGCGGAGCCTGGCACTTCGAACTCACCCACGACCCGGAGAACCCGCTGGAGCCCACCCCGACGGTCGACGACCTGTTCGTCGTCTACCTCGGTGCGCCGGTGGACGACGCCCTGGTCGCCCGGCTGGAGGCCGCCGGCGGCACCCCGGTCCGGGCCCACAACCCCTACTGGGAGGAGTTCGGCGTGACGATATCCGACCCGGACGGCTACCGGCTGGTGCTCTGCTCCCGTGGCTGGGGGGCCTGAGCGCCTGTCCGACCCCGTCCGGTCTCACCGCCCGTCCCGCCCTTGCCGTGCAGCACCGCCACGCCCCGGTCCAGGTCCACGCCGAAGTGCGGCGGCGCTCCGACCTGGGCGTCGTCCCGCAGCGTCAGCTGTTCCCGCCGCTGTTCGACCTGCACCCGCTTGCCCGGGCTGAACAGCGCCTGCAACTCCTCCAGCCCGCCGCCCAGGCCCACCCCGGTGCTCCCGCCGCCCCGCCGCCAACGCCCCGACGACTCGCCCCGGATCTGCCACGCGATCAGGAGCATCAGCCCGATCACCGCCGCCGCCACGCACGCCACATCTACGATCACACCCATGTACGCCCAACGCCGGGCGGTCGCACCCGCGTTCCCCGCGGGCGCCGCGTCGGTGGCGGCGTCCACCCGCTAACCTGCCGCGCGAACCGAAGGAGACCCCTCACCATGACCGTGCGCGGAACCACCGTGGACATCCCGACGGCGGACGGCACCGCCGACGCCTACCTCGCCCATCCCGACGACGGGCGGGCCCACCCCGGAGTCATCCTCTACATGGACGCCTTCGGGCTCCGACCCCAGCTGAAGGACATGGCCGACCGGCTCGCCCAGGCCGGGTACGCCGTGCTGGTCCCCAACGCCTACTACCGGAACGGCCGCGCGCCGGTCGTCGAACTGCCGCCGCTGATCGACCTGGAGAAGGACCCGACGATCTTCCAACAGATCGGCCCGCTGCTCCTCAGCCTCACCCCCGAGGTGACCGCCCGCGACGCGGACGCCTATCTGCGTTGGCTCGCCGACTCCCCGCTCGTCTCGGACGGCCCGGTCGGCCTCACCGGCTACTGCCGCGGTGCGTTGCTCGCCCTGTGGACGGCCGCCAGCCACCCCGACCGGATCGCCGCCATCGCCGGGTTCCACGGCGGCAACCTCGCCACCGATGCGCCGGACAGCCCGCACCTGGGCGCCTCCCGGATCACCGCCGAGGTGTACTTCGGCCACGCCGACGAGGATCCGTCCATGCCCGCCGAGCAGATCGAACGGCTCGCCGAGGCCTTCACCGCCGCCGGTGTCCGCCACCGGGAGGAGGTCTACCCGGGCGCCGCGCACGGCTACACCCAGGCCGACACCACCCGCTACGACGCCGTCGCCGACGCGCGCCACTGGGAGGCGGTGCTCGACCTGTTCAAGCGGACCCTGTCGGCCTGAGCCACCGGAGGGCCGGGGCGGCGGGCGCGGCGTGGCCTGGTCCGCCCCGGCCTGGTCCGTGCAGGCGCGGGCCGGTGACGGCCTTGCGCCACAGCACCTCCTCTTCGTCCTCCAGTCGCGCAACGGACGCGAGGTGTTCGGGTCGGCGTGGAGCCGGGCGGTCAGGGTCTGGTGCCTGACAGCGAGTCCGGGCCCGGCCGTCGGCCGGGCCGCCGGGCGTCGGGGAGGTGCCCGGGACTCGTGGCAGTGGTGAGTAACGAACCCGCGTCACCCGGCACCACAGGCCGGGACCGGGCGGACGGATCCAGGGGGGAGCCGAACGTGCAGAAGACAGAGAACAGGCAGAACGCGCAGGAACCGTGGGGCACGCAGGACACGCAGGACACGCGGGACACGCGGGCCATGCGGGACGTGCAGGACGCCATCGGGCAGGCGCTGGCCGAGCGCGTCCCCGGCGGGGTCCGACAGGGCGAACTCGACCGTGGCGGGCGGGCATTGCGCTGGGTGGAGGCGGGGCGCGGCGGTCCGCCGGTGGTCCTGCTCGCGGGCTGCGGCACCTCGTCGCTGACCTGGGCGCCCGTGTTGCCCGAACTGGCCGCGCACAGCCGGGTCGTGGCGTACGACCGGGCCGGGCTCGGTGCCAGTGACCCCGATCGCGTCTCCGGCCCGTCGCTGGAGTCCCCGACCGGGGACCTGGCGGCCCTGGTGGAGCACCTCGGCGCCGGCCCGGCCGTCCTGGTCGGGCACAGCTGGGGCGGCCAGCTGGCCCAACTCCTCGCCTGGCGGCACCCGGAACTGGTGGCAGGCCTCGTCCTGGTGGACCCGGCGCACGAGGAGTTCCAGCCACCGACCGTCCGCGCCGCCGAGGCCGTCCTGTTGCGGGTGGGGCTACTCCGGGCGGCCTTGACGCCCGCCGCACGCCGTGCCGGGGGAGCTGTCGCGAGGGCCGAGGCGGCCGTCGAGGCACACCGTCACCAGCGGCTGACCGTCCTCGACGAGAACCGGCTGACGGTCCTCGCGGTCTCCGAGCTCCGGCGGCGGCGCGCGGCCGCGCGGCTGCCCGACGTGCCGGTGACCGTGCTGAGCGCGACCGACGGCCTGCCGGGGGCGATGCGCGCCCGCTGGACCGTCCTCCAGTCACACGTCGTCGCCGGCGCCGCGAAGGGGTCGCACATCGTCGTGCGCGGCGCCGGCCACCACGTCCACGCCGACCACCCGCAGGCCGTCGCCGCCGCCGTCCTGGAGGTGGTCGAGCACGCCCGGCAGGGCCGGGACAGCTGACGGCGGGGCCCTCAACCCCTGGCCGGACAGTGCCTGCTGACCGTTCGACCCCCTCTGGCACACTGGGGGGCCGAACGGCCCGCTGGGGAGGGTCATGACACACATGGGGGCGGGAGTATGAGGGGTCCGGGCGCCGTGCTCGGCGGGCGGTACACGCTGGTCGAGCGGATCGGCGGCGGGGGGATGGGTACGGTCTGGCGGGCCGACGACACGGTGCTGGCGCGGCCGGTGGCGGTCAAGATCCTGCACTCGGCGCTGTTCGAGGACGACACCTTCATCCAGCGCTTCCGCCGGGAGGCCCAACTGGTCGCCGCGATCGACCACCCGGCCGTCGTGGACGTCCACGACTACGGTGAGAGCGGCGGCGGTGCCGAGGGCCGGGAGGGCAGCGAGGGCGGCGAAGGCGGTGGCGCCGGGGAGCGCTGCGCCTACATCGTCATGGAACTGGTCGACGGCCGGCCGTTGGACCGGGTGCTCGCCGAGGAGGGCCCGATGCCTCCCGAGCGCGTCCTCGGTCTGGTCGCCGCCGCGCTGGACGGCCTGCACGCCGCCCACCGCCGGGAGATCGTGCACCGGGACCTCAAGCCGTCCAACCTGATGGTGCGTACGGACGGCCGGGTGACCATCACCGACTTCGGCATCGCCCGGGCGATCGCCAGCACCAAGATCACCGCCTCGCACGCGATCGTCGGCACCGCCCTCTACATGGCCCCCGAGCAGGCCGAGGGGACGGGCACCGGGCCGGCCTCCGACCTCTACTCGATCGGCGTGGTCTGCTTCGAACTGCTCACCGGGAAGCTGCCGTTCGTCGGCGAGAGCGTGTTGGAGGTCGCGCTCAAGCACGTCCGCCAGCCGGCGCCGGAGCTGCCGGGGGCCTTCCCGGCGGCGGTTCGAGAGCTGGTCGCGAAGGCGCTGGAGAAGAAGCCGGAGGACCGGTTCGCCGACGCCGCCGAGATGGCGGCCGCGGCCCGGGCGGCGATCGGCGCGAAGGACGCGGGCGCTGCGGCGGGTGCGGCCGGAGCCCCGGCCGACACCGGGACGGTCGACCTCAGAGCTGCGGCGGACGGGGGAGCGGCTGCGGGTGAAGAGGCCGGGGGTGGAGCGCCCGGGGGTGCCGGCGGGGCGAAGGCCGGTGCCGTGGTGCCGGTCGCGGACGGCGCCGACCAGCCCGCGTCGGGCGAGCGCCCGGCGTCGGGTGACGGCCCCGTGTCGGACGAGGTCGCGAAGGTGGGGCCGCAGCCGGTGACCGAGCCGGGCAAGCGCCGGTCACGTCGCGCACTGCTGGTGCCGGTGATCGTCCCCGTGGTCATCTCGATGGGCACGGCGACCGTCCTGCTGGTGGACCGCGGCCCCGGCCGGTCGGACGCGGCCGAGCCGCCCGCCGCCCAGCCGACCGTCGTCGTGACGGCCCCGGTGACCCCGGGCACGGGCACCCCGGCGGCCCCGGCCACGACGCCGCCCGCCACGCCGACACCCTCCGACACTCCGGTCGCGGCCCCGGCCGCCGACCAGCAGCCGAGCACCCAGAACCAGCCGGGCGCGCCCGTCCAGGCCCCCGCGCCGGGCGGCAACGGTGGCGCGGCGAGCCGGGGCACCGGCGCGGGCGCGGCAGGTGGCGGCAACGCGGCTGGTGGCGGTGGGGCTTCGGGCGGTGCCTCAGGCGGTTCTGCGGGAGGTGTCTCGGGCGGTTCCGCCGGCGGGGCTTCGGGCGGTCAGTCCAACCAGTCCGGCGGCGGGGGCGGGGGCGGCGCGGCAAACCAGCCCGCCAACCCCAATCCCAACCCGCAGCCCCCGGCCCAGAACGCGCCCGGTGGCTCCCCCGCCGGGGGCGGCTCCCCGTCCGGCGGCGGTTCTCCCTCGGGCGGCGGCAACCCGCCGGCCCCGCAGACCCCCACCCGGCCGCCGTCGTGCGGCGGCACCTCCTGGACCACCATCGTCAACGTGAAGGACGGCCGCCCGATCGGGATGGCCCGCGACGAACTGAGCGGCGACAACCCGATCGTGGTCGGCGGCGCGTCCCAGTACGGCTGGGTGCGGGCGACCAACCCCGGCTCCTGGATCAGTTTCAACGCCTGCAACAGCGGCGGGCCGCTGCTCGTCCAGACCATGGACGGCAAGGTCACCCTGAGCGGAGGCTTCAGCTTCCTGACCAACTGGACGGTGCGCAGCGGGTCCGCCCAGGGCTCCTACACGCTGGCCGACTACCAGAACCACAGCTGCATGACCGACAACGGCCCGGGGAACGCGGTCACCATGGTGACCTGCACCCCCGGCAACACGGCCCAGGAATGGCGGTTCCAGTGACAGCGACCGACGGAGCCGACGACGGCGTGGTCCTCTACTGGCGTCCGCTGTGCACGTTCTGCATGAACCTGCGCCTGGCGCTGCTCTTCACGCGCCTGCGCTACAGCCGGCGGTTCACCATGGTGAACATCTGGAAGGACCCGGACGCCGCCGCCTTCGTCCGCTCGGTCGCGGACGGCAACGAGACCGTGCCGACCGTCACCGTGGCCGGGCGACCGATGGTGAACCCGTCGATTCGCCAACTGCTCGCGGCGGTCCGGGAGTACGCGCCGGACGTGCTCCCGGGGAGGCCTCGCTGACCGGTCCGGGCGAGGAGCGGCACCCCTTTGCCCTCCCGACCTCGACCCCGACCCCGACGCTGCCGCTGCCGCTGCCACTGCCGCTTCTGCGACCGGACGGGCCCGGCGCCGGCGGCGGTTGAGCGCGTGTGCCGACCCGGCCCGGGTGTCCGTACGGGCAGGTCGCCCGGGAGTCGGGGCGGGCGAGCGGGGCGCCGCGGGAGCCGGGCGCCATCGCAGTTGTCGGTGGAGGAGGGGAAGTTGTGGGACACGGGGCCTTGTCGGCTCCGGTGCGCCCCAGGGTGTCGCGCTCAACTCACCGACTGCGCTGAGGAGTCGGGCGAACACGAGGTTCGGCGGCACTAGCAGATGGCCCGGCGGCGGGCAAGGGTGGCAGGTGGCGGGACCTCGCCAAGCGGATGTCAAGATTCCGTATGGGAAGTTCTACAGGGATGTAAAAGTCGATTCCGGCCCGCTCGGCTCCGCGCGCCGAATCGACGTTCGACGGTCGATCGGACATCGGCGCAGGCGGTCGGCCGTGGTTCGGGTGGGAACCCACTGCAAGGCGCGGTGAATTGCCCCGTTTTGCCCACCACTTGAGAGCCCCGGCGAGCTGGCGGGACCTGGCCAATCGCTGAAGTAGACCTGTCAATTCACCTGCTGGATTGTCATGCTTTTGGACAGCCCCGGCGGTAGCCCCCACCCCCACCCCTTGGTGGCTCGCCGCTCGACCGCCCGGGGTTTCAGCACGTCAGCGCCCATTCCGCCCCACAGGTGCCGACCCCGGCCCCCGGAACGCGGCGCGACCGCGTCCACACGCGGTTTCCCGGAAGGACTCGCACGTGAAGCGAAAGCTCGCAGCTGTCGCCGTACTGTCGGCCACCGCCCTGCTGACCGGTGTGATCCAGGTGAGCACCGCCGCCCAGGCCAGCCCCGTCGCCGGCCTCCAGACCCAGGCCGACCACCAGCACGCGGCCGTGCTCGCGCTGGCCGGCGGCCAGTCCGGCCCGCTCGCCAAGGCCCTCGCCCTCGGCGAGAAGGAGCGGCTCGTCGCCAAGGACGCCGTGGTCGACAAGGACGGCACCCGGCACCTGCGCTTCGAGCGCACCTACGCCGGCCTGCCGGTGCTCGGCGGTGACCTGGTCGTCCACCAGAAGGCCAACGGCTCGGTCAAGTCGGTCGACAAGGCGGTCTCCGCCAAGCTCGCGCTGCCGAGCCTGACCCCGCAGATCCCGGCCGACCAGGCCGCCACGCAGGCCACCGGCGCGGTCAAGGCCACCGTCGGGGTCACCCTCGACGCCGACGAGTCCCCGCTGGCCGACGTGCACCAGACCGGCAAGGCCGAACTGGTCGTCTGGGCGACCGACGGCAACCCGCGCCTGGCCTACCGGACCACCGTCGAGGGCGTGCGCGCCGACGGCACCCCGAGCAACCAGGTGCTCGTCACCGACGCCGCCACCGGCAAGGTGCTGTCCACCCACGAGAAGATCCAGACCGCCGCCGGCACCGGCAAGGGCGTCTTCGTCGGCCAGGTGCCGCTCACCACCGCGCAGAGCGGCTCCAGCTACTCGCTGAAGGACGACAGCCGCGGCGGCCAGTCCACCACCGACATGAGCAACGGAACCGCCGGCAACGGCTCGCTGTTCGCCAACACCTCCAACAACTTCGGCGACGGCACTGCCGGTAACCGCGAATCCGCCGCCGTGGACGCCCAGTTCGGCGCGGCCACCACGTGGGACTTCTACAAGAACACCTTCGGCCGCAACGGCATCCGCAACGACGGTGTCGGCGCCGCGAGCCGCGTCCACTACGGCTCCAACTACGTCAACGCCTTCTGGGACGACAGCTGCTTCTGCATGTCCTACGGCGACGGCAACGGCGACGCCGCCCCGCTCACCGAGATCGACGTGGCCGGCCACGAGATGAGCCACGGTGTCACCGCCGCCACGGCGAACCTCAACTACGCGGGTGAGTCCGGCGGCCTCAACGAGGCCACCTCCGACATCATGGGCACGATGGTCGAGTGGTACGCCAACCTGCCCTCCAACCCGCCGAACTACTGGATCGGCGAGCTGATCAACCTGAACGGCAACGGCACCCCGCTGCGCTACATGGACCAGCCCAGCAAGGACGGCCAGTCCGCCGACTCCTGGTCCGCCGACGTGGGCAACCTCGACGTGCACTACTCGTCGGGCGTGGCGAACCACTTCTTCTACCTGCTGTCGGAGGGCAGCGGCGCGAAGAGCATCAACGGGTTCGACTACAACAGCCCGACGGCCGACGGCTCCTCGCTCGCGGGCATCGGCCGGGACAAGGCCGCGCAGATCTGGTACCGCGCGCTGACCGTCTACTTCACCTCCACCACCGACTACGCGGGCGCCCGGGCGGGCACCCTCAGCGCGGCGGCGGACCTGTACGGCAACGGCAGCGCCGAGTACAACGCGGTCGCGGCCACCTGGACGGCGGTCAACGTCAACTGACAACCGCCTGAGTGGGCCCTGCCGAATCGTGGGTGCCGGCCGGCAGGGCCGTACGGCGGGGGCGACGGTGTGCGGACCACCGTCGCTCCCGCCGTCATGTGCGCGGGGCGCGGCGCACGGGCGCGGCGATGCGAGGTTGGGCGCCGGAACCGCCAGGCCGACCGTCAGACCGACCTTCGGTTGGAGCGGTTGGAGCGGTTGGAGCGGTTGGAGCGGTCGGAGTACGGCGGCGGTAGCGCTGTTCGGTCGCGGTGCACGCGGCGAGCAGCAGGGCGGCCGCCGCCGCGGCCGCGGTGATCGCGAACGGCGCGGCGGCCGCGAAGTGCGTGGTCGCCCAGCCGCCCAGGAAGGTGCCGGCCGACTGAGCCAGGATCAGCGCGCTGACCAGCGCCGCCATCGCCTCGCCCAGCCGGACGGCCGGCACCGTCCGCTCGACCAGGCCGAACATCGTGATCATCTGCGGTGCGACCGCCACCCCGAGGAGGCCCACGGCGGCGGTCAGGCTCCACAGGCTCCCGGCGGAGACGAGCAGGACGCAGGCGGCGGCGAACAGCAGCACCGTGCCCGCCCGCAACCGGGACGCCAACTCCCACCGGGCGGGCAGGCCCGCGGCGGCGATCCCGGCCAGGGAACTGGTGAACCCGATGAAGCCGTACAGCAGTCCGGCGGCGCCCGGCCGGCCCAGGGCCTCCGTGGTGGCGGTCACCCCGACCTGCACCGAGCCGAAACACGTGCCCAGCAGCGCCATCCCGGCCAGCAGCAGGACGTAGGGCACGGTGAGCAGCCGCTCGGCGGAGCGGGCCGGGGACTTCGGGATGCCGGGGGAGGCCGTCGGGTGCAGCGCGAACAGGGTCGCGCAGACGCCGGACAGTACGGCCGCCACGAGCAGGCCGACGGCGGGGGAGGCGACGGTGGCGAGGACCCCGACCAGTGCGGGCCCGGCGGTGAAACCGACCTCGTCGACGATCCCGTCCAGCGACAGCATGACGGAGGTCAACTCCGTTTCACCAGCGGCTAATCGGACCCACCGGCTGCGCGACAGCGGGCCGACCAGCGGGACGGACAGGCCGACCACGGCGGCAGGCGCGAGCTGCCAGCCGAGGGCCGACCCGCGTTGCGAGGCGGCCACCAGCGCCACCAGTGCCGTCGCGTTGACCAGCGCGGCGACCAGCCCGGCCGTCCGCTGCCCGCGGCGGTCCGCCAGCCGACCCACCAGCGGACCGCCGACCGCCTGGCCGACCGCCAGCGCACCGGCGACCAGGGAGCCGCGCCACACGCTGTCGGTGTTCCGGCTCACCAGCAGCAGGGTGCCGATCGGGCTCATCGCGTTCGGCAGCCGACCGAGCAGCGACCACAGCAGCACCCGACCGCCGGTCAGTTGTGCTGCTGTACGGAACTTCACGACCACGGACATCGGTACGCCCCCACACGGAGCCGGCGCGGGCGCCCGCCTCCCGTCACCGGCCCGACCAGGCGACAGCGACCTGCGGGTGAGCCTCGACGGTAGGGGTGCGCCCGGGGGGTGGGTAATCGGTCGATCGACCAGTGGCGTCGGGGGCGGGGGCGGGGCGGGGTTGGAGGAGTGGACAACGGGCGAGGCGTGAGAGGCCGCGGCGAACAGATGACAGATAACAGATTTCAACATCTGTTATCTGTCATCTGTCGGCCGTCATCTGTTCGCCGTCGTCTGTCGGGTGTCCGCCGCCGTCGGTCCGTGCGCCGCCGTCGGTCCGTGCGCTGCCGAGCGCGCTCAGGGCGCGAGGTCCTTCCGGATCTGGTCCAGGATCAAGCCGGCCCCGGTGTAGCCGATCCCGAGCATCCACAGATTGTCGTCGACCCGGAACACCCGGCCGGTGCGGACGGCGTCCAGGTTCTTCCACAGCGCGCCATCGGTGATCCTGCCCTGGTCGGACTTGGCCGCGTCCCCGTAGACCGAGTAGAAGATGACGTCGGCCGCCGCCTGGTCCACCTGCTCGGGGCTGATCTCGACCGAGAACCCGGGCTTGTCCTGGTTGGCGGGCCGGCCGAGCCCGAGGTCCTTGAACAGCGAGCCGACGAAGGTGTCGTTGAGGTACAGCCTGGTCGGCGCGCCCGCGAGGAAACGAGCCATCTCGACCCGGGTGGCGGCGGCCTTGGCCGGGCCGCCGAGTGCGGTGACGAGGTCCCGCGCCTTCGTCCGGTACGTCGCGTCGGCCGCATCGGCTTCGGCCTGCCGGCCCATCGCCTCGGCGTGCAGCCGGACGTTCTCCTTCCAGGTGGGCCCGGTGGTCTTGGACAGTACGGTCGGCGCGATCTTCGCCAGTTCGTCGTACCGCTTGTCGTCGCGCACCTGGTTGCTCAGGATGAGGTCCGGCCGCAGCGCCGCGATCGCCTCCAGGTTGGGCTGCCCGATGGCGCCGACGGCCTTCGTCGCGGCCAGCCGTTCGGCGGGCAGGTAGGCGGGGAAGGGTGCACCCTCGGTGACGGTGGTCGCGCCGACCGGCGTGAGCCCGAGGGTGACCACCGAGTCCAACGCGTCGGTGTCCAGCGCCACCACCCGGGTGGCCCGGGCCGGTACGGTGCTCTCGCCGCGAGCGTGCCGGACGGTCCGTGGGCCGGCCCCGCTGGATCCGCCGGAACCGCCTGGCCCGCCGGACCCGCCGGTCGAACCGGCGGACGGCGCTGGCGAGTTCGGGCCGCAGGCGGCGAGTGCGAGGCCCGGGGCGAGCCCGGCGGCGAGGCCGAGCGCGGCGCGGCGACTGAGGGGTCTGGGCATCGGCGGTTCCTCCAACGGGCGGGCAGGGCGCGGGAATCCCTGCCCTCCCGTTGGAGGGGTTACGCCTCGGTGTCGTTCTCCCGTCGCTGGCGCAGCAGTTCGTCGTACTCGGCGGGCACCCGCCGGTCCATCGCGAGGGCGAACTGCGCGTCGATGACCGTACGGGCCAGCGGCCGCACCCGCAGGATGCGTTCGGTGAGCCGGGCCGCCTCGCCGGGCGGCAGCGGGGCGTCGGCGGCGAGGGCGCCGAGCAGGTGCTCGCCGACCACGTCGATGAAGATCTCGGCGATGGCTTCCACGTGCTCCTGGGTGCGTCGGCTGGCGTCCAGCACCACGGAGAGCGGTACGCCCTCGGCGACGAGTGCGGTGGTGGCGTCCATCAGGCGGCGGCTGATGTGGGTGATCCCGTCGTCGTCGATCGTGATGTAGCCCTGGGCGATCGACTCGGCGGTGTTCTCCTCGGTGAGCTGGTCGTTGAAGACGGTCTTGAGTTCGTCCCAGTCCAGGCGCACCGGGGTCTCGTCCGACCAGGGGGCGACGATCGCGGCCTCCAGCCCGATCAGCTCGGCGACGTCCCGCCCGCTCTCGCCGGCGCCGATCAGTTCGGCGATGCCGCCCAGGGTGTGGCCGCGGTCCAGCAGTTCGCCGATCATCCGCAGCCGGGCCAGGTGCTCCTCGCCGTACCAGGCGATCCGGCCCTCCTTGCGCGGCGGCTGGAGCAGTTTGCGCTCGCGGTAGAAGCGCAGCGTCCGGCTGGTGATGCCGGCCGCCTCGGCCAGTTCCTCCACCCGGTACTCGCGTTTTCCGTCACCCGCAGCAGCTCTGACCTTGTCCACGGCGATCAGCATAGGTCCGCCACCTCCGAAGGCTCCCGGAATCCGGGTGGCCGCGCTTCTTCCATCCGGTGTCAGCAAGGGCTACCCTGCCAATCATGCCAGTGATTACTGGCGCGATTGGCGAGGCTCCGATGCCAGCCGTCGGGGGAGCCCTCTCGGCAGTACGGCAAGGCAGTACGCAGGGCGGTGCGCAGAGCATCATGCAGGGCAGCACCAGAGCGATACCGCGGCGTCGCCCGGGTGCATCAGGGCAACGCCAGGGCGGTACGAGAGCAGTCGAGCACAGTACGGCAGCGCGAAGATCATCGCCCCACCCTCAGGAGGAGGCCGCATGGCATCCAGCAGCAAGCGCCCCCGCCCCGGCACGTCCGGTGCCCCCGCGGCGGACGAGGCCGTCCCGCACGTTCGGGTGGCGGTGATCGGCTCCGGCTTCGGCGGTCTCGGCGCCGCGGTCCGGCTGCGCCGCGCCGGGATCACCGACTTCGTCGTCCTGGAGCGCGCGGACTCGGTCGGCGGCACCTGGCGCGACAACAGCTACCCCGGCTGCGCCTGCGACGTTCCCTCGCACCTCTACTCCTTCTCCTTCGCGCCCAACCCCGCGTGGCCGCGCAGCTTCTCCGGCCAGCCGGACATCCGCGCCTACCTGGAGAAGGTCGCCACCGTCTTCGGCCTCCGTCCGCACCTTCGGTTCAACACCGAAGTTCTGGAGGCGCGTTGGGAGGTCGAGCAGGTCCGCTGGCGGATCACCACCTCGGCCGGCCAGTGGACCGCGGACGCCGTGGTCTCCGCCGCCGGACCGCTGGCCGACCCGCAGATCCCCGACCTGCCGGGGCTCGGCACCTTCCCCGGCAAGGTGTTCCACTCCTCCCGCTGGGACCACGACTACGACCTGACCGGCAAGCGGGTCGCGATCGTCGGCACCGGAGCCTCCGCCGCCCAGATCATCCCGTCGATCCAGCCGAAGGTCGGCAAGTTGACGGTCTTCCAGCGCACGCCCGCCTGGGTCCTGCCGCGCCGGGACCGCGAGATCAGCCAGCTGGAGAAGTGGCTGCACGACCGCGTGCCGGTCACCGGGAAGATCCGCCGCGGCACCCTGTTCGCCCTCCGGGAGCTCCAGGTGGACGCCTTCGTGCGCCGCCCGGGAATGCTGCGCGTGGTCCAGCAACTCGCCGAACGCCACCTCGTCCAGGGCGTTCCCGACCCGGCCCTGCGCGCCAAGCTCACCCCGGACTACCGGATCGGCTGCAAGCGCATCCTGCTCAGCAACACCTACTACCCGGCGCTCGCCGCGGCCAACACCGAGGTCGTCGCCTCCGGCCTGCGCGAGCTGCGCGGCTCCACCCTGCTCGCCGCCGACGGCAGTGAGCACGAGGTCGACGCCATCGTCTTCGGCACCGGCTTCCACGTCACCGACATGCCCATCGGAGCCCGGGTGTTCGGCGCCAACGGCACCAGCCTGGCGGAGGAGTGGAAGGACGGCATGGAGGCGCTGCGCGGTTCGGCCGTGCACGGCTTCCCGAACCTGTTCTTCGTGATCGGCCCCAACACCGGCCTCGGCAACAGCTCGATGATCCTGATGATCGAGTCCCAACTGAACTACCTGATCGACGCGTTGACCACACTCGGGTCGATCGGTGCCACCGCGATGCAGCCCACCGCCCGGGCCCAGCGGCAGTGGAACCTCGAACTCCAGCACCGGATGGACCGCACCGTCTGGACCACCGGCGGCTGCCGAAGCTGGTACCTGGATCCGAACGGCAAGAACACCGTGCTCTGGCCCGGCTCCACCACCGCGTTCCGCCGCGCCACCCGCAAGGTCGACCTCGGCGAGTACGAACTGATCATGCGCGCCGGCCAGGACGCCGCCCCTGCCGTGCAGGAGGTGTCCGCATGAGCGCCGCCGAGCTGCCCGCCGAGTACGTCCCGCCGACGCCTGTCGAGGAGTTGAGCATCCGATCGGCGGACGGGATCCGGCTGCACGCCGAGGTGCACGGCCAGCCCGGGGCGCCCACCGTCGTGCTCGCCCACGGCTGGACCTGCTCAACCGCCTTCTGGGCTCCGGTGATCCGCCAACTCGCCGACTGTTACCGAGTGGTGGCGTACGACCAGCGCGGCCACGGGCACAGCGAGATCCCGCCGAGCCGGGTCCGCTACTCCACCCGGGCGCTGGCCGAGGACCTCTCCGCCGTCCTCACGCGGACCGTCCCGGCGGGGGAGAAGGCCGTCCTCGCCGGGCACAGCATGGGCGGGATGACCATCATGGCCGCCGGCGGCCGCCCGGAGATCGCCGACCGGACCGCCGCCGCCGTCCTGGTCTCCACCGGGCCGGGGGAGCTGGTGGCCGAACTCGCCGTGCTGCCCGAGGCGGTGCGTTCCCCGGGGCTGCGCCGCTTCCTGAACCGCCAGCTGCTGCGCTCCCGGCTGCCGCTCGGACCGGTCTCGCCGGTCAGCCGTGTCGCGCTCAAGTACGCGACCATGGGCCCGGGTTCGTCCGCCGGGCAGGTGGAGGCGACGGCCCGGATCGTGCACGCCTGCCCGACCGCCGTCCGCGCCAACTGGGCGGGCGTCCTCGACCGTCTGGACGTCCACGCCGGGCTCGCCCGGCTCGCCGCACCGACCGCCGTCGTGGTCGGCACCGCGGACCGGCTGACCCCGCCGGTGCACGCACACCGGATCGTTGCCGAACTCGCCGACCCGCAGGGGCTGTTGCTGCTTCCGGGGGTCGGGCACATGGCGCCGCTGGAGCGGCCGGTGGAGGTCGCGGCCGAGATCCACCGCTTGGCCGCCGCGTACCTGTCCGCCGCGCCCGCTTCCGTCTCCGCTCCTGCCTCCTCCGCCTCTGCCTCCTCGGCCTCTGCGCCCGTTTCCGAGAGGACCGCCGCCGTATGAACGCCATCCCGCCGTTGTCCGCACAGGTCGTCGTCGTCACCGGGGCCGCCCGCGGGGTCGGGGCTTCGCTCGCTCGCACGCTCGCCCGGCGCGGGGCCAAGGTCGCCCTCCTGGGGCTGGAGCCGGAGGAGCTCAAGGCCGTCGCGGCGCAGTGCGGCGCGGCCGCGACCAGTTGGGAGGTGGACGTCACCGACCTCGACGCGCTCGGCGACGCCGCCCGCCGGATCAAGGAGCACTACGGCCGGATCGACACCGTGGTCGCCAACGCCGGCATCGCCATCGGCGGGCCGGTGGCGGACAGCGATCACCGGGCGTTCAGCCGGGTGATCGAGGTCAACCTGCTCGGCAGCGTCGCCACGGCCAGGGCCTTCCTGCCCGCCCTCGTCGAGAGCCGGGGCTACCTGCTGCAGATCGCCTCGCTCGCCGCGCTCACTCCCGCGCCGCTGATGAGCGCGTACTGCGCCAGCAAGTCCGGGGTGGAGGCCTTCGCCCACTCGCTCCGCGCCGAGGTCGCCTACCAGGGGGTCAAGGTCGGTGTGGGATACCTGAGTTGGACCGACACCGACATGGTGCGCGGCGCCGACGAGGACACCGTGCTCAAGCAGATGCGGACCAGGCTGCCGTGGCCGGCCAACAAGACCTACCCGCTGGAGCCCGCGGTGGAGCGGATCGCCGCCGGCATTGCCCGGCGGTCCGCCCACGTCTACGCGCAGGCCTGGCTGCGCGGCATGCAGCCGGTCCGCTGGCTGCTGCCGAGCCTGATCGCGGCTGTCGGTTCGCGCGACGTCGCCCGGATCGCGCCCCAGCTCGCCGCCACCGCCGCCTCCCGGTTGCGCGCAGTCGGTGCCGGCGGGGCTGCGGACACGGCGGTGCGAGGCGGTCGGAGCGGCGCCGGCGACTGACGGCCGTCGACTGACAGCTGGCAGATTTCAACTGACAGATAACAGATAACAGATTTCAACAGCTGTTATCTGTTATCTGTCAGTTGTTCGTCCGCCTGGCCGCCCGCCCGCCCGTCACTCCATCCACTCCTCCGCCGTCCCCCGCGCGATCCGCGCCAGCGTCTCCAGTGCTTGCGCCAGCACGGGCAGCGGCGGCGAGGCCAGGGCGACCCGGACGGCGGACGGGGAACGCCGGGGGTCGGCGGCGAACGCCGCCGCGGGTGTGACGGCGATGCTCGCCCGCGCCGCCACCGCGACGAAGGTCTCCGCCCGCCAGGCCGCCGGCAGCTCCCACCACAGGTAGTACGAGCAGGGGTCGGCCCGGACGCGCTGCCCCGCCAGCGCCTCGCGCGCCAGCAGCTGACGCGCGACGGCGTCGGCGCGCTTGGCCGCCGCGACCTCGGCCACGGTGCCGTCCCCGATCCAGCGCACGGCCGCCTCCAGGGCGAACCCGCTGGGCGTCCAGCCGCCCGAGCGCAGTGCGCCCGCGATCCGTTCGCGCAGCGCGGCGGGGACGACCGCGAACCCGGTGGTCAGCCCGGGCGCGAGCCGCTTGGAGAGGCTGTCGACGAGGACGGTGCGTTCCGGTGCGAGGCTCGCGAGGGCGGTCAGCTCCGGGCGGAGGAAGGACCAGATCGCGTCCTCGACGGCCGGCAGGTCGAGGCGGCGCAGCTCCTCGGCGAGGGCGGCCGTCCGCTCGTACGGCAGGCTCCCGCCGAGCGGGTTCTGCAGCCTCGGCTGGACGTAGACGGCGCGCAGCGGCGCGGCCCGGTGGGCGGCGGCCACGGCGTCGGACAGAAGTCCGTGCTCGTCGACGGCCAGTGGCACGAGCGTGATGCCCAGTCGCTGGGCGACGGCCTTGACCACCGGATAGGTCAGCGCCTCCACCCCCAGCCGGTGGCCGGGCGGCACCAGCGCGGACAGCGCCGCGGCGATGGCCTGCCGTCCGTTGCCCGCGAACAGCAGCTCCTCCCCGGCGATCTCCGGGGCGACCTCCGGGGACCCGCCTGACGGGTCCCCGCCCGTCCGATCCCCAGCCGACGGGTCCCCGCCCGCCCGGTCCCCGCCCGCCCGGTGCCCGCCCGTCCGGCGTTCGTCGGACAGCAGTGCCGCGAACGCCTGCCGGGCCGTGCCCGTCCCGGCCGCGCCCACCGGCGCGAGTGCGGCACCCAGCGCGTCCGCCCGGAGCAGCGGTGCCAGTCCGGCGGCCAGGAGTGCGGCCTGCTCGGGGACGGCGGGGTAGTTGAGTTCCAGGTCCACCGGCGCGCGGGCCGGTTCGGCGAGTGCCACCTGCCCGCCGGTTGCCCCGCCGCCGGCCCCCTGCCCGGCCCGGACGAAGGTGCCGCGCCCGACCTCCCCGGTGGTCAGTCCGCGCCGGGTCAGTTCCCGGTAGACGCGCCCCGCCGTGGAGTTGGCGATGCCCCGGCTGCGGGCGAAGGCGCGCTGGGTGGGCAGTTGCTGGCCGGGTCGCAGCCGCCCGCCGGTGATGGCGTCGGCGATCTCGTCGGCGATCAGGCGGTAGTCGTCCATCGGCGGGACCCCTCCACGCAAGGTGATGGCATTGCACGGCATCGCATCGGCATTGCACCGAGTGCAAAGTCATCATTGCATTGAGATCGACGCCGGGCCTAGCCTCCTCGCATGGAAGCACTGACCCCCGCCGCTCCCGTCGCATCCGCCTCGTTCGACCTGCCCGCCGCATCCGCCCTGTCCGCCGTGGGTGGGCATGCCGTGCTCGGGATCGCCGCCGTGGCGCTCGGGATGGTGCTGACACCGGGGCCCAACATGATCTACCTGGTCTCCCGGTCGATCGCCCAGGGCCGCCGCGCCGGGCTGCTGTCGCTGATCGGGGTCGCGGCCGGCTTCCTGGTCTACCTGGCCGCGGTGACGGCGGGCGTGGCCGCCGTGTTCTCGGTGGTGCCCGCCCTCTACACCGCGATCAAGCTGGCCGGCGCCGGCTACCTGCTGTGGCTGGCCTGGAAGGCCGTCCGGCCGGGCGGTACGGCGGTGTTCGCCCCGCAGCAGCTGCCGCCGGACCCGCCGCGCCGGCTGTTCGCCATGGGCTTCCTGACCTGCCTGCTCAACCCCAAGATCGCCATCATGTACATCTCGCTGCTGCCCCAGTTCGTGGCGCCCGAGCGCGGTCACGTCGCGGTGCAGAGCCTGGTGCTGGGGCTGACCCAGATCGTGGTGGCGGTCACCGTCAACGGGCTGATCGCGGTGAGCGCGGGCGGCATCGCGTCCTTCCTCAACCGCCGTCCCGCCTGGCTGCGGTTCCAGCGCTATGCGATGGGGACGGTCCTCGGCGGCCTCGCCGTCCACATCGCCGCCGACCGCGCCAAAGCCGTGGCAGCCTAGGCCCAATGCCAGTGACTTTAGGTTGTGTCGTGCTGGGTGACGGTGACTGTTGCCGGTTGTGGTGGTGGCCAGTTGTGGTGTTGGGCGCGTT
>NZ_JBHXMU010000109.1:0-16830 GCF_042720685.1 Kitasatospora sp. NPDC058492
GTCGTCCGACAACACCAACTCGACCTTTGGTCGACCCGTCCGCGCCATAGGCCAAGTCTATATTTATGAATGAAATTCAAGACTCAGGACACTAGCGGCGCTCGACGGCCGGCTGGCCCTGTAGTGCAGCAGGACCCGGGCAGGGTCGGTCTGGTCGGCGGGCAGGTTGGTCAGCAGTGCGTACCAGCCGTCAACGGCCGCTTCGGCGTCGACGGCGTCCTGGTCGAAGGACCAGGCCAGGGTCGGTGTGCCGTCCGGGCCGGTGCCGGTGGCCGCTTGCAGGTAGGCGCCGACACGGCGGGTGCGGGTGATCACGGCGAGCCGGGCGTCGGCCTTGGCCTGGTCGGGGTAGTGGTGGCTGCCCAGGCCACGCGTCAGGCGTTCGAGGTCCTCGCGAGCTTTGGTCAGCTCCCGGTCGCGGGCGGCCCGCTGCCCGGCGGCGCTGGCGCTGGAGTGGACCAGGACCCGGTAGCTGCCGCGTTGTTCGGCGTCCTTGCCCGCGTCACGCTCGGCGGTGTACTCCACGGGCGTCGCCGCCTTGAGGTCCTGGGCTGCGTAGGCGGCGGAGGCGACCGAGGAGGCCGCGGCCGGGGCGACGAAGCGCACGCCGACGGTGTTCATCGCGGCCACGTTGTCGTAGGACAGCAGCTTGGAGTCGCCCAGCAGCAGGAAGCCGGGACGCTGGGCGAGCTGTTGCAGGGCGTGCATGGTGTCCACGACCTGGGAGACCTCGCCGGCGCCGCCGCTGATCGCGCGGTGCATGACGGGGATGCCGCCGTCGGCGGTGACCGCAAGCCCGGTCTGGATCTGCTTCAGATCGGTGCGGCGGTCCTTGGGGTGGCCGAAGCGGACCATCGGGTAGCCGGTGTCCGGGGCCTCGTAGGCGCCGTGCAGGGAGATCGAGGTCATGTCCCAGTGCCACCGGGTGGTGTCGATGCCGAACTCGGTGATCGCCTGGGCGCCGATACTGCCGGTGATCTGGGCCAGGTACGGGGCGATCGCGTCCAGGGCACGGCCGATGCGGTCGTCGTTGAGGAATTCGGGGGTGATGCCGAAGACCTCCTCCACGGCCCACTGCCGGGCCGCCGCACCGGGCACCCGCGCCCGGGACCTGGTGGACGGCGCGCCCAAGGTCAAGATCTTCGGCAGCTACGTGCCGGTTCGCGCCGAAGTAGTCAGCGTCCCCGGCTTCTCCGCCCACGCCGACGCGGGCGGGATCCTCGGCTGGCCGGGCGGTGCGCCGCCGCCGAGCGCGACCTACTTGGTGCACGGTGGACCCGACGGTTCCAAGGCATTGCGCGACCGCATCGACCGCGAACTCGACTGGACCACCATTGTCCCGAAACCAGGCGAGCAGGTCCTGATCACGTGATTCGGCCTTGAGTCGGTCTTGCCAGTACCCGGGCATCGGCGGCGCCCGTCACCGTGCGACGAGGACGGCGGCACCGGTGATCCGGTCCGCTGCGAGGACGTTGAGCGCGGTATCGGCGTGGCTCATGAGGTGACGCTGCACGTGGACGGTCGGGTGGTGCCGGGCTACTACCGCGAGGTGGGTGAGGCCGTCCTCGCTGGTGTTGGCGGTGACGCTGCGCAGACTGCGCTCCTGGAACAGGCGTTGCTGGTAGTTGGGGGCGGGGATGTCGGTGAGGTGGATACCGGCCACCGCCAGCGTGCCTCCGCGATCCAGCGCGGCGAGCGCGACCGGCATCGGCTCACCCACCGGCGCGAACAGGACTGCGGCGTCGAGGGGTTCGGGCGGTGTGTCGTAGGCGCCGCGTGCGGATCCCGCGCCCAGTCGCAGGGCCAGGCGCCCGATGGGGCTGGAGGTTCCCTGCTCCAGCCACGTGGTCAACGTGCCGTTGAAGATCGGCGTGCTCAGCCGGGTACCAGCTACCGCGCCCTGGAGCGCGCACAACTGCCGCCCGGCGGACGCCTGGGCATCTACGACTACGGCGCCTCCGGATACCTCACCGCGCAACTCGCGCTCTCCCGGGGCGCTCGACCCGGGTGAGGACGAGTACGGTGGCGCCGCCGCAGCTGGCCATCGGAACGTCTCCAAACAGGGGCAGCTCACGCGTGCACTGGTGACCACCCGCGAACAGGAGCAGGCTTGAAGGGGCTTGGTGACGGGCGTCGCGCAGGCCACCGCCACCAGGCGCGCCGGGACGGCCGCGCGCGTCTCCGCGCCCGCCGAATCTTTGGAGGTCTCCCGTGACCGATCCTCCGGTCTCCCACCCGGTCGGCCCGATCGTGGTCGGCACGGACGGTTCGTCCCCGGCCCGGCAGGCGGTGACCTTCGCCTTGCGCGAAGCCCAGCTGCGCGGTACCGGCCTGCGGGCCGTCTGCGCGTACGAGTACACCCCGACCCAGCACTCCGGCTTCGAACGGACGGGCGGCTCGGAGCCCGTGCCCCAGCAGCGCGATCTCGTCACGCAGGCCGTGGCGGACTCAGTCAAGGAACTGCAGCAACAGCTCGGCGGGCCATCGGTGGAGGTGGAGATCGTCTGTGAGCGCGGCCGTCCGGCGCAGGTCCTCCTTGAGGCGAGCAAGGACGCCTGCCTCCTCGTGGTCGGCTCCCGGGGGTCGGGTGCCTGGGGTCGACTCGCCCTCGGGTCGACGAGCACCGAGGTCGTCCATCACGCCAGCCTTCCCGTGGTTGTCGTACCTGTGGAGCACGGCACCGTGCCTTCCTGAACATCGACTTCAGCCGCCCTCTGAGCCAGTCAGGTAAGAACGGCACCCGTGCAGCAGGAGCAGGGCGACGCCGAGGACGGCTACGGGGAGGGTGGCAGGAAGGGCATCCGGCTACGCGAGTCGAACCCCGGCGCCGGCGCGATGGTGAGGGCGTGGCAGCGGATCGACGCGATGGCGCGGGATGCCTGTTGGTGGCCAGTTGAGATTGGCACTGGCGCGAGTTCCGTGAAAGCCGCCCGCAGACCTCCACACTTGTCGATCATGGTGGGTGTCTGTTGCTGATCTTCTTGCCGTCTTGTTCCCCCAGTTCGCCCCGCTGCACGTGGACTTGATCAGAGCGACCGGTCCGTCGGTGCGGGTGCAGGCCCATGGCCGGGCGCCGGGGGCGGAGTGCCCGGGCTGCGGGAGCTGGTCCGAGCGGGTTCACAGCGGCTACGAGCGGCGGATCAGCGACACGGCGGTCTCCGGCCAGGAACTGGTGCTTCACCTGCGGGTTGCCGGTTCTTCTGCGACGGCGGCGACTGCGGGCGGCGGACCTTCGCCGAGCAGATCCCCGGTCTGACGTTCCGTTACGGGTGGTGCACAGTGCCGCTGCGGAAGGTCCGCGAGGCCGTCGCCCTCGCACTCGGCGGCCGAGCCGAAGCCCGCCTGGCCGAGCACCTGGTGGTCGGGATCGGCCGGGACGCTCTGATACGCCTGATCCGCGCGCTGCCGGACCCGGCCCCGTGTGCTCGGCGTCGACGACTTCGCCCTGCGCAAGGGCCACCACTACGGCACAGTCCTGATCCCAGATGTCTGACCACATAGTCGCGGGCCGCCTCACGCAGTGTGTCAACGTGCGACGCCGCGCCGTCGAGCAGATGCTCGAACGGACGCGGCGTCGGATACCCGGTGTGCTCAGCCAGGTTCCACGAGTTCTTCTTCGGCACATCAGCCGGTGAAGCACGTACGAAATCACCGAACACCTGCCTGGGTTCGGACCGGTTGAACAACCAGCCCGAGCCACCAGTCAGAGCACGAAGGGCAACGTTCTAGTCGGCCACATCTTTGACGGTCACAGAAATCACCAGGTCACGACCGGCGACCCGTCAACCGAGAAGGTTCGAAGATCTGGGAATGCAGTACCGGGGGGTCAGTCGACCATGACGCTCTCAAAAGGGGCGACTGTGGCAGTGGCTTTGCCTCCGGTCTTGACGGTGAACTTCGATCCTTTTTTGCAATCCCGCCCGGACCAGACGGTCGCCTTATGGTCCGTGGCATTCTTGACCGCTACCGCCGGGTCGTCGAAGTTGTAGCACCTTCCGTGCTCTAGTCGAGAAATTGATTTCTGGGAAAGCTTCAATCCGCTCGCAGTGGATTTCTCCACATAGGTGTAGGTGAATTCTCCACCGGCGTACACTTCGGACAGTTTCGAAATGAACGCGTAGCGGAAAGGAAGGTTCAGAATCACAACGTTCTTCCCCTCCGAATTCACCTGAAGGCGTACATTTTTTTGCCCGTCGGGAACGCACGGAGTTCCGGAGCAGGGGCTTTTTTCAGGGAAAGCGTACTCCATTGTAATGATGGCGGGATGCCCCAGCGAAATAGTCGCAGTCGACTCCAAACCGCACGCGATGTTCCCCCCGGTGGTGAGCTCGATTTGCTCAGGATTCAGGGCTTCCGCCAGGTTGATGCAGCTGGCGCTGCCCGCTTTTTTGCCGCCTTGCCAGACCGTGACCGACTTCGGATTCCCGGCGCTGCTGAAAATCAGCTCATTGAGCGAGTATCGGACCGGTTGCCGTTGAGCGTTGTACTGGGTCCATTTCGAGTCCAGCAGCAGCGTCTGCCTCACGACTCCGGTGGGCGGGATGATGGCGACGACGTCCTTTCCGGCGACATGGTGTTTTTCCCAGCGAATGTCGGCGCCTGATTCGAACAGTTCCTGCGGGGTGCCGGGGGGCTCGGCGATCCAGTCGCGTTCTTTGGCGCACAGGAACCCGATGATCATCTTCGCCACGTAGTAGGCTGCCAGGGCGGTCGCGAGCACAGCCCCCGCCGGCGGGTAGATGAAGGCGACCGCGGTCGCGATGAGGGAGATGACCGCTACCGCTCCGGATTCCACGTCGCGGTCCGCGATGGCCTCGCCGAGCGACCAGACGTCTCCGACAACGGGCACCATGTACACGACCGCCTTGCTGATCGATACTTGGGTGGCCTCGGTCAGTCCGTGGACCGCGTACGTCCCATTGACCGTATGACCCGCGACATCGCCGATTTTATCGGAATATTTACTCAGTTTTTTTACAGCCGGGTTCTTGGTGAACTTCGAGATGGTGGCAACCCCCTTGGCGCCGAGGAGCTGTACGGCGCGGGTCTTCTCCTTTTTGACCGCCTTGAGCTCGGCGACTTCCGCCGGGTTGTTCATGATCTCGTCGTGCAGTTCCCGGGTGAGCTTCTGGGTGTCCGAGAGAAGCTTGCGGGCCTGCTTGTCGGTCATCTTGCAGGCCGCGGTGCCGGTCTTGATGCAGCCCTCCTCGAGGGCCTCCAGCCACTGTTTCTCGCTGAGCTTGGCCCAGCTGTCGAACTGGTCGGCTGTGGGGTTGGCCGGAACCGCGGTAGCGGGCGCGGCCTGCGCCGGCTGCGACACGGTGTCGGCTGATGCGGGCGCGGTTCGTCCGAGCAGCGTGAGCGCCAGCGCGAACGCGAGCGCGACGATAGGGCCAGTTCTCCTCATGTGCGAATACTTACCGCAACATCACATCAGCAGAACGTCACTCAACTGGGCTCTCTGCCCATGCCGTGGATGCTAGGCCGCAGGTCACGAGGGATACGGCGCGGAACAGGGGTCACCCAGCCGGCTGCCTCCCATTACGGCATCGGGGGCAGTCGAGGTCGAGGCAGGCCAGCCCCGAGGCTCGGCTGGCAGGTGATTCAGCAGGCGCTCTTACGGGCGAGGACGAGTCCGGTGCCCGCCTCAGGGCGGGTGGCGCGCCGGTGATTCCCGGGCCGCTCCACCTCCTGCCACGGGCACACGGACCGCCCGCTCCGCATCCGACCCGACCCGCCGCTCAGGGCGCGCCCGCTCCCGCCCGGGCCTGCTCCAGGACGGCGGCCACCGCCCCGGACAGCGCGCTCCGTGCGGCCTGGGGCGTGGTGAAGCGGCCGTGGTTCATCACACCGTGACGCAGGATCAGCAGCGGGTCCACCGCTCCCTCCGGGTCCGGGTGACCGGCGGCGGTGAGAAGTTCCAGCAGCTGCGCGCGGAACCAGTCCATGTGCCCCTGGATCGCGCGGCTGACCGGGTGGTGCGGGTCGGGGTAGTCGGCGGCGGCGTTGATGAACGGGCAGCCACGGAAACCCGGTGCGCAGAACTGCTCCGCGATCCCCGCGAACAGGGCCTCGACCGTCTCCTGCGGGGAGCGCCCGGTCGCCGTGGCGGCTTCGCGGAACGCCCGGTCGTGCTCGCGGACATAGGCGAGTACGACGTCGCCCTTGGACGGGAAGTGCCGGTAGAAGGTCGCGTTGGCGACCGCCGACTCGCGGATCAGCTGGTCGATGCCCACCCCGCGCACGCCCTGGGCGTAGAAGAGCCGCATCGCCGCGGCCAGGATGCGCTCCCGCGGCCGGCTGGAGTCGTTCGACGTCATGACTTGACGCTAGCAGAAGGAACGTTCTACCTTCAGGGAGAGAGAACGGTACTTCTACTCGATGTGCCGGCCGCACCGGTCCGACCCGCGACCGGGTCGACGCCACCCTCAAGCCCCGCCGCCAAGGAGTCACCCCGCCATGCCCAGCAACCGCACCCCGGTCATGTTCATCCACGGCCTCTGGCTGCACTCCACGAGCTGGCAGGGCTGGGCCGACCGGTTCCGCGACGCCGGCTACGAACCGATCCTCCCCGAATGGCCCGGCGTCCCCGCCACCGTCGCCCAGGCCCGCAGGAACCCCGACCCCCAGGGCGGAATCGGCCTCGCCGAGATCTCCGCCCACCACGCCCGGATCATCCGCGACCTCGACACCCCGCCCGTCCTCGTCGGCCACTCCGTCGGCGGCTTCATCGCCCAGCACCTCCTCGGCCAGAACCTCGCCCGGGCAGCCGTCGCCATCTGCCCCGGCCAGATCAAGGGCGTCAAGGCCGTCGGACCCGCCCAGGCCAAGTCGGCCTTCGCGTTCCTGCGCAACCCGGCCAACACCAAGCGCGCCGTCTCGCTCGACCCCGAGCAGTTCCGCTACGCGTTCGCCAACGCCGTCCCCCAGCAGGAATCCGACGCACTCTTCGACGAGTGGACCATCCCCAGCCCCGCCCGCCCGCTCTTCCAGCTCGCCCTCAGCAACTTCGCCCCCCACTCCCCCGCCAAGGTCGACACCCGCAACCAGGACCGCGGACCGCTCCTCCTCCTGTCCGGCAAGCTCGACCACACCGTGCCCGACGTGCTGACCCGCTCCACCCACAAGCAGTACCGCAAGTCCTCCGCCGTCACCGACTACCACCGCTTCGACGACCGCGGCCACTCCCTCACCGTCGACCACGGCTGGACCGAACTCGCCGACCACACCCTCACCTGGCTCGACCGGCACCACATCGGCTGAGCAGCCAGCCCACCAGGTACGGCGGGCCGCCCCGCGGGCCACAGGCAACGGCATCAAGGTGACGCCACGCGTCGAACCGCCGGACCGCCTCCGGGGGTTGGTCGAGCAGATCCACGCCTGCCGCCCGCACTCCAAGGCGGCCCACGGCAACATCCCGGCCACCCCGGCCGGCGAGTAGCCGCTTCCGTTGACCGACGGCGGTGCGCGCCGCACTGCGCACCGACCGCTTTTCGCCCCACGCCCGGCCGCCTTCGCGGCCAGGCCTCCTCCTCCCTAAGGAACATCATGCGTAATCGCCGTGTCCGTGTACGTACCGTGGCCCTCGCAGCGGTCGGGGCAGCCCTCCTGGGGGCCACCCTGACCCCCCTCGCGTCGGCCGACTCGGGCCCGGCCAAGGCGAAGCCGACCGTCGTGCTGGAGCACGGCGCGTTCGCGGACGCCTCCGGCTGGAACGGCGTGGCCAAGCGCCTTCAGCACGACGGCTACACCGTCATCGCCCCCGCCAACCCGCTGCGCGGACTGCCCGAGGACTCCGCGTACCTCACCAGCGTCCTCAAGAGCGTCCAGGGACCGATCGTGCTCGTCGGCCACTCCTACGGAGGCGCCGTCATCACCCAGGCCGCCGCCGGCAACCCCCAGGTCAAGGCGCTGGTCTACATCGCCGCGCTGATGCCCGAGAAGGGAGAGGTCCTCGGCGCGCTGACGGCCAGGTCCACCCAGGCGCAGTTGCAGCCCGCGCTCAAGCCCGTCCCGTACGCCAACGCCAGCGGCACCGGCGGGACCGACCTGTACATCGATCCCGCCCGGTTCCACGACGTCTTCGCAGCCGACGTCCCCACCTCCGAGACCAGCCTCATGGCGGCCGAGCAGCGGCCCGTCACCGCCGCCACCTTCGCCTCCACCGCCACCGCCGCCGCCTGGCACACCATCCCCTCGTGGGCCATGATCGCCACCCAGGACAAGACCCTGGGCGCGGACGTGGAACGCTTCGAGGCCCAGCGCGCCGGTTCCCACACGGTAGAGGTCAACAGCTCACACGTCGCGATGATCTCCCACCCCGGGGCCGTCACCCACCTCATCGAGGACGCCGCCCGCTCCACCTCCCACTAGCCCCAAACTCCGTGACGGTCCGTCGTAAATTCGGCGGACCGTTTCGGCTTGTCCAGGTGACCGAGGGCAGGCAGGCGACCCGGCCGTCGTGTCGGGTGGGCGCCGGACTTCCACGGCTGCGAGGTCACACGGTCCCCGGCGAGTCGCTTCAGTCGCTGACCGGTGAGAGCACCACTCTCAAACACCGCGTCCAGCAGCCGGCCCGCGAGCACCGCACCCTTCAGGAACGGCTCGAAGTCGTCCCGGCCTACGTCACCGACCACCAGGCCGAGGACGTCCTCGCCCACGTCGCCGACGACATCGGGATCACCACGGACGGGCTGCCGGCTGGTGCCGGTCGGCGTGGCAGGCTGTGCTGGGCCCGCGTGACCAGCCGGCTCGACGGTGCCTTCGATGTCTCGCCGACCAATGTGACGTTGCGGCGTGGGACGTTGAGCGGCCGTGCTCCGCACAGGTGATGAAACGCCGCAGGTCACCGTCTCGATGGCGCCCGCCGGTGATGGCCCCGAGGTGTGCGCCTGGGATCCGGCGGGCGCGTATCCGAACGCTACCGGCCGACGGTTGGCGACCAACGGAGGCTCGGCGGGCCGGTCAGGGCGTGAGGTCGATGACACGGAGCGGCCGGCCCTTCCAGCGGCCCGGGTCGACGGTAGCGACCACCGCGCCGTCCGGGCGCTCAGAAGTGGGCGGCGGCGTAACGGGCGTGGGCTCCGACTCACGTGCTCTCGCTGCGGGCAGGTCGAGGCCGAGGGCAGTCACGGCAGGCAGGGCGGCAAGGTGTTCCCTTGCTGGTCCCTCTATCCCATGTAGAGGGACCAGCAAGGAGTAGCGGTGAACGAGGGGGACATGGCGGACGCGACCCTGCCCGTGAGGCTGCGCGCGTGGCGATGAACGAACCGACTCGGACACGCCTTCAAGATCCTTGGTCGGCATCGCGGGTGTAGCCTCGCCGACCCTCGGGGGTACCCCGTACCGGCTGACCCTGGGGGGACACCGGTACCACGATCGCCGCCTCAGCCTCACCGGGCTTCGATGTCGGGGCGGTCCGCTGCGGCCGCCGGCCCACGCTCACCGGCCGGAGAACGACGACACCCCTACGACCACAGGGGTCAGATCGTCCTGTTCATGATGATGTCAGGCCCACCGTCCTGCTTGACTGTGAACTGGCTGACGAACGGCGGTGCCACCAAGGGCAGCAGATTGGAGCAACCCATCGCCTCGCCTGCCGCCGGCGGGGTGGTGATCCTGTTGTCAGTCGTATACAGAGGCCATGCGGCGAAGTTCACCGTCTTACCGACGCCTCCTTCACCCGAAATAGACAGCGGCCCCGAAGCCGTGTAGTTGTTGCCCGGAACATCGCCGCCGACATTCAACTGCACCAGGTAACTGCCCACCGTAGGGTAGGTCAGGGTGTAGGTCAGCGTTGTGGGCCCGTTGCCGATGCTGACCGTCCCCACGAACGTGCCCACATAGTCCACGGGGCTGTTTCCACACGCGTCCGGAGCGGCGAACGCCGCAGGTGCGGACGCCACGCCCCCCAGTGCGGCACACATCGCGAGGGCAGCTCCCCCGGCCAGCATACGAATGGGTCTCATCCCAGCCTCTCTCCGTGCGGGTCAACCGCACAAAATCGCGGGCGCACCTCACGCCCGTTTCGCTGGACATATGTAACACGGCCGCAAAGACTGAAAACGTATAGTCACGGAAATCACCCGCCTGCACCCACTCGACGACCAGTGGGGGTGGGCTGGACCTGGAACGCCACGCACAGCGAAAGTCCGCAGGGCGGGCAATCTACCCGCCCCTTTCCAATATCTACCTGCACAAGATGGACGAATACGTCGAGAGGGTTCCGATCCCGAAATACACCTGAGGAGGGGCCGGGCAGCCGAACCATG
Source organism: Kitasatospora sp. NPDC058492 (assembly GCF_042720685.1). NCBI lineage: Bacteria > Bacillati > Actinomycetota > Actinomycetes > Kitasatosporales > Streptomycetaceae > Kitasatospora > Kitasatospora sp. NPDC058492. The sequence goes on from NZ_JBHXMU010000109.1 coordinate 10,272, forward strand.
CCTCTCGCCGGGTGTGGGCGGCAGTGGGACGTGCCCGCAAGCGTGACGACCGCACTGCGATGCGGGAACTGCGCAAGCCCGAACTCCCGGACGCTCACGTCGCGTTCGTCCTGCCATGTACGTTCGACGTGCGCCTCGATCCGACCGTGCAGCGCAACGCGGGGCGCGCCGCTGCGGCTACATGGCCACAGAGAGCACGGGTCATCGCACACCGGGTGCGCTTCGAGCCGCCGAACCCTCGCTCGCGCCACTCCCGCACCGCAGGCAGGGACAAGCCCGCCCTCCTCGCCCACAGGCAGCACCTATCCGCAGGAGACGGCCGATCGGCCGCGAACGCCCCCGCCACCGGGCACAGTTCAGCCACTCGCCGCCGACGGCCACGTGGAAGGCCTGGACAAGATGGACGGAGCAGTGCGAACCAGGGCCGCACAACGACCCGGGTGCCCTCGCCTACGCCGGCCGGCACTGCCGCAACGCCGCGCCCTTGAGCGCGGACAGCGCCGACGAGAAATGGATCGCACCGGCCGTCCGGCCGCCCGCAGAACACGCCGAGCAGTCATATTGATGCTCTGCGCATCGAGTCGGAGATGTGGTGCCGGTCAGCCCGGCGGGCGTTCGGTCAGCGTTCCAGGTTGGCCCCGCCGAAGAGTGGAACGTCCAGGACAGGAACATGTGGCCGCTCGAACGGCCGGGATCGCACGTACCCGCGTGGCACTGCGCCGGGTCTGCTCGGGTCCTGTCGGCGGGGTCTGCGCGAGCAGGACCGTGGTTGCCGCCGGGTGTGGCTGCGATGGTCGTGGGTCAGGTGGTTTTGGTGCGCTGGTCGCGCCGGTGGCGCCAGGTGGCCATGTGGCCGTAGATGCGCAGGCGGGCGCGGGCGACGGCGCCGATGGGCCGGTGGTCCTGGAGTGCGTGGGCGATGCTGAAGGTGAGTTCCTCGGCGAGCTGGTTGCGGGCGGCGGTGCGGAACTCCTGCCGGGGGACGGTGACGGTGGCGACCTTCACCAGCGGGGCCCGGTCCGTGCTCCATTCGACGGCGATGTCCTCGACCGGCATGGTGCCGGGGTCGGTGCGCAGTTGGACCATGAAGTCGAAGGTGGCGGGGGCCTGGGAGAGGTGCGCCTGGAGGTGGTCGCTGAGGTAGTGGTCCTCGTGCTTCTCGCGCCCCGGGCTGGTGTACGGCGAGGTCGGTACGAGGGCGTACTTGACGACCTGGTCGGGGCCGAGGAGGGAGGCGGTGTTGCTCCAGTAGTGGATGTCGGCGGGTGAGCTGGGGGTGATGACGGCCTTGGCCAGGCCGGCGAGGACGTGGGGGTGGCTGGTGAGCGTCTTGGCGGCGAACTTGGCCGGTTCGAGGGTGATGACGTCGTGGAACAGCTTGACGGTGCCGAGCGGGATGGCGGGGGTGTTGAGGAGGATGAAGTCCTGGGTGGTGGGCTCGTCGCTCTCGGGGATGCGTTCGCCGGGCACGTCGTGCAGTTTGATGGCGGCGCCGCGCAGGTCCTTGACGTCGTCGGACTGCGGTTTGCCGCTGCCGCTGGAGAAGCGCAGCCACCCCTCGTAGGTGCGGGGCTCGGCGAAGACGCCGACGCGCAGGTTGGCCGGCAGGTCGGGCTCGACCGCGAAGGTGATCTTGACGAGTCCGGTGTGCTTGGCGTGGGCGGCCCGGCCGGTGGCGCCGGGCGGGTAGTCCTTCTCCTGCTGCCGGTTCATGGCCTCGATCATCTCGGCCACGAGTTGGTCCTCGTTCGGCTCGGGCGTCTCGAACCTGGTCAGTGCGGTCATAGGTGAGTGTCCTTGCGGGAGGCGGGGTGGGGGTGCCTGGCGCTACCAGGCTGCGGGCCGCCGGGGCGGGGGCGCCAGACGAGGGGCCGCGATGGGGCCAGGTGGCCGATATCCGGCGGCCGCGGGTGGTTCGGGTACGGATGGTGACGCGGGTCGACCCATGTCACGTTACTCAAAGTGTTCATAAAAGCATCCAGCCGCTGACCGGCATCGCGGTGGTGGACAACAGCCCGGGCATGCCGGCCGTCACCGGCACCACCCCCGACGGCACCCCCGGTCACCACCACCGGCAACACCGTCACCATCGTCGCCTGCACCCCCTTCACCCCCTGCACCCCCTGCGAGGACCAGGACCACAGCGGCTGCGACGGCCACAACTTCCGCGGCCACGGCAGCTGGGGCGACCACCGCCCCGGCCCCGGCCAATGGGACAACCACCCAGACGCCACCGCCCCGGGCACTGAGCCAGGCACCAACCACGACAACGGGCACCATCCGGCACCCGCTCCGCCGCAGGAACAAGGGGTCGCCCTCGCCCACGCTGGCGCCCAGGTACAGGCCGCTGGCGTTGCCGGAGGCTGGCTCCTCACCTTGGGGGCGCTGCTGACCCGATTCGCCCGGGCCCGCAAGCGCCAGGGGAACGGCACCAGGTAGGACACGAACACGTCACTGGTAGCAGGACCCACGGGCGAACACCGGATGCCGACGGAGCATACGGCCCGCGATGGGTTCGCGGACGACGGCGCGCCCGGCGTGGATGTCGCAGGAGGGCGCCCGCATCGGAGCCAGCAGCAGCCGGGTGCCAGGTGGGTCGGCAGACGTGCTGTGTAGAGGCGAGTTCGCCCTCGGCCTCGGGACCGATCACGGCGCGAGTGCCGGTCTCGACGAGGATGACCAGCCGCAGCACCGGATGGGCGAACTCGCACCGGAGGCCGTGTCGCTTGGGAAGGCGGACGGTGACCAGCTCACGGTCGGGCGGCCACAGGCCGGAGTCGTCCACGGTGACCGTACGCATCCCGCACCGGATACTTCCGGCCTGTCTCTCGAGGTCGCCGCCCCGGCCGGAACCTCGAACACGAACCGCGACCGTCCGGTCCCAGCCGCTGCTGGGAGCGTGACGGCAACGGGACCCGTGTGATTGATCGACTTTTTTGGTCGGCCATTGATCTGCAGGGATCCCGTTGCCTCGTTCAAGCCTTCTTGGCGAACATGATTTCGCTAGAACGCAGGGGCATTGTCATGCTGAAGGGGTCAGTCGACCATGACGCTGTCAAAATCGGCACCTGCGGCGGGCTTGGCGGTCTTTCCGACTGGGACGGTGACCTTCGTTCCTTTGCAGTCCGGCCCGTACCAGACGGTCGCCTTATGGTCCGTGGAGTTTTTGACTGCGTCCGCCGGGGAGTAGAAATTGTAGCATCTCCCGTGCTCGGGGTTGGAAATTGATTTTTCCTCGACAGAGGATTGTTCCCCTTCCTCGGTGTCGAAAGATTCTTCGTAGGTGTAGATGAATTCTCCGCTGGCAGACACTTCAGACATTGACGAAATGAACGCGTAGCGGAAAGGAAGGTCCAGAGTTACAGACGTCTTACTCTCCGACTTCACGTCGAGGCGTACGTTCATTTCCTTGTCGGGGACGCACGGAGTCCCGGAGCAGGGGTTCTTTTTAGGGAAGGTGTACTCCAGTACCATAACGGCGGGATGTCCCAGCGAAATGGTCGCATTTGAGTTCAGTACGCAGCCGATGTTCCCCCCAAGGGCGGAGATGACCTCGGGCTGGTCGAAGACCTCCGCTGCGTCTAGGCAGTCGGCGCTGCCGGCCTGTCGGCCGCCTTGCCAGATCGTGACCGACTTCGGGGCTCCGGCGCTGCTGAAAACCAGGTTTCCGTCGAGTGAGTACTTGACCGGCCGCCGTCCGACGTTGTACTCGGTCCATTTCGAGTCCAGCAGCAGCGTCTGCTTCACGGATCCGGTGGGGGGAATGATGGCGACGACGTCCTTTCCGGCGACGCGATGCGTCTCCCATCGGATGTCGGCGCCTGATTCGAACAGTTCCCTTGGGGTGCCGGGGGGTTCGGCGATCCAGTCGCGTTCTTTGGCGCACAGGAACCCGATGATCATCTTCGCCACGTAGTAGGCTGCCAGGGCGGTCGCGAGCACAGCTCCCGCCGGCGGGTAGATGAAGGCGACCGCGGTCGCGATGAGGGAGATGACCGCTACCGCTCCGGATTCCACGTCGCGGTCCGCGATGGCCTCGCCGAGCGACCAGACGTCTCCGACAACGGGCACCATGTACACGATCGCCTTGCTGATCGATACTTGGGTGGCCTCGGTCAGTCCGTTGGTCCCATATGTCCCGTTGACCGTATGTCCCGCGACTTCGCCGATTTTATCGGAGTATTTATTCAGGTTTTTTACGGCCGGGTTCTTGGCGAACTTCGAGATGGTGGCAGCCGCCTTGCCGCCGAGGAGCTGTACGGCGCGGGTCTTCTCCTTTTTGAGCGTCTTGAGCTCAGCGACTTCCGCCGGGTTGTTCATGATCTCGTTGTGCAGTTCCCGGGTGAGCTTCTGGGTGTCGGAGAGAAGCTTGTGGGCCTGCTGGTTGGTCATCTTGCAGGCCGCGGTGCCGGTCTTGATGCAGCCCTCCTCGAGGGCCTCCAGCCACTGTTTCTCGCTGAGCTTGGCCCAGCTGTCGAACTGGTCGGCTGTGGGGTTGGCCGGAACCGCGGTAGCGGGCGCGGCCCGTGCCTGCTGCGGCACGGTGTCGGCTGATGCGGGCGCGGTTCGTCCGAGCAGCGTGAGCGCCAGCGCGAACGCGAGCGCGGCGATAGGGCCAGTTCTTCTCATGTCCGAATACGTACCGCAGCGCCACATCGACAGAACGTCACCACTTTGGGCTCTCCAGCCATGCCGCGGCTGCTGGACCGCAGGTCAGAAGGGCTGTGTCACGGAACGGGGTTCACCCGGCCGGCTGCCTCCTGCCGCGACATTCAAAGGCAATCAAGGTCGCAGCAGGCCGGCCTGGCAGTTCATCTGGTGGGCAACTCAGCAGCCCCTCTTACAGGGGGAGGGCCTCGGCCGGTGCCCGCATCGGCGCGGGTGGAGCGCCGGGCGGGGCGACCGGAGGCGAGGGAGGTGATCGCGAGACGGGTCCCGGCGAAGGTGTCGCGGGGCGCGGCGAACCTGCGCGGCGGAGCTCACGACGCCAGAGGCAACCCGCCCACCGAGGCCATCGAGCGGGCGAATCGACCTGCATCGCGCAATGCCTGGCATCGCCCGTCGAGACCTACGCCGAGCGCGTGGCCTCCCATGCCGAACGCTGGCCTGACCACGCTCCTGTGGCCCTGGCCTACGACCACCGGGCCTGACGCCGACCGTACCGGCCGAGCAGCCCTTCACCGCCGACAACTGCGAGCGGACAGTCCAAGATCCCCTCTGGCAACAGCCCGGCCGCGACGGAACGCCGAGCCGGCACGCGCAGGTCTGCACCTCCGGTCACGGGCCGAGCTCCGCACCCGGCTGGGGCAGCCTTCGCGAGGGGCGCACCCGTAGCCCTCGACACAGTCTGCGATGGGGCCATATGGCCCACATGCGGGGGCCGCCGGCTGGTTCGGGTGCGGATCGCCACCGCGAGCCGTCTCACGCCATGGCACTTACGGTGCTCACATGGGCACTTAGTGTCATCAAATGATGTGGCGTGGAGCCGTGCGGTGGTCACGCCCGACTGGAACGGAGGCGGTATGGCAGGGATCAGACGCGGCCGGTCGCGCGGCAGGCTCGCCGCGGCGATCGGGCTGGCGGTCATCGGCGTGACGGCGGGCTGGGGCGGAGGTGCGGCCATGGCTTCCCCATCACGGGGCGTGGCGTCCGTCAGCGCGTCCGCCTCGCAGGCGGACGGCGCGGGCGAGAGGTCCGGGTCCCGGGCGTTGACCTGTCCGCCGGTGCCGTTGTGGGTGAACACCGGCGGTGGCGGTGACCAGCTGTACTCGTACAGTCCGACCGGTACGCAGTTGTCCGACGTGCCGCTGGTGCGGGACTACGGGGACATCGCGTGGAGTGCGGACGGCACGACGCTGTACGGGGTGTCCTGGCAGGAATCCCCCGCGACGCTGTACACGATCAACCCGGCCACCGGCGCGGAGACCAGCTCGGTGGTGATCACCGGTCCGGCCGCGGTCGACGGATTCACCTTCAACGCGCTGAGCTCCCGGCCCGACGGCAGCCTGTTCGTCGCGTCGTTCTTCTCGAACCAGATCTGGACACTCAACCCGGCGACCGGGGTGAGCACGCTGTTCCCCGCCTCCTACCCCGCCACACTCGTCTCCTCGGGTGACTTCGTGACCCTGTCCGACGGCGACGTCCTCGGGGTCGCGTTCGATTCGTTCTTCCAGAACCCCACCAGCTACTTCCGGATCCACCCGGACAACACGATCACCGAGATCGGCACCACCCCGGACTCCGTCTACGGTCTGGCCCAGTCCGGCGGCAACGTCTACATCTTCCGTGCGAACGGCACCATCGAGAAGCTGAACTCGGTGCCGACCGCCTCCTCGACCGCGACGCTGCCCACCACTGTCATCGCCGCGACGGGGCACCCCTTCTACGGCGCCTCCGCGACCCAGGACAGCGGGAACTGCAACCTTCCGGCCGGCACCTCCTACACCGTCGCGAAGTCGGTCTCGCCGACCGGCCCGGTGAACGAGGGCGACACCCTGACCTACACCGAGACCGTCACCAACACCGGCACCAACCCGGCCACCTTCGCGGGTTTCAGTGA
>NZ_JBHXMU010000110.1:0-16688 GCF_042720685.1 Kitasatospora sp. NPDC058492
TGCTTTTTCGGGGGTCGGGGGGGGGCGTGGGGGGGGGGGGGGGGGGTCCCCCGGGGGGGGGGCCCCCGGGCCCCCGCCGCTCATCGGGGCGCGTCCCGGCTACTGCTTGCGCAGCTCCCGGACGGCCGTCTCCAGCCGCTGCCCGTAGTCGGCGTCGGCCTTGCGGAAGTTGTCGACCGCCCGCTCGACGATGTCCTCGCGGTCGGCGGAGACCTTGGCGATGAAGCCGGCCAGGTTGGCGATCAGCCGCTGCTTCTCGTCCTCCGAGAACAGCCGGTACAGGTTGCCGGCCTGCACGAAGTCGTCGTCCTCGGCGTGCGAGGGCGCCTCGTGGTTGCCGGTGGCGCCGGTGACCGCGGTGGCGGCCCACAGCGGGCGGCCGGTCTGCACCGGGCCGCCGAAGCTGTTCGGCTCGTAGTTCTTCTGGCGGCCGTGGCGGCCGTCGTACAGGTGGCCGTCGCGGCTGTTGGTGCGCGCCTCGGTGGCGTGCGGGCGGTTCACCGGCAGGTGGTCGGCGTTGATGCCGACGCGGTAGCGGTGGGCGTCCGCGTACGCGAACAGGCGGCCCTGCAGCATCTTGTCGGGGGACGGGCCGATGCCGGGCACGAAGTGCGACGGGGAGAAGATCGACTGCTCGACCTCGGCGAAGACGTTGTCGGGGTTGCGGTTGAGCTCCAGCCGCCCGATCTCGACCGGCGGGTAGTCGGCGTGCGGCCAGACCTTGGTGAGGTCGAAGGGGTTGAAGCGGTACTGCGCCGCGTCGGCCGCCGGCATGATCTGGACCTGCACGGTCCAGCTGGGGAACTCACCGCGCTCGATCGACTCGCGCAGGTCGCGCTGGTGGCTGTCCGGGTCCTCGCCGGCCAGCCGGTTGGCCTCGTCCTGGGTGAGGTTCCTGATGCCCTGGTCGGTCTTGAAGTGGTACTTGACCCAGAAGTGCTCGCCGGCCTCGTTCTGCCACTGGAAGGTGTGCGAGCCGTAGCCGTTGAGGTGGCGGTAGCTGGCCGGGATGCCGCGGTCGCCGAACAGCCAGGTCACCTGGTGGGTGGCCTCGGGCGACAGGCCCCAGAAGTCCCAGACGTTGTCCGCCTCCTGGGAGCCGGTGTACGGGTCGCGCTTCTGGGTGTGGATGAAGTCGGGGAACTTCACGGCGTCCTTGATGAAGAACACCGGGGTGTTGTTGCCGACGAGGTCGTAGTTGCCCTCCTCGGTGTAGAACTTCAGCGCGAAGCCGCGCGGGTCGCGCACCGCATCGGCCGAGCCGAGGTTGCCGGCCACGGTGGAGAACCGCAGGAAGACCTCGGTCTGCTTGCCGACCTCGGACAGGAACGAGGCCCGGGTGTAGGGCGCCAGGTCGGCGGTCACCGTGAAGGTGCCGTAGGCCGCCGCGCCGCGGGCGTGCACCACGCGCTCCGGGATCCGCTCGCGGTTGAAGTGCGCGAGCTTCTCGAAGAGCTGCTGGTCCTGGATGAGCGCCGGGCCGCCGGGGCCCGCGGTCTCGGTGTTCTGGTTGTCGGCGACGGGGGCACCCGCCTCCGTGGTGAGGGTGGGGCGCAGCTCGTCCTGGGTCGTCATAAGAGGGCCTCCGCGTTATCCGGTCGTGACGACTCGATCCTAACTTGGACTTTGTCCAAGTCAACACTGGAACCAATCTGAGAGCGTGACTTACCCTGTTCCCATGAGCGACCTGCTGGAACGACTTCGCGGACGCGGCTGGCGGCTGACCTCACAGCGCCGGGTCGTGGCCGAGGTCCTAGACGGCGACCACGTCCACCTCACCGCGGACGAGGTGCACGCCCGCGCCGTCGCCCGCCTGCCCGAGATCAGCCGCGCGACCGTCTACAACACCCTCGGCGAACTGGTCGGCCTCGGCGAGGTCCTGGAGGTCGCCACCAACGGGCGCGCCAAGCGCTACGACCCCAACGCCCACCGCGCCCACCAGCACCTGGTCTGCTCCGGCTGCGGCGCCATCCGCGACGTCCACCCGCACGGCGACCCGCTCGCCGCCCTCCCGGCCGACGAACGCTTCGGCTTCACCGTCACCACCGCCGAGGTCACCTACCGCGGCCTGTGCCCGGACTGCACGGGCACGCCGTAACGCGGCCCCGCCCGCCCGGCGGGAACCGCCGGACCCGCCCTACGCGCTCAGCTCCGCGTGCAGCGCGCCCAGCAGGCGCCCGGCCCGCTCCGCCACCTCGGCCGGCCCGTAGTCGGCCGCCCGGCGGCACCAGTTCTCCGCCTGCACCGGCTCCCCCCGGCGCAGCGCCAGCAGCGCCAGGCGCAGCGCCGCCCGCCCGTGCCCGGCGTCGGCCGCCCTGGTGTACCAGAGCATCGCCTGCGCCTCGCGGTCCTGCCGGGCCAGCAGCAGCCCCAGGTTGAAGGCGGCGCTGCGGCTGCCGGCCTCGGCCGCCCGCCGGTACCAGCTCTCGGCGATCTCCAGCGCGCCGCGCTCGGCCGCCCGCACCCCCATCCGCACCTGCGCCCGCCGGTGCCCGGCATCGGCCGCCAGCGCGTACCAGTGCTCGGCCTCGGTGTCCGCGTCACCGCGCCGGTCCAGCACCGAGGCCAGCCGGAACGCGCCCTCCGCCGACCCGCCGGACGCCGCCTGCCGGTAGCGCTCCAGCGCGCCGGCCAGGTTGCCCCGCTGCTCCTGGGCGACGGCCAGTTGCAGCGCGGCCTCGCCGTGGCCCTCGGCGGCGGCCCGCGCGTACCACTCCTGGGCCTGCCGCTGCTCGCCGCGCCCGGCGTGCAGCACGCCCAGGTTGAACGCGCCGTCCACGCTGCCGGCCTCGGCCGCCTTGGAGAACCACGGCTCGGCGCCGGTCTCCTCGCCGCGCTGCAACAGCACCACGGCCAGCGCGTTGCAGGCCTCCCGGTGCCCGGCGTACGCGGCCCGGCGGTACCACTGCTCGGCCTGCTGGTCGCGGCCGGTGGCGACGCAGAGCAGGCCGAGGTTGAAGGCGCCGTTCTGGTCGCCCGCGTCCAGGGCGGTGCGGTACCAGCGCTCGGCCTCCTTGGCCTCGCCGCGGCCGGCGTGCAGGGCGCCCAGCGCGTTGGCGGCGTTGCCGTCGCCGGCCTCGGCGGCCTCCCGCCACCACTCGGCGGCGGCGGCCAGGTCCCCGGAGTCGCGCAGCAGGAAGCCCAGCGCGCAGGCGGCGCGCGGCTCGCCGTTCTGCGCGGACTGCCGGTACCAGCGGGCGGCCTCCTCCAGCAGCGACTGGTCGGTGGCGGCGCGCTCCTCCAGCAGCACGCCCAGGCGCAGCGCGGCGCGGGCGTGGCCGCGGGCGGCGGCGGTGCGGTACCAGGCCTCGGCGGTCTCCTTGTCCCCGGCGGCCTCGCGCATCCGGGCCAGCCGGTAGGCGGCCTCCCGGTGCCCGGCGTCGGCGGAGACCTTGAACCAGCGCTCGGCGCGCACGTCGCGCCGGTGCTCCATCAGGTCGCCCAGCGCGTAGGCGCCGAGCGGGTGGCCGTGGTCGGCGGCGAAGTGCAGCCAGTACTCGGCGGCCTCCTCCTCGCCCTGGTCGCGCAGTTGGAGCCCGAGCGCGTGCGCGGCGGGGGCGCTGCCGGCCACCGCGGCATGGCGCCACCACTGGGCGGCCTCGGCCCGGTGGCCCTGCTGGTGCAGCAGCACGCCGAGGTTGTTGGCGGCGGCGCGCGTCCCGGCGGCCGCGGCGGCGCGCAGGTAGGGCTCGGCGTCCTCCAGGTCGCCGCGGCGCAGCAGCAGGGTGCCGAGCCGGCTGGCGGCGTCCGGGTCGCCGTCGTCGGCGGCCTGCCGGTGGCGGGCCTCCAGCGCGGCGCTCTCGCGGGCGGCCAGCGCGGTCTCGAAGCTGGTGGTGTCCAGACCGGCCGGGTCGAGCGCGGCGGCGTTCGGGCCGTCGGCGGCGGCGCCGTCGGGCCCGTACGGGCGGACGGCGTCGGCGAACTGACGGGTGGACACGTGGACCAGGCTGTCGGGGCCGTAGCCGGCGACCGGGGGGCGCTCGGACAGGCCGCTGGTGCGCTGGGCGGGCAGGGCTCCGGGGCGGCTCTCGGGGCTCTCCGCCCAGGCGTCGGTGTCCGCCTCGGTGGCCGCCGCGGACTTGGTGCCTGACCCGTTCTTGCCGATCAGCCTCATGCCGACTCCCGCTCCCCCAGAGTGTCGCGGCATCGTGCCCCGGCCCGCGGCCGGGGGGACCCCCAGGGGAGGCGCCGGAACCGACGGCCGGTCAGCAGCCGCGCACCGTCCCCCATGTGTCCCATCGTCGCACCACCCGCAACCCGCGTACACCTGCCCCGGCCGAATTCGGGCGGGGCCGACCCGAAGCCGACGAAATTGCTTCGGCGCTTTGTCGATTTCCCGACACTCGGACCCCACAAACCCCTTGCCGTCGTCGTTGGCGACGGTTGATGGTACCGGAGCGGTTCCCACCGCTTCGGGGGGAAAACGCCAGAGGCCCGGAGGAAGAATCCTCCGGGCCTCTGTCCACTGAGTAGCGGGGACAGGATTTGAACCTGCGACCTCTGGGTTATGAGCCCAGCGAGCTACCGAGCTGCTCCACCCCGCGTCGGTAGTTGAACCATAGCACGGGTGCGGGGTGGAACAGGAATCGGTTGCCGCAGCTCAGCGGGCCACGACTACGGCTACGGCTGCCCGGACGGCGATCCGGTCGGCGTCGCACCCGGGGTCGCGCCCGGGGTCGCGCCCGGCGTCGGGGCCTGCACCGGGCTCCCGCCGCGGGCCGCCTCGGCCGCCTTCAGCGCGTCGCCCAGCGCCTTCTGGGCGTTGCCGTAGGCCACCCAGTCGCCGTTCTTGAACGCGGCCTGGCTGTCGTTGTACGCCTTCTCCGCGTCCCCGAGCGCCTTCTGCAGCTCCGGCGAGATCGTCCCGCCCGGCGTCGCCGTCCCCGGAGTGGTCGGCGTCCCCGGGTTGTTCGGCGTGGACGGCGCGGTCGGCGTGGTCCCCGGGGCCGCCCCGGCGAACACCTTCTTCAGCGCGTCCTCCAGGGTGTTCTCGAACGCCACGTTGTCGTTCCCGTACACCGCCAGCACCTTCTGCAGCGTCGGGTACTTGGCGCCGCGTCCGCGCACGTACACCGGCTCGACGTTGAGCAGCCCGCCGCCGACCGGCAGGGTCAGCAGGTTGCCGTACTCCAGCTCGGTGTCACCGCCGCTCTTCAGCGCGAAGATCTGCGAGGCCACCTCCTGCCGGGAGTTGAACGTCGACTGCACCAGGCCCGGGCCGGGGGCGCTGTTGTCCCCCGAGATCTTCAGGATGCGGATCTTCCCGTAGTCCGGCCCCGGATCGGCGTTGACGGCCATGAACGCGGCCAGGTTCGGGCGGCCGTTGGGCACGAAGGTCGTGGTCAGCGAGAAGCTCGCCGAGGTGACCTGCGGGTCCGGCATCCGCACCGTCACGTAGTACGGCGGCTGGACCTGCTTGGTGTCGCTGGTCGGGTCGACCGGGATCTGCCAGATGTCGCTGCCGTTGAAGAAGGAGTTGGCGTCGGTCACGTGGTACTGGCCGAGCAGGTCGCGCTGCACCTTGAACATGTCCTGCGGGTAGCGCAGGTGCGGCAGCAGCGTGCCCGGGATGTCCGCCTTCGGCTCGACGGTGCCGGGGAACGCCTTCATCCAGGTCTTCAGCACCGGGTCCTGCTCGTCCCACTGGTAGAGCTTCACCTCGCCGGTGTAGGCGTCCACCGTGGCCTTGACCGAGTTGCGGATGTAGTTGACCTGGTTGGCGACGGTCAGCAGCTCACCGCGCTGGTTGGTCAGCGAGTCCTTGGTCGCGGTGCCCAGCGTCGTCTTCGACGAGAACGGGTAGCCGTCCGAGGTGGTGTAGCCGTCCAGCACCCAGACCACCCGGCCGTCCTGCACCACCGGGTACGCGTCGGCGTCGATGGACAGCCACGGGGCGACCTTCTCCACCCGCTCCTTCGGCGTCCGGTTGTAGATCACCTTCGCGCCGTCGGTGATCGCCCCCGCGTACAGGATCTGCGGCTCGGCGAAGCGCACCGCGTACGCGGCCCGGGTGATCGGGTTGTCCAGCGAGACACCGCTGTTGCCGGTGTAGGTGTACTCCTTGTTCTCGCCGGTCTTGGTGGTGTAGTCGATCTCCTTGTTCGAGCCGCCGACGATCGAGTACGACGTCGTCTTCTCGCCGTAGTAGATCCGCTGCTGGTAGTCGCCCAGCGCACCGGTGGCCGGCAGGCCGGACTCGGTGAACACCGGCTCGCCCTTGTCGCTGACCTGGTTGCCCTTGGCGACGACCGCGCCGTAGCCGTGGGTGTACTTGAAGTGGTCGTTGATCCAGTTGCGCTGCACGCCGTTGAGGTCCAGCTCGCGCAGACCGATCACGGTGTCCTGCTTGTCCGTGCCGGAGCCGTAGCGGTCCACGTCCAGGGTGTTCGGGAAGGCGTAGTAGTTGCGCTGCTGCTCGATCGACTGGAAGGTCGGCGAGACGACGTTCGGGTCCAGCAGCCGGATGTCGGAGATGGTCTGCGCGTCCGGCTTGAGCGCCTCGGCCGTCGTCGACCCCTGCGGGCTGTACTGGGTGGTCTGCGCGTCCGCGATCCCGTACGCCTGCCGCGTCGCGTCGATGTTCTTCTGGATGTACGGCGTTTCCTTGGCCTGCTCGTTCGGCTTGACCTGGAACTGCTGCACGATCGCCGGGTACAGCCCGCCGATCAGCACCGCCGACAGCACCATCAGCCCCAGCCCGATCAGGGCCGGCGCCCAGGTGCGGCGCACCGGCGTCAGGAAGAACAGCAGCGCGCAGATGATCGCCACGAAGAACAGGATCGTCTTGGCCGGCAGGAACGCGTTGGCGTCCACGTAGCGCAGGCCCGTCCAGCCGGAGACCCCCTTGTAGGAGCCGGTCTTCACGGCCAGCGCGTACCGGTCCAGCCAGTACGCCACCGCCTTCAGCAGCACGAACACGCCCAGCAGCACCGCCAGGTGCCCCTGCGCGCCCGCGCTCGCCCGACGGCCCGGGCCCTGCAGCCGCAGCCCCCCGTACAGGTAGTGCACCAGCGCCGAGGTCAGCAGCGAGACGATCACCGCGCTGAACGCGAAGCCCAGCACGAACTCGTAGAACGGCAGGTCGAAGGCGTAGAACGAGACGTCCATGCCGAACTGGGCGTCCTTCTCGCCGAAGGGCGTCGCGTTCGTCCACATCAGCCAGGTCCGCCACTGGCCGGACGCCGCGGCGCCCGCCACCAGGCCGATCACCAGCGAGACGCCGATCAGCGCCCAGCGCTTGAACGGCGCCAGGCCCGAGCGGTAGCGGTCCAGGCTCTGCTGCTCGACCGACATCGCCGACAGCGGCGGCCGCAGCCGGTGCGCCAGCCAGACGTTGAAGCCGACGATCACCGCCATCAGCAGGCCGAACACCGCGAACAGGCCGATCTTCGTCCACAGCTGCGTGGTGAACACCGAGGAGTAACGGACGGACCTGAACCACAGCCAGTCCGTCCAGAACCCGGCGAACATGACGAACAGCAGGAACAGCACCGCGAGTACGCCCAGGGTCAGCAGGGCCACCCGCGCCCGCCGGGAGGGCGGCCCTACCCTGCGCCGGAAACCCGGCCCTGAGCGTTCCGGCATCTGGAATACCACGGTGGCACCTCAGCTGTGTCGTCTGGAGTCACTGGAGTCAGTCGGTCTTCAGGGAAACTTAACCAGGCTTTGGCCGAGTTCCCACCGTTAGCAGACGGTTACGACGACGTTCCCCGTCCCGGCCGTTCCCCGGCCCACTCGCGGCGCCCGGCGCCCGGGCCCCCGCCCGGCGTGTGAGGATTGAGGCATGTCCGACGCGTCCAATGCACTCAACCCCCCCGGCTCCCCCGACGACGTCTCCAAGCTCCCCGCCGCCACCCCACTCACCCGGGCCGCGCTGGAGATCGACGAGTACGCCGCCACGCTCGGCTGGGACCTCCCGGCCCGGCTGTTCGCCCTGGTGGACAGCACCGCCCTGCGCAAGGCCGACCCGAAGATCGCCGCCCAGCTCGGCCTCGGCGACGACGACACGGCCGGCCTCACCCCGGTCGAGCAGGACGAGCTGCCGGCCGGCATGGAGCTGGACAAGTTCCTCGGCACCATCGCCTGGCCCGACGCGGTGGTCGGCTGCGCCCTGGTCGTCGAGCGCCTGATGCTGCCGCCGGGCTCCGAGCAGACCCGCCCGCGCAACGCCAGCGACGCCCAGCTCGCCGAGTGGGTGGCCAACCACCCCAAGCGCGAGGAGGTGCGGATCACCGCCGCCGTGCTGCGCAACGGCAAGAAGGAGATCGCGCTGCGGCTGCGCTCCAAGGACGTCGCCCGCGAGGTGCTGACCGGCCCGGACCTGGTGCCCGGCCTGACCGCGGCGCTGCTGGCGACCTTCTCGTAGCCCCCCGGCCGCACCACTCCACGTTCACGGCACTACGCCACGGCACTACGGCCGCGGCATTAGTTCACGGCATTAGTTCACGGCACTACTTCACGGCACTACTTCACGGCGCAGGACGGCAGCGCGGAGGTCTGCCCGGAGCGGATCTGCTCCAGCGACTTCAGCGCGCCGTCCAGCGTGTCCGTCTTGATCAGGTTCAGTCCGGACGGGACGTTCTTGGTCGCCTCGGCGCAGTTCGAGGACGGGGTGAAGAAGTACTCGGCGCCGGCGTCCCGGGCGGCGATCAGCTTCATCGATATCCCGCCGATCGGGCCGACCTTGCCGTCGTCGTCGATGGTGCCGGTGCCCGCCACGAACCGGCCGCCGGTGAGGTCGCCGCCGGGGGTGAGCTTGTCGATGATGCCGAGCGAGAACATCAGCCCGGCGCTCGGCCCGCCGACGTCCTGGAGGCCGATGTCGATCTGGAACGGGTAGGTGTGCCGGATCGTGGTGCCGATGCCGACCACCGCGAGTTCCGCCCGCTCGGCCGGGGCCTTCGGGTCGAGGTCCTTGGCCCGCACGGTGGGGACGGTGACGTCGGTCCGGTCCCCCGGGTTGGCGCCGCCGTTGCCGGTCGCGTCCTTGACCCGCGGGACGACGGTGAAGACCGCCGACTCGCCCGGCTTGTGCTTGGTGACCGCGGCCACCACCTGCTCGACCGTGCCGACCGGCGTGCCGTCGACGGCCACGATCTGGTCGCCCGCGTGCAGCCGGCCCTCCGCCGGAGCCCCCGCCGTGACCGATTTGATGATCAGCTCGGTGCCGACCGGGATGCCCAGCTGGTTGAGCGCGGCGGTGCGGGCGCTGTCCTCGGAGGAGGCGAACTCCTCGGCGTTCTGCTTCTTGGCGTCGGCGTCCGTCTGCCCCTTCGGGTAGACGTTGTCGTGCGGCACGACCATCACGTCGTCGCGAAGCCACCCGACCACCGCGTTGACCAGGCTGGGCTCGTACTTGGCCCCGGTGACCTGGACGGTGGTCATGTTGAGGTGCCCGGTGGTCGGGTACGAGTCGCGCCCGGTGATGGTGATCACCGACTTGCCCCCCTGGTTGCCGAGCGTGTTGTACGTCGGCCCCGGGCTCATCTCCGTGTACGGCACCTTCATCAGCACCGAGACGCAGAGCAGCGCTATGAGCAGCAGGGTGGCAGCGAGCATCGTCGCGGAGCGGCGTGGCATGCCTCGACAGTACGGGACGCGGATGAGCGGACGCCCCCCGGGCTACCGGCCGGAACCGTCCTCGGAGGCGGTGCTCCCGGCGGTGGTGCGTTCCATCGCGGCCATGAAGCGCCGGTGCTCGGCGAGCGAGGCCGGGTCCCCCGTGGCCCTCGGGGCGCGTTGGGCCCAGCCCGCCCACAAGGCGGCGAGCAGGACGGCGATGACCGGAATGATCAACCAGGCGAGCGCACCCATATCAGTACTCCCAGCTCGTCGTGTCTATGAGCAGATTAACCACTCCGGCGGACAACGCGGGCGGCGCCGTCCGGGTTACGGGACGGCCGATCGGCTCACTGCCAGGGAGTATTCGGCCCACTGACCCGGACCCGTTCGAGTGAGAGCCCGGCCCGTCCGGCATGCTCGTCGCATTCCGTGCACCGGTGGCGACTCTCCGCAGCCGATCGACCTCTTCGGACCCCTTCAGGCCCCGTCCGGTCGCGGCCGGTCCGATCCGGTCCGGCCCACAGGGGGCGCCCGGGTCAGCAGCTGCCGGCGCCGACCCACTCCTCCTCGCCGTCGGCGAAGACCTGGTGCTTCCAGATCGGCACCTCGTGCTTGAGGTCGTCGATCAGCCGCCGGGCGGCCGCGAAGGCCTCGCCCCGGTGGGCGCAGGACACGGCGACGATCACCGCCTTGTCGGTGATCTCCAGCCGGCCGACCCGGTGCACCGCGGCCAGCGCCCGCACCGGGAAGTCGGCGACGACCTTCTCCGCGATCCGGCGCATCTCCTGCTCGGCGGTGGGGTGGCAGCTGTATTCCAGCGCGGTGACCGACTTGCCACCGTCGTGGTCGCGGACCGTCCCGACGAAGACGGTCGTCCCGCCGGCCGCGTCGTCGCCGACCGCCTCGTACACCTCGTCCAGCGAGAGCGGGGTGTCGCGGACGGCGAGCAGGCGGATGGGGTCCTGGTTCTCGGGCATGCCCCCATGATTCCCCATCCCGGGTGGTTTGAGGCAAGCAGGTTCCGCATCACGATGGCGGGATTCCGCATCGTGAGAAAATCTGCTCCCCCCTCGGGGCCACCGGCCTCAGAAGCGGCGCCGCTTGCGGGCCCGGCGCACCAGCGCGGCCGTACCGACCAGCGCCACCGTCGCCCCGGCCGCCCCCAGGCTGGTCGCGGCCTCCTTGCCGCCCAGCCGGCGCCCGGCCACCGCGTGCTTCCCGGCGACCTGGCCCAGCAGCTCGGCCAGCACCTGCTCGTTGCTGTGCTCCGGACGCCAGCCCGCCTCGTGCAACCGGCTGCCGGACACCACCCACGGGTACATCGTGTAGGCCAGGTCCCCCGCCGGGGCCGGGGTCAGGCCCAGCCGGTGCAGCCGGGCCGCGGTGCCCAGCGCCAGCGAGGCCGGCAGCTCCATCCGCCGGATCCCCGACAGCCGCTCCACGTCCTCCTGCTCCAGCCAGCCGTCGCAGCCGACCGTCACCTCGCCCTCCACCAGGCCCAGCGCCGCGTACTCCAGCGCCGCCGCCAGGTCGTCCACGTGGCAGAACTGCCAGCACGGGCGGGAACCGGCCACCACCAGCAGCCGCGGCGCCTCGAAGTGCCGGGTCAGCACGGTGTCCACACCGGGGCCGACCACCACCGCCGGACGCAGCACCGTCACCTGCAGCCCCGGGTGGGCGCGCGGCGCCCGGCGGGCCAGGCGCTCGATCTCCAGCAGGTCCCCGACCAGCGAGGCCTCCTCGGTCGCCCGCAGCTCGGAGTCCTCGGCCAGCGGCACCTCGTTGTCGGCCAGCGCGCCGTAGACCATCGCGGAGGTGCAGAGCACCACCCGGTGCACCCCGGCGGCCGCGGCCGCCGTCAGCACGGTCTGCGCGCCGCGCACGTTGTAGGCGCTGCGGGCGCGCGGATCCGACTCCATGCCGAAGTCCATCGCCAGGTGCACCACCACGTCCACCCCGGACAACCGCTCGGCCACCGCGGGGTCCCGCACGTCCAGCACCCGCCACTGCACACCCGGCACCTCACCGCGCCGGTCGTCCACCGCCAGCACCCTGCGCACGTGCGGCGAGGCGACCAGACGGGCCGCGACCCGCTCGCCGATCACGCCGGCGGCACCGGTGACGGCCACGGTCAGCGGCCGTCCGCCGTAGGCTGGAGGCGGCGACGCCGTGATGTCCGGGGCGTCCTCGTCTCCGGTCAGCCCAGAGCGAACGTCCGAAGGCGGGGAACTCACCGACCATCCTCCACGGTTAGCTTATGTGCGTACGGACGTGTGTCACGTACGTCCATCCTGCCCGAGGCGAAGGCCCGGCGGTGCACCCGGCGCGGGCCTGCCGCACTGGAGCCGCCCACGAGTCCCCCACTCCGCCGGTGCCCCGGGCGGGCAGCACTTCCCGCCACACCCGTATGACGGCCGACCGGATCGAGGACCCCGTGAGCGACCTTCCCTTCGGATTCGGCGTTCCGCCCGAGGAGCCCGAGGACGGCAAGGCCAAGCCCGACAACGAGCAGCAGAAGAAGGACCAGAGCTCCGCAGGCTCCGACCAGAGCGGTGCGCAGCCGTTCGGCTTCGGCGCCGGCAACCCGTTCGGCGCCCTGTTCGGCATGCCCGGCATGCCCGGCGGCGGAGCCCCGGGCGGCCCCGGCGGGGCCGAAAACCCGTTCGCCGCGATGTTCGGCGGCCTCAACCCCAACGACCTCGGCAGCGCGTTCCAGCAGCTCGGGCAGATGCTCTCGTTCGAGGGCGGCCCGGTGAACTGGGACCTCGCCAAGAACATCGCCCGCCAGAGCGTCGTCGCCGAACCCGCCGAGGGCAAGAGCAAGGACCGCTCGGTCAGCGCCGCCGAGCACTCCGCCGTCGCCGAGGCCGTCCGGCTCGCCGACCTGTGGCTCGACGGCGTCACCGAGTTCCCCTCCGGCGCCGCCTCCGCCGTCGCCTGGAGCCGCGCCGAGTGGATCGAGGCCACCCTCCCGGTCTGGAAGGACCTCGTCGACCCGGTCGCCGAGCGGGTCGGCAACGCCATGGGCGGCGTCCTGCCCGAGGAGATGCAGGCCATGGCCGGCCCGCTGATGGGCATGATGCGCTCCATGGGCGGCGCCATGTTCGGCACCCAGATCGGCCAGGCGCTCGGCGCCCTCGCCGGCGAGGTGGTCGGCTCCGCCGACGTCGGCCTGCCGCTCGCCCCGGCCGGCAAGGCCGCACTGCTGCCGCAGAACGTCGCCGAGTTCGGCGAGGGCCTGAACGTGCCCGCCGACGAAGTCCGGCTCTACCTCGCCCTGCGCGAGGCCGCCCACCAGCGGCTCTTCGCCCACGTGCCGTGGCTGCGGGCCCACCTGCTCGGCGCCGTCGAGGCCTACGCCCGCGGCATCAAGGTCGACACCTCCCGGATGGAGGAGCTCGTCGGCCAGCTCGACCCGAACAACCCGGAGGCGCTCCAGGAGGCGCTGGCCGGCGGGCTGCTCCAGCCCGAGGACACCCCCGAGCAGAAGGCCGCGCTCGCCCGCCTGGAGACCGCGCTCGCGCTGCTCGAAGGCTGGGTCGACGCGGTCGTGCACGCCGCCGCCGAACCGCACCTGCCGCAGGCCGGCGCGCTGCGCGAGACCGTCCGCCGCCGCCGCGCCGCCGGCGGGCCCGCCGAACAGACCTTCGCCACCCTGGTCGGCCTGGAGCTGCGCCCGCGCCGGCTGCGCGACGCCGCCCGGCTGTGGGCGCTGCTCGCCGACGCGCGCGGCATCGAGGGCCGCGACGCGCTCTGGCAGCACCCGGACATGCTGCCCACCGCCGCCGACCTGGACGACCCGGACGCCTTCGTGCACCGGGGCACCGGCGACCTGGAGGGCGGCCTCGACTTCGACGCGATCGACAAGCTGCTCGGCGAGGCCGCCGCGGGCGGCACCGCCGCCAAGCCGGACCTCACCAAGAACGACGGGCCGGCGAAGAGCGACGAGCCGAAGCAGGACGGCGACGGCACCGACGGAAAGGGCGAGCCCACCGCATGACGGCCACCGACACCGGGGCGACGTCCCTGCACGCGGACGCCGTGCGCACCCTGACCGGGTGGCGCCCCGCCGACGAGGAGCAGGACCGGCTGCGGCTCGACTACCTGG
This sequence comes from Kitasatospora sp. NPDC058492, assembly GCF_042720685.1. Taxonomy (NCBI): domain Bacteria; kingdom Bacillati; phylum Actinomycetota; class Actinomycetes; order Kitasatosporales; family Streptomycetaceae; genus Kitasatospora; species Kitasatospora sp. NPDC058492. Next base: position 13,670 of record NZ_JBHXMU010000110.1, read on the forward strand.
CACACCTGGCCGAGCAGCCCGAGGGCCTGTACCGGTCCTGCCTGCCCGCGCACATCACCGCGAGCGCGGCGGTCGTCGACCCGGCGGCCGGGCGGGTGCTGCTCACCCTGCACCCCAAGGTCGGCATCTGGCTGCAGATGGGCGGGCACTGCGAGCCCGACGACCGGGACCTCGCGTCGGCGGCGCTGCGGGAGGCCGTCGAGGAGTCCGGCATCCCCGACCTGTCCCTGCTGGAGGTGGACGGCGTCCCGGTGCCGGCCAAGCTGGACCGGCACCTGGTCCGCTGCACCGGCAAGGACCGGCCGGAGAACACCCACCTGGACGTCCAGTACATCGCGGTGGCCCCGGCCGGTGCACAGGCGCTGATCAGCGAGGAGTCGCTGGACCTGCGCTGGTTCGACTACGACCGGCTGCCGGAGCTGACCGACCACTCGGTGCGGGACCTGGTGGCACGGGCCCGCCGGCTGACCAGCTGAGGTGAAACCCGAAGAGGGGGGGGGGGGGGGCGAAGACGCACCCCCCCACCGAGTGTTTAGCCCCGCGCCCCCGACGAAGGGTTACCGAGGTCGCCGAGCCCCCCCCCACCCCACCCGGGGCCCCACCCCCCCCCCCCCCCCTCTTTTCGTTCCCCGCGTCATTCTCCGCGTCGTTCTCCTCGCCGCCCTCTTCACCGCCACCTCCCGGCCGGGCGTCAAGCCGTCAGCCGCAGGAACAGGCCGGATCGGCATCCCGGTCGGCGTGCCGGGCGCCGGGGATGTGCGGCAGCCGGGCCGCCGAGACCACGCCCTCCAGGTAGCCGCGGGCCCGCTCGGTCCGGGGGTAGGCCTCCAGCAGGGCCCAGAACGCCGGGCCGTGGTCCGGCACCAGCAGGTGGGCGAGCTCGTGCAGCAGCACGTAGTCGAGGACGTACTCCGGCATGCCCTGCAGACGGTGGGAGAGGCGGATCGTCCCCTCGCTGGGGGTGCACGAGCCCCAGCGCGAGTTCTGGTTGGTGACCCAGCGGACCTGGGCGGGCCGGGCGCGATCGCCCAGGTAGGCGGCCGACAGCCCGCGGGCCCGGTCCATCAGCGCGTCGTCGCCGAGGATCCGGCGGCTCTCCTGGGCGGCGAGCTTCTCCAGCATCTGCGCGACCCAGCGCTGCTCCTCGGCGTGCGACATCCGGGCCGGGATCAGCACGATCGTGCGGTCGCCCTCGCGGTAGGCCGAGACGGTGCGACTGCGGCGGGCGCTGCGGCGCACTTCCACCCGGCCGCGGTCGTGCGGCTCCGGTGGCGCGACGGCGGCCGGGTGCTGCGGCGACGCGGGCCTCGCCTGCTGATCCTGGTCCCGACGCCCACGCGTGCCGGGCGCCGCCACTTGCGACCCGGACGCTGCACGGGCACGCCGACGCGACGCCGGTGGATGGGAGTCCCGCTCGGCTGCCATGGCACACGACGTTACCCGGTACCACGGACAGAAGTCCGGTGCCGTGGCCGAAATCTTTCGTGGAGTGATCGGGAACGAAAAGTCGACGGCGGGTGTCCGGAAACTGGCGCCGGAGCGGATGGGCAGTTATCCACAGGGTCTGCGAACAGATGATGTGATCATGAGCCCGAGCCTGTGGATAACTTTGCGCACGACGTCGGCGCGATGGGGCATGCTGCGGTCAGCCGTCCGGAAACGATCGGAAGGGAGATCGCCGTGCGCCTCGTACTGAAGCCCGCCCTGTCCCGCAGCTGGCGGGACTCCGACACCCTGCAGTTCGGGACCATCACCCGCTACGCCGGGGTGCTCGGCCAGGCCGACAAGACCCTCTGCGACTTCCTCGGCCTGGTCGACGGGACCAGGGAGCGCCCCGAACTGCTGGAGGCCGGCGAGCAGCTCGGCCTGGGCCGGGAGCCCGCCGACGCACTGCTGACCGACCTGGAGGAGACCGGGTTACTGGACGACGCGGAGGCGACCGGCACCGCGCTGGCCCGCTTCCCCCAGCCCCACCGGGACCTGCTCGGGCCGGACCTCGCCTCACTGTCCCTGGTCCACTCCGGCCCCGGCGCCGCACCGGCGGTCCTGGCCCGACGGGCCGGCGCCCGGATCGAGGTCCGCGGCGCGGGCCGGGTGGGCGCCGCCGTGGCGGCCGTGCTCTCGGCCGGCGGGGCGGGCACGGTCACCGTGGTGGACGGCGGCCGGGTGCGCCCCGGGGACTGCTCCCCGGCAGGACTGCCGCCGGGGGACGTCGGGCGGCTGCGGTTGACGGCCGCCCGGGAGGCCGTGCAACGGGCGTCGGGCCGACCACTGGTGCCCGTGCCCCGGCGAAAGCCCGACGGGCCGCCGCCCGACCTCGTGGTGCTCGCGCCCCGGGACGGGAGCGGGGCGTTCGCCGGCGGGACGTACGAGGCCCGACTGCTGCTCCGGGCCGGGGTGCCGCACCTGTACGTCGGATTGGTCGAGGAGTTCGGGGTGGTCGGGCCCCTGGTGCTGCCAGGGGTGTCGGCCTGCGGACACTGCCTGGTCCTACGCCGGGAGGACGAGGACGCCGCTTGGCCCCGGATCCTGGCCCAGCTGGCGGACGGCGGGCCCGGCCGGGCGCGCACCCCGGCCTGCGACACGGCCCTGGCCACGATGGTGGCCGGCCTGGCGGCACTGCACGTCCAGATCCACCTGGACGGCGGGCGGCCGCCGAGCGTGGACGGATGGTGCGAGGTATCGGCCGGCGAAGGGATGCCACGACGTCTGCGACTGCGCGGACATCCGGACTGCGGGTGCCTCTGGCAGCCGCAGCCACCGAGGTAAGGAGGAGAGGAACCCGCCGGGCGCAGGCCCGGCCGAGGAGAGGAACCTGCCGGGCGCAGGCCCGGCGGCTGCGAGGCTCGGCAGCCGCCCGGCCCCACGCCACGGCGGCCCGGGCCGGCGCCCGGCCAGGTGAGCCCATGGCCAGGTGAGCCCATGGCCAGGTGAGCCCATGGCCAGGTGAGCCCATGGCCAGGTGAGCCCATGGCCAGGTGAGCCCATGGCCAGGTGAGCCCATGGCCAGGTGAGCCCA